>NZ_DASSAB010000032.1:0-77129 GCF_035685805.1 Dyella sp.
CGGGCGCGACCAACGGCCTGATGCTGCACCTCCTGCTGACGCAGCCGAAGGCCGCCGACGAGCCGTCGCCCGAGAACGACGGCTGGGGCGAGCGGTGGGTCGACATCGCGGCCGACCGGGCGAGCGAGCGCTGGGCGGCAGTCGCGGGCGACTTGACGACGACGCGCGCCCGCCACGCCGTCGAGGATTCCGTCCGCTTCTACGCGGCGCGCTCGACGGCGAACGGCGATCTGGTCGAACGCAACGCGCGCGTCGTGTCGCGCGTGCGCGCGGCGCTGCTGCAGGCGAGCCAGGGCGATCCGCTCGCTGATCTGCTGCGCGATCCGAACCTGCCGCGCGACGTGCGGCTGGTCGACGTGGCGGGCGGCGCGATCACCGTGTTCCAGACCGCGGCGTCGGCGAAGACCGCGGGCCCGTCGGTGCCGGGCGCGTTCACGCCCGCGGGCTGGAAGGTGATCAAGGATCGGATCGAACGGTTCACGGCCGATCGCGAGAAGTCGCGCGACGAGACGAGCTGGCTGCTCGGGTCGCCCAGCCAGGCGGGCGTCGCGAACGCGGACGCGATGGCGATGCGCGCCGGGTACTTCCGGCGCTACGTCGACGCCTGGCGGTCGTTCCTGCTGTCGCTGTCGGTCCAGGCGCCCACCACCGTCGACGAGACGCGGAACCTGGTGAAGGCGCTCCTGACACAGAAGCCGTTCGATGCGATCTGGCGGAACGCCTCGAAGGAGCTGATCTTCAAGGACGACTCGCCGATCGCGGCGGCGATCAACAAGGGCAAGGGCGGGCTGCTCCAGAAGGTCAGCGCCGCGAAGAAGAAGATCCTCGGCGACGACGCCGCGGACGGGGCGGACGGCGCCGACGCGGCCGGCGCGAAGCCGGTCGCCGGCACGGGCGGCGATCCGATGAGCCCAGAGGACGTCGGCCTGGAGTTCTCGGGCTTCCTCGGGTTCGGCATGACCAAGCCGACCGGGCTCGAGGCGTACACGCAGGTGCTGACCGAGCTCGCCGCCGCGCTGGGCGACCAGGGCGCGCCCGATCCCAAGGCGTTCCAGACCGCACTCAAGAACGGCCGCCTGAAGCTGTCGACCCTGATCTCGAACTACAACGAGCACGGCTGGGAGGCGGGCCTGCTGGAGCGCATCCTGATGCCGCCGCTCAGCGGCGCCGAGGTCGCGGTGAGCGGCGCGACGGGCGACTCTGCCAACCGCAAGTGGTGCGAGACCGTGGTCGTCGTCTACGACCAGCTGCTGGCGGGACGGTATCCGTTCATCGCCAACCGCAAGGCGCGCGAGGCGCGCGTGGCGGACATCGACAAGTTCTTCGCGCCCAAGACCGGCGTGCTCTGGCAGTACTACGCCGAGGCGTTGCAGGCGGACTTCGAGCATCCGGCCGGCACGACCGTCTTCCACCTGAAGGACCAGGCGAGCGTGAAGTGGAAGCCGAGCATGGTGGTGTTCCTGAAGCGCGCCCAAGAGCTGACGGACCTGCTGTACGCCAAGGAGCCGGGGAAGCTGTCGCTGGCGGTCTCGATGCGCCTGCGCGCGTCAGCGCCGTACAGCAAGATCATGTTCGAGAGCAGCGGGCGCAAGCTGACCTACTTCAACACCAAGGAGCGCTGGGAGGACGTGGCGTGGCCCGGGCAGGGCGCGGTGTTCCGCTACTTCCAGAAGACCGGAGACGGTGAGCTGGGGCAGCCGGAAGGCGAGTGGGCGCTGTTCCACCTCATCGACCAGGGCAAGCTCGTCTACGCCAACGACGGCGAGGAGTTCATCTCCGGGACCTGGACGCCGTCGGAGCTGGCGGCGCCGATCCACGCCGACCTCAAGCCGGTGATCCTGCCGCGCGCGTTCCGCAACATCGAGATCCCGCGCAGCGTGGTCGCGGGCTCGTCGGGGTGCCATTGATCATGAGCAAGGTCGGCGTCTACGGAAAGGTCGCGAGCCAGGCGGACTTCCTGCGCGTGAACGCGGGCGCGTTCGCGCAGGCCGGTCTGGATCGCTGGATCGCGGAGGGACTCGAGATGATCCGCGCCGAGCGGACGGCGTTGCCGGCGGGGCCGATCTCGTTCCTGATCGCGGCGCCCGGGGCGCCGGCGCTGATCGGCGCGTTCGCCCCGGCGGCGGACGCGGCGGGACGCGCGTCCGTGCTGGCGGTGTTCGTCGAGCTGGTGCGCGAGGGGCTGGCCGACCGGCTGTCGTCGCTGCCCGCGACGTACGCGTATTTCATCAATGCGGCGGGCGCGCTGGCCGGATCGAGCGCCACGCACGACGGCGCCGCGATCGCGGCGGGCGCGCAGCAGCTCGAATCGATCTTGCCGGACGAGGGGCCGGGCGGCGCCGACGGCCTCGCGGGCGAGACCGTGTCGTCGCTGATCGAGGCGATGGGCGGCGGTCAGCCCGCGCTCGCGTATGCGTGCCGGACGCTGGTGGCGGCGTGCGATCAGGCGGCGAAGGCGGGGGAGGGGCGCGGCGGGATCACCGTCGACGCGCCGGCGCCGTCGCCGATGGCGCAGCAGCTCTGGCTGGCGATTGCGCGCGAGCGGCTCGGCTGGCGGGATTCCGTTCCCGCGCTGATGTGGACGGACGGTCCGGACGGCCGCTTGCTGATGACGCTGGGGCCGCCCGCGGGATCCGCGCTGGCGTTCCTCGCGAACCCGCGCCACCGCAGCAACCGCTTCTGGCCGATGCGCACCGACGTCGCCACCGCCGTGCAGGAAGCGGTCGGGGCGCTGAGCGCGCAGCAGCGCGCCGTCACGGGCGATCCGGGCGCGTCGCTGGCAGAGCTGGCCGCGGCGTTCGCGCGCTGACGGGCCGCGCGGGCGAATCCGGCGACGCGCCGGTGAGTACGCGACGCCGCGTTTGAGCAGAATACGCGGCGTTTTTATCATCTTTTTGAGAGCGGCCTCGCTCTCCGAACGCGTGAGCCGCGGCCACAGCGGCGGGGCACCTACCGGCGTGCTCGAGAACCCGCTGCAGCGAAACCTTTTCATAGTCGCCGTCGTGCTCGTCGTCGGTGGGTGCGGCTCCGCGGCCATCAAAGACGACGGCGGCCCGATGGACGCCGAGAACGATCATCCGGCGGGCATGGGCGGCAAGGGTGGCACCGCGGGCAGCGCGGCGGGGGCGGCCGGGAACAGCGGCGGGGTCGCGGGCGCGATCGGCGCCGGCGGCATCGCGGGCAGCGGACCCGGTGCCGGCGGTGCCGCGGGTACGGGCGCGACAGCGGGCGCTGGCGTCGCAGGCGCGCCGGGGACCGGCGGCGCCGCGGCTGGTGGCGCCGGCGGCGCGACGGCGGGCAGCGCCGGGCGCGGCGGCACCAGCGGCAGCGCCGGGAGCAGCGGCGGTAACGGCGGCAGCTCCGGGGCCGGTGGCAGCACCGCGGGCAGCGCCGGGCGCGGCGGCAGCGGCGGCAGCGCCGGCGGCGGCTCGGGCGGCGCAGGACGCGGCGGCAGCGGCGGCGGCGGCACGACGGGCGCCGGTGGCGGCGGCGGCGGCGGCTCGGGCGGCGCGGGGCGCGGCGGCACGACCGGCGGTGGCGGCGGCGGTTCGACGGGGGCCGGCGGCGGCGGCACGACGGGCAGCGCGGGGCGCGGTGGGACGGGCGGTGCGGGCGGTACGCCGCTCGCCGGCCTCGGCGCGTCCTGCTCCAACGCGAACCAGTGCCTGTCGAACTACTGCGTCGACGGCGTGTGCTGCAACGTCGCGTGCAACCTCTCGTGCCAGGGCTGCAGCATGGCGACGACGGGCGTGTCGTCGGGCACGTGCTCGATCCGGTCGAACCAGCCGGCGGGCACGCAGGTCTGCAGCGGCGCGTGCGTCAACACGCAGACCAACGCCACCCACTGCAACATGTGCAATCACGCGTGCTCGCAGCCGTCGCTGCCGAACTCCGTTCCCGCCTGCACCGCGGGCGTGTGCGGCACGGCCTGCCGCTCGGGCTATACGATGTGCCACGGCACGGCGGACAGCTGCGTCGCTACCGGATGGGACTGGGAGACCGGCGACAACATGGGCTGGGTCCCCACGAGCGAGTCCCCGTTCATGCCCAGCATGGACCACCCACACCTGGGCCAGTGGTCGTTCGAGGGTATCGGATCTGGCGTCTCCAGTCCCGGGTTCGCCGAGGTCTACGCCAGCTGCGACGCGCCGAGCACGGACTACCCCGTGTTCGACTTGCGCGGCAAGAAGGTGAGCGCATGGGTCATGCTGAACGGATCGTTTCCGGCGGGGACGGCGAGCTGCCGGCTGTTCGCTGACCTGGTCTCAGGCGGGTCCCTGAACCGCACGACCCTCGCCACCAACTCGAACCCGCTCACCACGACCTGGTTCTCGCTCTCGGCGACCTTGCCGAGCACGGGTTCACAGGCCTTCGGGATCGCCGTCGAGTGCACGCTTCCGACCGACTGGAACTCGTCGCCGACGAAGCGCTGGTACATCGACGACGTCACGATCGAGTAAGGGGCGAAGGGCTGCGGTGAAGACGGGCCCCTCACCCTGACCCTCTCCCCGCGGCCGGGGAGAGGGGATCTGATCTCGCTACTCGAAGGCGTACTCGAAGTCGTCGGCGGGGGCGGTGATCTTCACGCGCTTGACCGGGTTGGCGTCGCCCATGCGGACGAGCAGCTCCTGGCTGATGCGGGGCAACAGCGTGTTGGTCAGGATCGCGTCGATCATGCGGCCGCCGCTCTCCACCTCGGTGCAGCGGC
The DNA here is from genome assembly GCF_035685805.1 of Dyella sp. Lineage (GTDB taxonomy): Bacteria > Pseudomonadota > Gammaproteobacteria > Xanthomonadales > Rhodanobacteraceae > Dyella_A. The sequence goes on from NZ_DASSAB010000032.1 coordinate 4,709, forward strand.
TGACGATCAGCTTCACCACCTTGTCGTCGTACTCCAGCGGGATGCCGTGCGCGTCGGAGACGCGGCGCACGACGCGCCCCAGCTGCAGCTTGACGATGCTGCCCATGATCTCGTCGCTGAGCGGGTAGTACGGGATCGTGACCAGACGTCCGAGCAGCGCCGCCGGGAACACCTTCAGCAGCGCCGGCCGCAGCGCGGTCGCGATCGCCTCCGGCTCCGGCATCAGCTGCGGGTCCTTGCACATGGTCGCGATCAGATCGCTGCCCACGTTCGAGGTCAGCAGGATGAGCGTGTTCTTGAAGTCGATCATCCGCCCCTCGCCGTCCTCCATGACCCCCTTGTCGAACACCTGGAAGAAGATCTCGTGGACGTCGGAGTGCGCCTTCTCGACCTCGTCGAGCAGGACGACGCTGTACGGCTTCCGCCGCACCGCCTCGGTCAGCACGCCGCCCTCGCCGTAGCCGACGTATCCGGGAGGTGCGCCCTTCAGCGTCGAGACGGTGTGCGCCTCCTGGAACTCGCTCATGTTGATCGTGATCAGGTTCTGCTCGCCGCCGTACAGCGTCTCGGCCAGCGTCAGCGCCGTCTCGGTCTTGCCGACGCCCGACGGGCCCGCCAGCAGGAACACGCCGATCGGCTTGCGCGTGTCGGCCAGGCCGGCGCGCGAGGTCTGGATGCGGCGGGCGATCATGTCGAGCCCATGGCGCTGCCCGATCACGCGCTGGCTCAGCGAGTCGCCCAGCTTCAAGACGGTCTGGATCTCGTCGTTGACCATCCGGCCCACCGGGATCCCCGTCCACTCGCCGACGACCGCCGCGACCGCTTGCGCGTCGACCGTCGGGAAGATGAGCGGCGTCTGCCCCTGCAGCTTGTGCAGCTCGGCCGTCGTCGCGCGCAGCTTCTCGTCGTCGCCTTCCTTGCGCGCCGCCTTCCGCAGCTCGAGGATCTTCGCGACCAGCTCCTGCTCGGACTTCCAGCGCTTCTCCAGCTCGTCCAGGCGCCCGCGCTCGCCTTCGATCTTCGCCTTGGTCGCCGCCTCGCGCGCGGCGACGTCCCAGCCGGACGCCTTCTCGCGCCCGATGATCTCGAGCTCGATCTCGAGGCCACGGATCTTGCTGCGGCTGTCCTCGACCTCCGCCGGCACCGCGCTCTGGCTGATCGCGACGCGCGCGCACGCCGTATCCAGCAGGCTGACCGCCTTGTCGGGCAGCTGGCGCGCCGGGATGTAGCGGTGCGACAGCTTCACCGCCGCCTGCAGCGCCTCGTCGAGCACGCCGATCTTGTGGTGCTCCTCGAGCGTGCCGGCCATGCCGCGCATCATGCCGATCGCCTTCTCCTCGTCCGGCTCGTCGACCTGGACGACCTGGAAGCGGCGGGTGAGCGCCGGATCCTTCTCGATGTACTTCTTGTACTCGGCCCAGGTGGTCGCGGCGATCGTGCGCAGCTTGCCGCGCGCCAGCGCCGGCTTCAGCAGGTTCGCCGCGTCGCCCGTCCCGGCGGCGCCGCCCGCGCCGACCAGCGTGTGCGCCTCGTCGATGAACAGGATGATCGGCTTGGGCGATGATTGCACCTCCTCGATCACCTGGCGCAGCCGGTTCTCGAACTCGCCCTTCATGCTGGCGCCGGCCTGCAGCAGACCGACGTCGAGCGTGCGCAGCTCCACGTCCTTCAGCTGCGGCGGCACGTCGCCCTGCACGATGCGCAGCGCGAAGCCCTCCACCACGGCGGTCTTGCCCACGCCCGCCTCGCCCACCAGCATCGGGTTGTTCTGGCGACGGCGCATGAGGATGTCCACCACCTGGCGAATCTCCTCGTCACGGCCGACGATAGGATCGATCTTGCCGCTGCGCGCCTGCTCGGTGAGGTCCACCGTGAACTGCTTGAGCGCCTCCTGCTTGCCCATCTGCGCCGGGCCCATTGCGCCACTGGCTTCGCCCGGCACGGCGCCGCCCATCTTGAAGCCGTCCGAGGCGGTCTGGTTGTCCTCGGGCGAGCCACCGACCACTTCGGCGAACTGGTCGGTGAGGGTGTCGAGCTTGATCTTCTCGAACTCCTTGGAGATGCCCACCAGCACGTTGCGCAGGTGGCGCGTCTGCAGGATACCGACGACGAGATACCCGGTGCGCACCTGCGCCTCGCCGAACATCAGCGTGGCGAACACCCACGCGCGCTCGACCGACTCCTCCACGTTGCTGGAGATGTCCGAGATGCTGCTGGAGCCGCGCGGCAGGCGGTCCAGCGCGTCGGTGACGTCGCGCACCAGATTGGACGGGTTGAGGTTGAACTGCTTGATGATGTGGTGCAGGTCCGAGTCCTGCAGCTGCAGGATCTGGTGGATCCAGTGCACCAGCTCGATGTACGGGTTGCCCCTGAGCTTGCAGAATACGGTGGCACTTTCGATGCCCCGGTAGGCGATCTTGTTGAGCTTGCCGAACAGGGCGCTGCGACTGATGTCTGCCATGGTGCTGGAATCCTTGCGACGTTAGCGGGTGACTCCCGCGCACAGGGCGCGGGCGTGGATCGAATCGGTTCGGTGGAGCGGAAGGCGTGGCATCGGGCTCATCCGGTGGGGCGCAGCACAACCTCGTCGGCGTCGGTGTGCCGCCGCGGCTGGCCGAGCCAGGTGGTCAGGCCCATGCGCCCCGCCTGGCCCAATCGCGTGGCGGGAATCTCCTCGCGCCGCAGCACCAGTTGCACGTCCCAGGCCTTTTCCTCGCCGGCGTAGCTCTTCACCGCGGCAACCAGTTGTTCCAGTGCAGGGCCGCCGGGCAGGAAGTGCTGGAACTGCGTTCCATCGAGCGGGCCGATGCGCAGGCGGAAGCGCTGCTGCGCACCCCACACGCTCTCGCCGACCACCGCGGTGCGCCCGAGCGAAGCCACCGGCGCCCCGCCGCCCAGGCGCAGGTGCGCCTCGCCCGGCAGGCGCATCCACTCGGCGACAAACTCCACCACCCGCACCGGAATGCGGAAGAAATCCTGCAGCAGGGTCTGCAGCCCCTCGGCGTTGCGCGCCTGCTGCAGCAATCGACCGGCGAAAAAACGCTTGTAGCGGTCGGGCATCGCATCGCGATCGCCCACGTGCGGCGTGGCCAGTCCCACCAGCGCGCCGACGTAGGTGCCGAAGCGGTCCTGGCTGGGGCGGTCGTACTGCACGGTCGGCTGGGCGTCCGCCCAGGCGCGGTAGAACAGGCTCATCATCCGGTGGTGGAAGATGTCCGCGAAGGCGGTGAAGGTGCTGTCGCGCGAGTTGATCTGCCGGTCGATGGCGTATTCGGTGAGGTGCAGCGGCAGCGCGGCATTGGGGCCGAACAACCCGAGGAACAGGCCGTGCACGCGCACGGGCTTGCCGTCTGCCGGCTTGTCCACGCGGTCGAGCATGCGCGGGGCGAACGCCAGCGAGGGCGTGTGGCACAGCCGCACCGGATCTTCCGACGGCTTGGTCGACTCGCCCAGCCGCGGCTGGTTCGGATAGGCGCACTCGATCCGCCGCACCGCGTCGAAGAAATCGAAGCGCTCCGGGTGTTGATGCAGCGCATCGAGCAGCGCTACAGGATCTGGCGCTTGCCCAGCTGTGCCGGCCATCGGGCCACCTCGTTGCGTTCCAGGGTGCGCAGCACCGTCTCGGTGAACGAATTGACCGAGACGTAGCGCGCGAAGAAGTGCTGCATGACCGAGCCGAGCAGAAAGGCGCCGGTGCCTTCGAAGGCGCCGTCGTCGCAGGTGAGCGTGATCTCCAGGCCGCGGCCGAAACTGATCGGCCCCGGCACCGGAATACGCCGCACGATCGGCGTGGTGCCCACCGCCTTGACGCCCTCGATCTGCCGCCGCGCGCCGGAGTCGAACTCGTCGCAGTACAGCGTGAGCATCTCGCGCAGCGCGGCGGCGCCCTGCTCGCTGCCCTCGCCCAGCAGCGAGGCGTAATTGAGCTGCAGGTGGCTGAGCAGTCGCCAGGCCGTCTCACCGGTGGCGGTGGGCGCCCGCGGCTTGGTCGGGCCGGCCACGCAGCGGATCGACTGCACCGGCGCGCCGGCATCCATGGTGAAGTCGGTGGCGCCCTTGCCCACCGGCATCTGCAGCGGCAGGTCGCGGTTGGTGCACAGCAGCTGCATGCCGATCTGCCGCAACGACGTGGCGAACGGCGCATCGCGTGCGTCGACCAGCGAGATGAACATCTCGTTGCCGACATAGCTCGAGCGCGCGCCGTGCAGCTGCTGGCGGGCGGAGAGCAGGCGCGGTTCGCGGCGCACGGTGTAGAAGGCCGCCGTGCCGCTGTGCCAGGTGCGCTCGTCGCAGCCGTAGAACGGCTGGAAGCGCAGCTCCGGCTCCTGCCGATCACCGAAGCCCTCCACCTCGCTGACCGAATGGATCTCGAAATCCATCGGCCGCGTGCGATCGGCCAGCACGTGGTATTCGGTCTTGCCCGCCTGCAGGTGGATGCGGTCGGCACGACGCTGGAACAGGTTGATCGCCGGCGTGCAGAACAGCCGGAAGTTGCCCGCGTCCACCGCGTTGTGCAGCCGCGCGATGCTGCGGTCGAACAGCACGTCGATCTCGAACGTGCTGCCCTGCGACCGGGACAGCACCGAACGCAGCCCGGTGAACTCGGCAAACAGGAACCGCTCGGGACAGGCGAAGTACTCCTGCAGCAGTCGATAACCGCTGAACGATCGCGCCGTGTAGGGAATCAATGCCTCGCTGTCGTCGAACCCGCGCGGACGGATGGCGTCGGCCGGAAATGTGGTCGTCACGGTGCTGCCCGACGCCCCCGGCGCGCGCACCACGTAACCCACGGCGTTACCCAATAGCTGCTCGTACAGGCGCTTGGGCAGCTCGTCTGCGCCGGCGATGAACACCGGCAACCGGTCCAGCGCCAGCGCATTCGCCGGCGCACCCGCGGTGACCCGGAACGCCAGCCGCAGCCCGGCGCGCACGGTCTTGCCTTCGGGCATCGGCACACCGGCCGCGGCCAGGGCGGCCGGGGTCTCGAAATACTTCGCCTCGGACAGCTCCAGCGGCCACAGCGTGACGTCGTGGGCGGTGCGGTATTCGCAGGCGGTGCGATCGTCGCGGCCGGTCTGGCTGCGCAACGCAGTGTGCCGGGGCACGGTGTGGCCGGCGACCAGGGCGGCTTCTTTCACGTCCGGCTGCAGCTGCACCACCGCCATCGACGGGATCGGCGTGAGGTAGTGCGGGTAGACCATCTCCAGCAGGTGCTGGGTGAACACCGGGTACTGCGCATCGAGCTTGAGCTGCACCCGCGCGGCAAGAAACGCGAAGCCCTCCAGCAGCCGTTCCACGTAAGGGTCGGCGCACTCGAAGCCTTCCAGCCCCAGCCGTCCGGCGATCTTGGGATATTCGCGCGCGAACTCGCCGCCCATCTCGCGGACGTGCTGCAGCTCGCGGTTGTAGTAGCGCAGCAGGCGCGGATCCATGCTCATCAGCCGAACCCCTCGGAGACGCGGAAGGCACCGGTTTCCAGGTCCACCTCGGTCTTCAGGTAGAGCTTCAGCGGAATCGGCTGCGCCCACATCTCCGACTCGATGTTGAACACCAGCGACTGCTGGTCCATGCGCTCGGTGTCCGCGTTGACGGTGACGCGCAGCGTACTGGCGGTCAGGCGCGGCTCGAACGCCAGGATCGCGGCCCGCAGCTGGCGCTGGAGCGTGGCAGCCTCCACTCCGGACAGCGCGGTGCCGGTGAGGTCGGGGATGCCGAAATTGATTACCGAGCGGGCGACCTCGGGGTAGTCCGCCAGGTCACTTTCGGCGCCGAGGTTCACGCAGTTGAGCAGCCAGGCAATATCGCGGGTGACGCACTCGCGCAGGCGGTTGGCGTTGATCACGCGCTTGTCGCGGCTTTCCTCGCGCTGGAGCGGTTCGTCGTCGGTGAGACGGTCCAGCAGCGAGGGCTGCAGGCGTTCCTGGGTGGTCAGCTCGGCCATGACGCCCGTGACCCGTCAGGCAGCGGCGAAGGTGATGGCGCGGACATCCAGCAGCGGATATTCGCCCGCGTCCGTGGCAAGCATGCGCTGGCCGCGGGCGACCTGGAAATCGTCACCCAGGTCCAGCCAGTCGGTGGCGCGGGCGAGCACGATGTCGCCCTCGGTGGCCCGTTCGGCACCAGGGTAGCGCGCCGGCACGAAGCCGACGGCCTGGCCGCCATTGGCCCAGGTGATCTGTACCGGCGCCCAGATCTTGTCGCGCAGATCGGTCGGCGCCTCGAACACGAGCTGGCTGATGCGCGAGAACGGCGCCCAGGCGTAGCCGCCCTTGGTGATCACTTCCAGGCACGGACCGAAGCGGGGGTCGGCATCGGCCATCCACTCGAACGGCGCACCGTCGATGGCACCACCGACTGCGTCGGCCTGCTCGAATGCCTGCTCGCGCAGCGCGGCGGCCTGCGCGTGGCGGCCTTCGGCGTTGAGCTTGAGCGCCTGCAGCAGCAGTGCGACCCACTGCGCGGGCTCGCCGATGATCACCGGCGCACGCCGCCCCTCCAGCACCTCGACGCGCTCGCGCTCGCCGGCCAGGGCCACGTTGTAGGCGCCGACCATCAGGGCGTTCTGGGGGTCCAGCTCGCCGGCCACGGCAAGCTGATTCTGGGCGCGTTCCCACTGCCCCAGCACTGCCAGCAGCTGGAACAGGAACACGCGGCGCTTGGCGTCGGCTGGATGCGCACGCACCTGCGCGGTGAGCGACTGCAGCGCCTCGTCGAGCCGGCCTTCCTTGAGCAGATTTTCGGGACTGTTATCCACGCGCATGCCTTGGTTGACGAGAAGGACGCAGGAAAATGCAGCGACCGGCCGGGCCGATCGCGAAATGGGGGTAGTACGGAACGACCGCCGGCGGGCGGCGGTCGCGCCGCGCCTGGCCGACCGATGGACACGCCACGGGGCCGGCAGGCATTTGCACACCACGCGGGTGCGCCGTGACGGCGCACCCGGCAGGTAGCGGGGCGATCAGGCCGCCGCGACCTTCTGCATGTCGTAGGTGAAGTCCTTCGCGCCGCCGAGCTTGGCGCCCTTGTCATCCTGCGGCTGGAACGAGTACTTGAACTTGCCGAAGTGCAGGGTGATGTTCTCGGTCAGGCGATCTTCGCCACCCGAGCCGCCGGTGGAATACGAGGTGACCAGGATGCCTTCGCTGAGCTCCAGCGTGAGGAAATCGGTCTGCTCGCCGGTGGCGTTGGTGACATACAGCCAGGCCGTGTCGATGCGACCGCCGGTGCACACCGCGTTCAACAGTGCGTTGGAGCAGCTGTCGACGTACTTGGTGATGGAAATATCCTGCACGTTGGCCTTGCCGCCGCTGGCGCCCGCGCCGCCGTGCAGGTCACCGGTGTTGCTGGCGCCCCACGACCAGGCAAGGATCGGAACCTCGCCGGTGTGCTTGGCGTGCTTGGACGAGCCCTCGATCTTGACCTTGCCCGAGCCGAACTTGATGTGCATGTCGAATGCCATGAAACCTCTCCTCGATCACCTGTGATGAATGGATGACGCCGTTCGGGAACGTCCCCGCACCGGTCGATCCGTGGTTGACGCATGTGTTGCATGGGGACGACAGCCGGCCTGGGACCGTCGTTGAACACCGTCCGGGAAGCGACCGTCCCCCTGCCGCATCCTTGTGTTGACACCCATGGGCGATCCCGGCGCTGCCGGGACCGCCCGTGGCTGGATCAGCCCTTGGCCGCCGACGGCAGGCGCGAGACCAGCCGCAGCGACACGGTGAGCCCCTCGAGCTGGTAGTGCGGCTTGAGGAAGAACTTGGAGGTGTAGTACCCCGGCGCGCCCTCGACTTCTTCCACCACCACCTCGGCGGCCGACAGCGGCTTGCGCGCCTTGGTCTCCTCGCTGGAGTTGGTCGGGTCGCCGTCGACGTAGTTCATCACCCAGTTGGTGAGCCAGCTCTCGACCTGCTCCCGGCTGGAGAACGAGCCAATCTTGTCGCGCACGATGCACTTCAGGTAATGCGCGAAGCGGCTGGCGGCGAACAGGTACGGCAGGCGGCAGCTCAGTGCGGCGTTGGCGGTGGCGTCCGGGTTGTCGTACTCCTCCGGCTTGGCCAGCGACTGCGCGCTGATGAAGGCGGCCATGTCCGAGTTCTTGCGATGCACCAGCGGCATCAGGCCCATCTTGTCCAGCTCCGCCGAGCGGCGGTCGGTGATGGCAATCTCGGTCGGGCACTTCATGTCCACGCCGCCGTCGTCGCTGGGGAAGGTGTGCACGGGCAGGCCTTCCACCGCACCGCCGGACTCGATGCCACGAATGCGCGAGCACCAGCCGTACTCCTTGAACGAGCGGTTGATGTTCACTGCCATCGCGTAGGCCGCGTTCTGCCAGGTGTACTTGGACGAGTCGGCACCGGAGGTGTCTTCCTCGAAGTCGAACTCCTCCACCGGGCTGGTCGCGGCGCCGTACGGCAGGCGCGCCAGCGTGCGCGGCATCGCCAGCGCGAGGTACTTGGCGTCTTCGGACTCGCGCAGCGAACGCCAGGCGGCGTAGTCCGGCGTGGAGAAGATCTTGGCCAGGTCGCGCGGGTTGGCCAGCTCGTTCCAGTTGTCCATGCCCATCAGGGTGGAGTTGGCCGCGGCGATGAACGGCGCGTGCGCGGCCGAAGCTACCTGCGCGATGCCCGCGAGCATTTCCACGTCGGGCGGGCTGTGGTCGAAGTAGTAGTCGCCGACCAGGCAGCCGTAAGGCTCGCCACCGAGCTGGCCGTATTCTTCCTCGTACATCTTCTTGAAGATCGGGCTCTGGTCCCAGGCGGTGCCCTTGTAGCGCTTGAGGGTCTTGCCCAGCTCCTTTTTGGAGATGTTCATCACGCGGATCTTCAGCTGCTGATCCGTCTCGGTGTTGTTCACCAGATGATGCAGGCCGCGCCAGGCGCTCTCGAGTTTCTGGAAATCCTCGTGGTGCATGACCAGGTTCAGCTGCTCGCTGATCTTGCGGTCGAGCTCGGCGACGTAGGCGTTGATCGTCTGCGTGACGTCCTCGGAGACGATGTCGGACTTGTTCAGCACCTGCTCGGCGAGGGTGCGGACGGCCGACTCGACCTCTTCCTTCGCGCGCTCGCTCTTGGGCTTGAACTCCTTGCTCAGCAGCGCGGCGAAGTCACCCGCTTCGACGGTCGCGGTGGCGCCGCCGGTTTCGGCCAGTTTCTCGGTTGCCATGTGTGCTTACTCCCCGTCCTTGTCGTCGCCGGGCTTGGGCGCCGACACCAGTGATTGCAGCAGCGCCGGATCGTTGATCGCCTGCGCGATGAGCTTTTCGGCACCAGCCTTGCCGTCCATGTAGGTGCCCAGGTTGGCCAGCTGGGTGCGTGCCTCCAGCAGCTTGGCGACCGAGCTCACCTTGCGCGCCACGGCGGCGGGCGAGAAGTCGTCCATGCTTTCGAAGGTGATGTCGACGTTGAGGTTGCCCTCGCCGGTCAGCGTGTTGGGCACGGCGAAGGACACGCGCGGCTTCATCGACTGCAGGCGCTGGTCGAAATTGTCGACGTCGATCTCGAGCGCCTTGCGCTCCTCGATCCCCGGCAGTTCGGCGTTGTTGGCGCCGGACAGGTCCGACATCACGCCCATCACGAACGGCACCTGCACCTTTTTCTGGGCGCCATAGACCTCTACGTCGTACTCGATCTGCACGCGCGGCGCGCGGTTCCTGGCAATGAACTTCTGACTGCTTTGCTTGGCCATGCTCGTGTCTCCTTCAAACAGGATTTACCGGTGATGAGGGCGGATCGGAGCCACGGCCGACGACGTGCCGAGCCCGCCGCGACGAACCGCGGCAAACGCGCTTGATGACGTCATTCGTGTCCCCCTGCTGCTGATGCGGAACCCGGCCGCCACCGGCGACCGCGACAAGCGCGGCACCGCCTTCGGCCAAGCTGTCCGCCGGGCGGTTGCAAGCCCTTCCACAGGGTTAGTGCGCGCCGGTGCGGGCGATCTGGTCAGCCGCAATTCAGCGCATTCAGCACGAATTCAGGAATGGACGGAAATAGCACGCACGCGTCGCCATCACGGCGACCCATGGCGACCGTGGCGAGGAGGGAAAGGCGCAAACGGAACGGCGCGGAGGCCGGTATCGCGCGGGCGTGAAACGCTGGCCACCAGCGGCCAGCGGGCGCTATCAGCCCTGCAGCTCGCGCTGCAGCCACGCGCGCGCCAGGCGCCACTCGCGTTGCACGGTGGCCGGCGAGATGCCCATGGCCGAGGCAATCTGCTCGGCGGTTAGGCCGACGAAGAAGCGCATCGACACGATATTGGCCTGGCGCGGGTCGATCTGTTCCAGCGCCTCGAGGCACTCGGCCAGCGCCGCGTAGTCGACATCGTGGGTCAGCGCGCCGGAGATTTCCGACAGCTCGATGCGGTCGGCGTGCTGCGGCCGCTTGGCGGCCTGGCGGCGGCGGGCGGCGTCGATCAGCACCTCGCGCATGGCCCGGGCGGCCACGCCGAGCAGGTGCCCGCGGTTTTCCCACGCGGGCGAGCCACTGCCGCCGAACACTTTCAGATACGCCTCGTTGACCAGCGCAGTGGCGCTCAGCGTTCGCTCGCTGGAGTTCTGCCGCAACTGCGCGCCGGCGAGCCGATGCAGGGCTGCGTACATCTGTCGAAGCGCCTCGTCCATGGCGTCCGGGTCGCCCGCCTGGGCCGAATGCAGCAGGCGGGTGACTTCCGATTGGTTATCCATCACGTTCATACATGCATCGATCCCGGTCATGGCGCAGCTACACGACGATCCACGGCACAGAATACCCCCGCCGGCGCCGCGCCCATGCCGTGGCGCGCCTCTGCCTGCAGTTGCCGCAATGCCTGTGAGCGCCGACTGCAGGCGCCCCATCGCGTATCCGATTGTGCCGCGGCCGTGGCCGCCAATGAAGCGGCTTGCTGAAATTCGCCCCGCGCCAGGTTCAGGCTCACCGCCAGCAGCTGCGCATCTAGCGCCGCCGGCTGGGGCAGCGCCAGCCCCGCGCGGTCGTTGAACCCGCGCAGCGCGTCCAGCCAGCTCGCCGCCTGGCGCGGATCACCGACCGCGAGCGCGGCGCTGCCCATGCCAGCCAGCGCGGTGGCGTAGGTTTCCGGGGCGGTTTTCTGCTCGCGTTCGCCGAGCAGGTCGCGCGCCCGACGGAACTGCTCGAGCGCCCGGGCGCCCTGGCGCCGCCGCAGCGCCACCGCCGCAGTCACGTTGAACGCATCGGCGAGGTTCGTGCGGGCCCACGCCGAGCCGGCGGCCACGCGCCGGCGCATGCCGTCCAGATGCGGCAGCAGCAGTGACTCGGCGTCGGCGTGGCGCTGCAGTTCGAGGTACTGGGCAGCGAGTGCGTCGAGCGTGCTGAAGTAGAAGTCGGGCGAGTCGGCAGCGTAGTTGCCGGCAATCTGGCTGGCGCGCTCCAGCGCGCGTACCGCGTCGCCGGTACGCCCGGTCTGCGCCAGTGCCCCGCCGAAGTAGCCCAGCAGCGCCGCCAGCGACGGGCTGGAGGTGCCGATCAGCGTGTCGTAGTCGGCCAGCGCGCGGCGGAAGCCGTCCAGCGCCTGCTCCGGGCGCGTGCGCAGCGACACCAGCGCCTCGACGAAGCGGTAGTAGACATGGTTGGTGTCGTCGGCGACGAACAACCGATCCGCCTCGCGCACCGCCCGCTGCGCCACGGCAATGGCCGCCCCATCCTCCCCCTGCGCTGCCTGGGTCAGCGCCAGCACCGCCAGCGCCTGGATGTGCAGCTCGGGCTCGTGCCGGTCGGGGCGCTGCTCCAGCGCGGCCACGATCGCATCGATCTGCGAGCGCACCTCGGCCAGCGGAAGATCCTGCACCCCCAGATGGTTGTAGAGCTGGTTGATCCGCACGCGCAGGACCGCGTCGGCGTGGTCGCCGGGCGCCTCGGACAGGAGCGCGATGGCGCGCTCGTTGGCCACGATGGCCGACGATTCGTCGAGCATGGTGGAATAGCCGCGCCCCAGCGCGGCGTACACCTCGCCGCGCTCGAGCGTCGCGGGCTGATAGGCCTGCTGCAGTTCGAGCGCCTGTTTCATCAGCGCCACCGCCGGGCCGCCGAGGCTGAGCTGGTTGTAGGAGCGGGCCATCGAAACCATCAGGCTGACCCGCACCTGTGGCGCAATGTCGGTGCGCCGCGCCAGGCTGACGGCGCCGCGGTCCAGCACCTGGCGCACGGTGACGTGGCTGCCGCCGGCATGGGTCGGGTCGGCGTTCTCGAACAGCTCCTGCATGAAGCCGGCGATCGCCTGGGTCTTGTCGCGTTCGAGCTCGACCCGCCGCAGTTGCGCCTCGCGCTCCACGCCGAACCCCAGCAACATCGCCAGCATCACGCCGGCAACGCCGAGGCCGACGCGATGGCGACGCAGGTACAGCCCCAGCCGGTACCAGCGGTGACCGCGCCGCGCCCGCACCGGGCGCAGGTCAAGGAAATTCTCCAGGTCCGTCGCCATCTCGCCCACCGTGGCGTAGCGCTCGGACGGGTTGCGCCGCAGCGCCTTCATCACGATCGCGTCGACGTCCGGCGGCACTTCGCGCGTCGCCATCACCTTGCCGACGGTCTCGCGGCGCACCCGACGGCTTGGTGGCAACATCCGCCCGGTGACGATCGCGTTGGAGATGTCCAGCGGACTGTCGCCGTGGGCGCTGCCGAACGGCCGCTGCCCGCACACCAGCTGGTACAGCACTACCCCCAGCGACCACACGTCCGCGCGCGTGCCCAGCGGCTCGCCACGCACCTGTTCCGGGCTGGCGTAGGCCAGCGTCAGCGCACGCTGCATGGTCATGGTCTGCGCCGCGGCGACGCCGCCGACGTGGTCGAGCAGCCGGGCAATGCCGAAATCCAGCAGCTTGGGCTCGCCGTCGGCGGTGACCAGGATGTTCGCCGGCTTGATGTCGCGGTGGATCACCAGCCGCTCGTGTGCATGACGCACCGCCGCGCAGACCTTCAGGAACAGCACCACCCGCCGGCGCAGCGACAGCTGGTGCCGCTCGCACCACGCGTCGATGCGCTCACCCTCGACGAACTCCAGCGCCAGGAATGGCCGCCCGTCGCGCGTACTGCCGCCGTCGATCAGGTGGGCAATGCCGGGATGGCTGAGCGAGCCCAGGATGCGCCGTTCTTCGGCGAAGCGCCGACGCACGCCGGGCGCGAGCAGGCTGCCGGTGTTGATGAACTTCAGGGCGACGCGCTGGCGGATTTCTTCCGGTGAGCCCTCGTCGATGATCCGCTCGGCCAGGTAGACCACGCCCATGCCTCCCTCGCCGAGCTGCCTGACCAGCCGGTAACGGCAGGCCTCGGCCCCGTCGACACTGGATCCGCTGGCGTCGTGCAGATCGCCCATCAGCGGCAGCAGCAGCGGCGCCTCGCTGGTGTCGTCGGCCGCCTCGAGCATCCACAGCACTTCGTCGCGCAGCGCTTCATCGCCCTGGCAGGCGGCCTCCACGTAACGCTCGCGCTGCGCCGCGTCGCCCAGCTCCATTGCGGCAAACGCGATCGGCTTGGCCAGCGCATAGCGCTGCCGGCGTGCCTCGTTCATGCAGTTCCCCCTGCAGTGACGCCCGGACCGGCGTCAGCGCGCGAGTATAGGCGTGCCGGCGCAGGCTGTGCATCGGCCGTTGCCGCCCGGCCGCACGCGCGCGCCGCTGTGACCGGCGTCGATCCCGCCGCTGCCGCAAAGGATTATTCTTCGCCGATACCGCGCCCCGCCGCGCCCGCTTCGCCACCTGCTGTATTCCGGAGTCCGCATGAACCTGCTGCGCCACGTCGTCCTTGCCGCCGCCCTGCTGGTGGCCGTCCCGGCCTTCGCCACCGACGTGAGCATGGCCAACGGCAGCGTCAACTTCTCCACCCCGTCGAATTGGCTGGGCATCATGCAGACCGACGGCGACCCGGAGGTGCGCGTGTTCCAGGTTCCGGACCCCTCGCCCACCGCCAGCAACACGCTGGCGCGGGTCACCGTGACGGTGAAGCAGGTGGGCGACATCGGCGGCTACCAGCGCTATGTGGATGCCGCAGCGGCCAAGGCGCGCGAGCTGCCGGGCTACCAGTCGATCCGCGGGGTGAGCGATTCGCGCGGGCCCAACGACTACGTCTACACCGCGCAGGAGAGCGGCGAGTCGATCGCCTACGTAGAGCACTACTGGTACCGCGACGGGCACGCCATCCAGCTGCGTTGCCTGCGACCGGCCTCCAGCCAGGCGGGCGCCCAGTGGCAGGCGGCTTTCGACCAGGGCTGCAACGACGTCGCCGCCCGTCTGGGCCGGCTCTGACGACCGGCTGAAGGCAGCGACCGTGGCCCGGACGCGCCGCGGGCTTGCGCGCCTGGCCGGTCGCTGTCGCCGCAACAGGCCGGCGTGCCGCATCGGAGGTGCGGCATAGGGGGTGCGGCAGGGCGTCCCCTCGGCCTGACCCGGCCGGTGCGAGCTTGTACCCTTGGAGATCGCTCCTGCCGGAAACGCTCCATGTCCGATACGTACCAAGCCACCCACGCCTGGGCTCAGGCGCGCGACGAGGCCGATCCGCTGCGCGGTTTCCGCGACGAGTTCCTGATCCCGCCCCACCAGGGCCGCGACGGCCACTACTTCTGCGGCAACTCGCTCGGGCTGCAGCCGCGCGCGGTGCGCCCCGCGCTGAGCGAAGAGCTCGACTACTGGGGCGAGCTGGCGGTGGAGGGGCACTTCAAGGGCCGCGCACCGTGGCTCAACTACGAGGACTACCTGCGCGACAACCTGGCCGCGCTGGTCGGCGCCAAGCCCGTCGAAGTGGTGGCAATGAACACCCTCGGGGTGAATCTGCACCTGTTGATGGTGAGCTTCTATCGCCCCACCGCCGAACGTCCGGCGATCCTGATCGAAGCCGGGGCATTTCCCACCGACCGCTACGCGGTGGAGTCGCAGGTGCGGTTCCACGGATTCGACCCGGCCACGGCACTGATCGAGCTGGAGCCGGACGGCCCCAACGGCACCCTCAGCACCGCCGCGATCGAGCGCGCGCTGGCCGAGCACGGCCCCCGGGTGGCGCTGGTGCTGCTGCCCGGCGTGCAGTACCGCACCGGCCAGGCGTTCGACCTGCCGGCGATCACCGCGCTGGCGCATGCCCGAGGTTGCACGGTGGGCTTCGATCTGGCCCACGCGGTCGGCAACCTGCCGATGGCGCTGCATGACAGCGGCGCGGACTTTGCGGTGTGGTGCCACTACAAGTACGTCAACTCCGGCCCCGGCGCGGTGGGCGGCGTGTTCGTGCACGAGCGCCATGCCACCACCGCACTGCCGCGATTCCACGGCTGGTGGGGCAACCGTCGCGACAACCGCTTCCAGATGGCCCCGGAGTTCGACCCCACGCCGGGTGCAGAGGGCTGGCAGCTGTCCAACCCGCCGATCCTGGCGATGGTGCCGCTGCGCATTTCGCTGGAGATGTTCCGCCGCGCCGGCATCGACCGCCTGCGCGCCAAGTCGCTGGAGCTCACCGGCTATCTGGAGTGGCTGGTGAACACGCAGCTGTCCGACCTGCTGCAGATCATCACGCCGGCCGACCCGGCGCAGCGAGGCGCGCAGCTGTCGATCCGCGTGCTGGGCGGGCGCGAGCGCGGCCGGGCGCTGTTCGATTACCTGGTCGATCGCGGCATCATCGGCGACTGGCGCGAGCCGGACGTGATCCGCATTTCGCCCGCCCCGCTGTACAACCGCTTCGCCGACTGCCTCGCGTTCGCCGATGCGGTGCGCGCCTGGAACGACGGCCGCTGACCCGGACGCGGACGGACGTCTGGCGGCTTAGCCGTCCGTACGCGCCCGCCCCGCAGCAACGCAAGAACATGCACGGAGGCATGCCGTGGACGCGCCGGTTACCATCACCGCCGGCACGCCCGTCCTGATTTCCACCGGAGCCAACGATGCGACATACCCTCCTCCCCCTGGCCGCGGCCCTCCTGTTCAGCGTACCGCTGGCGGCGCCAGCGCAGTCCGCCACCGTGCAGGACAGCATCCCCAAGCAGGCGCTGGATGCCACCGCCGCGCCGACCACGCTGGCGGACCTCTCGAACGACCAGCCGGTCATCGCCCGTCATGCAATGGTGGTCTCGGCCCAGCACCTGGCGACCCAGGTGGGCGTGGACATCCTCAAGCGCGGCGGCAACGCCGTGGATGCCGCCGTGGCGGTGGGCTACGCGCTGGCGGTGGTGCACCCGTGCTGCGGCAACATCGGCGGCGGCGGCTTCATGCTGGTGCACCTTGCCAACGGCAAGGACGTGTTCCTCGATTTCCGCGAGAAGGCACCGCTCAAGGCCAGCCCCACCATTTTCCAGGATGAGCAGGGCAACGTCGTGCCGGGCAAGAGCACCGGCACCTACCTGGGCGTGGGCGTGCCGGGCACGGTGATGGGCATGGAGGAGGCGCTGAAGAAGTACGGCCGCCTGTCGCGCGATCAGGTCATGGCGCCGGCGATCAAGCTGGCCCGGGACGGCTACGTGCTGCAGAAGGGCGACGTGAACATTCTTGACCAGCGCACCAAGGATTTCGCCAAGTACCCCAACGTGGCGGCCACTTTCCTGAAAGACGGCAAGCCGCTGCAGGTCGGTGACCGGCTGGTGCAACCGCAGCTGGCAAAGACCCTGGAGACCATCCGCAAGGGCGGCGCGGATGCGTTCTACCGCGGCGACATCGCGCGCAAGGTGGTGGACGCCAGCGAGGCCAATGGCGGCCTGCTGTCGATGAAGGACTTCGCCGACTACACCGCCGAGTGGGACACGCCGATCCGCTGCGACTACCGCGGCTATACGGTGGTGTCCGATCCGCCGCCCAGCTCCGGCGGCGTCACCGTGTGCCAGATCCTGCAGCTGCTGGAACCGTATCCGCTGAAGAACTGGGGCTACGGTGCCACGCGCAGCCTGCATTTCATCATCGAGGCGGAGCGCCGCGCCTTTGCCGATCGCAACAACTACCTGGGTGATCCGGAGTTCGTGAAGAACCCCGCGAAGAAGCTGCTTTCACGCGAACACACCGACAAGCTGCGCGCGACGATCGATCCGAACAAGGCCACGCCGTCGACCCAGATCACCGGGAGTCTCGGGGCCACCGAAGGCACCAACACCACCAGCTATGCGGTGGTGGACAAGGACGGCAATGCGGTGGCGGTCACCTACACCATCAACTACCTGTTCGGCGTGGGGCAGATCGCCGGCGACACCGGCTTCTTCCTCAACAACGAGATGGACGACTTCACCTCCAAGCCCGGCGTGCCCAACACGTTCGGGCTGGTGCAGGGCAAGGCCAACCAGGTCGAGGGCGGCAAGCGGCCGCTCAGCTCCATGGCACCGACCATCGTGCTCAAGGACGGCAAGCTGTTCATGGTGACGGGCAGCCCCGGCGGCTCCACCATCATCACCACCGTCATGCAGAGCATCACCAACGTGATCGACTTCGGCATGAACATGCAGCAGGCGGTAAACGCCCCGCGCATGCACCACCAGTGGTATCCGGACAGCGTGATCGTGGAGCCGGGCCTGCTCACCGCCACGGTGAAGAAGGAGCTCGAAGACATGGGCTACACCTTCAAGGAAGTGCAGTCCTGGGGCGCGGACGAGGCGATCCTGCGCAATCCGAAAACCGGTCTGCTCGAGGGCGCCAACGACCGGCGACGGCCGGCGGGGCTGGCCGCGGGGTACTGATCTCGCCGATCGGCGGAAACGCGAAGGGCGCCCCACGGGCGCCCTTCTTTTTTGGTCGAAGCGTCTAGAGCGGGCTGTCTTCAGATCGCGGGGCTAGTTCCGCCCATCACCACGTCAACGTCCAGTTTCACTGCCGTCATTCCCGCGAAAGCGGGAATCCATTTTGATCCCGAGGGAGAAGCGAGATGGATTCCCGCTTTCGCGGGAATGACGGCAGTGAGGAGACTCGAGGACTTCTGCTTCCGCGGGAATGACGGCAGTGAGGAGACTCGAGGACTCCTGCTTTCGCGGGAATGACGGCCGTGAGGAAACTCGAGGACTCCCGCTTTCGCGGGAATGACGGCCGTGAGGGAGACTCGAGGACTCCTGCTTTCGCGGGAATGACGGCCGTGAGGAGACTCGAGGACTCCCGCTTTCGCGGTAATGAGGGCCTCGAGCAGACCCGCTGACTCCAGATTTCGCGGATATGACGTCGAGGCGAGGGGGCGGACGGCTATGCCGAGTGCCGTGGCGCCGTAATGGCCGCGTGCGCACTCGGCCCCTGTGCGCGATCGGGCTGGCCGCTTCGTTTGATCGCGCACAGGGTGCGCTCCTGCAGGGCCTCAGCGACTACGGCTCTCCGGATGCCGCACTTGCCCTTCTCCGCGCACCACGAAGCGCTCGATGGTGAGCGACTCCGCACCCATCGGGCCGTAGGCGTGCAGGCGGGTGGTGGAGATGCCGATCTCCGCGCCGAGCCCGAGTTGCCCGCCGTCGGAAAAGCGCGAGGAGGCATTGACCATGATCACCGCCGAGCGCAGTGCGTGGACGAAGCGCGCGGCCGTCGCCTGGTTGCGCGTGGCGATCACCTCGGTGTGGTCGGAGCCGTAGCGGCGGATGTGGGCGATCGCCGCGTCGAGATCGTCGACGACGCGCACTGCCAGGATCAGGTCGAGGAACTCCGCGTCATAGTCGTCCTCGGTCGCGGCGGTCATCTCTCCCGCCAGCGAGCGACTGGCCTCGTCGCCGCGCAACTCCACGCCCTTCGCACGCAGCGCTTCGGCGGCCCGCGGCAGGAAGCTCGGCGCGATGTCCTTGTGCACCAGCAGCGTCTCCAGCGCATTGCACACGCCGGTGCGGGTGGTCTTGCCATCGAGCAGCAGCGCAAGCGCGAGGTCCGGATCGGCCTCGCGATCCACGTACAGGTGGCACACGCCCTTGTAATGCTTGATCACCGGCACGCGCGCATGCTCGGTGACGAAGCGGATCAGACCCTCGCCGCCGCGAGGAATCGCCAGGTCGACGATCTCGCTCAGCTGCAGCAGCTCGACCATCGCTTCGCGACGCAGGTCGTCCATGATGGTCAGCGTTTCCTTCGGCACGCCGTGCTTGTCCAGCGCCTCGTGCAGCGCCGCGGCGATCGCCAGGTTGGAGTGGATCGCCTCCTTGCCGCCGCGCAGGATGACGGCGTTGCCGGCCTTCATGCACAGCGCCGCGGCATCGGCGGTCACATTCGGCCGGGCCTCGTAGATCATCGCCACCACGCCCAGCGGAATCCGCACGCGCTCGATCGCCAGCCCGTTGGGGCGCTCTTCGCGGCGCGTCACCTGCCCCACCACGTCTGGCAGCCCGGCGACTTCGCGCACCGCGTCCGCGATCGCCGCCACCCGCGAAGCGTCCAGCTTCAGTCGATCGAGCATGGCGCCCTGCACGCCCTTGTCGGCGGCACCGGCCATGTCCTTCGCGTTGGCATCAAGAATGTCCTGCGCGTGCGCGTCCACCGCGGCGGCCATGTCCAGTAGCAGCGCGCGCCGCGCAGCGTCGTCGAGGCCGGCGATGGCGGGGGCGGCGTCGCGGCAAGCCAGTGCGCGGGTTCGGATATCGCTCATGCTCAAAGGTCTCCTGTGGTCAGGTCCGGCTCGCGCACCATGGCCAGGTCGTCGCGATGCACGACGTTCTCGCCAAAGCTGTAGCCGAGCCGGCTCTTGATCTCGCGCGTGTGCGAACGCGCGATGCGGTTGATTTCAGCGGCGCTGTACTGGCTGATGCCACGGGCAAACGACTGCCGGGCGCCGCCGTCGATACTGCAGACGATCTCCACCATGTCGCCGCGCTGGAATTCCCCCGCCGCGTGGGTAACGCCCTTGGGCAGCAGCGAGGCACCCTCCTCGCACAAGGCGCGCATGGCACCGGGGTCCACCTCGATATGTCCCGGTACCGCCGGCACGTGGCGCAGCCAGTACTTGCGTGCCTGCAGGCGGGTGGCCTTGGTGCGCAGCAAGGTGCCGTGCAGCAGGTCGCGCGAGAGCAGGTTCACCACCTCGCTGTCGCGTCCGTTGAAGAGGATGGTCTCGATACCCGCCGCCGACGCCTTCTCGGCCGCCTCCAGCTTGGTGCGCATGCCGCCGGTCCCCACCGAGGAGCCGGCGCCGCGCGCCATCTCCATGATCTCCGGCGTGAGCTCGTGCACCTCGTTGACTGGCTCCGCGGCCGGGTTGCTGCGGGGGTCGGCGGTATACAGCCCGTCGATGTCGGTGGCGATGAGCAGCATGTCGGCATCGACCAGCGCGGCGATGATCGCGGCGAGATTGTCGTTGTCGCCCAGGGTGAGCTCGTCGATGGCGACCGTGTCGTTCTCGTTCACCACCGGCATCACGCGGTGGCTGAGCAGCTCGGTCAGCGTGGCGCGGGCATTGAGATAGCGCCGGCGATTGCGCAGGTCGTCATGCGTGAGCAGCACCTGCGCCAGCGGAATGTCTAGCAGGCGCTGCCACAGCGCCACCGTCTGCGTCTGGCCCAGCGCGGCCATCGCCTGGCGCGCGGCGCTGCTGGCGTCCTCGCCGGAGTGATCCTTCAGCAACAGCCTTCCCGCGGCTACCGCTCCGGAGGACACCAGCACGATCTCGCGACCGGAGGCGTGGCAGGCGGCGATGAACTGCGCCAGGCCAAGCGCGTAGCGCGTGCTCAGGCCGCCCTGGTCGGCAGCGATCAGGCTGCTTCCCACCTTGAGTACGGCGCGCTTCCACGGCGGCACGGACTGCTGTCGGAACTTCCTCAGTTGCGTCATTTCCCCAAACATCCCAGCGTGAACAACTTACAGAGGGTCGGGGCAGCGGCTGCGCATTTCAACCTTTCCGCGGGAAATCCGCTCGAAGCGGTTGATGCAAGCGCGTCTTGATTGGACGTCTGGACGTCCATGCATAAACGACCTAGACGAGCGCCAGATCATCGCGATGCACCACCACCGGCCCGTGGCTGTAGCCGATCAGCGACGCGATGTCGCGACTGTGGCAACCGGCAAGCCGGATCACGTCCGCGGCGCTGTACTGGGACAGGCCGCGCGCCAGCACGCGTCCGGCGGGATCGGCAATCTCGACCGGATCGCCGCGCCGGAAGTCGCCCTCGGCGTTCCGTACACCGCCGGGGAGCAGCGACGCGCGCCCCTCCGCCAGCGCCAGCGCGGCGCCACTGTCCACGCTGATGCGCGCGCCGCCGCAAGGCGCATGCAGCAGCCAGGCCTTGCGCGCCTGTACGCGGCTCTGCGCGGCGCTGAAATACGAGCCACGAAGTTCGCCCTCGGCGAGGGCCGCCACCGTTTGCGCATTGCGGCCGTCGAACAACACGGTGGGAATGCCCGCCGCGGCGGCCTTGCCGGCAGCCTGCAGCTTGGTGCGCATGCCACCGGTGCCCACCGCGCTGCCGCTGCCACCGGCCATGGCCAGGATCTGCGGCGAGATCGCATCGATACGGGCGAGCGGACGCGCCGCAGGATGCGTGCGCGGGTCAGCATCGTGCAGCGCGGCGACGTCGGACGCGATCAGCAGCAGGTCCGCATCGACCAGCGCGGCGACGATGGCGGCAAGGTTGTCGTTGTCGCCGAGCTTGAGCTCGTCCACCGCGACGGTGTCGTTCTCGTTGATCACCGGCAGCACGTCGATCGCCAGCAGCTGGCGCAGCGTGTCGCGCGCGTTGAGGTAGCGACGGCGGTTGCGCAGGTCGTCGTGGGTCAGCAGCACCTGCGCCACCGGCCGCGGCGACAGCGATTGCCACAGCGCGATCATCGGCGCCTGCCCCAGCGCGGCCAGCGCCTGGCGTTCGGCGAGATCGCCCATGGCGACCGCCCGCGCACGTTGCAGCGCGCGGCCGGCGGCGACCGCGCCGGAGGACACCAGCACCACTTCCCTGCCTTGCGCGCAACTGGCCGCGATGAAGGCGGCCAGCGCCTGCGCATAAACCGGCGTGAGCCCGCCGCCATCGGCTGCCAGCAGGTTGCTGCCGACCTTGAGCACCGCACGCCGCCACGCGGGCAGCGGCTGGAACGCGAGCTCAGCCATCGACCACCTCGCGGTCGCCGTGGCTGCGCGGCGAGGACACCACGAGGAAGCGCAGCTCCTCGCCGGAATCGTTGCGCATCTGGTGCGCCGCGCCGGGCGGCACGTGCAGGCCCTGCCCCGCCCCGAGACGATGCGCCACGCCCTCCAGCTCCAGCGTGGCGGTGCCGCTCAGCACGTAGAAGAACTGCCGCGAGCGCACGTGCCGGTGGCGCACCTCGGTCGTGCCGGGCGGCATGCGTTCCTCGATCACGCTGAGGTCGTCGCCGGCCAGCAGATGCCAGCCGTCGCACTGCTGGCCCCAGACGTAATGTGCTGCGTTGGCGGTGCTGACGGCGGACATGGATGCGTTACCTCATTGGCCGAGCGCGGCGAGCCGAGCGCGCAGCTCGTCCAGCTTCAACTGGTCACCGGCGCCGGGTGAAGTACGGGCAGCCAGGCTGCCTTCGGGCGTACGCCCCTCGCCCGCCGAAGCGGCGGCCTCGGCGGCCGCACGGTACGCGTCGCGGAACGGCACGCCGGCGGCCGCCTGCTCGATCGCCACGTCGGTGGCGTACATCGCCGGCTCGATCGCCGCGCGCATGGTCGCCTCGTTCCACTGCATCTGCGCCAGCAGGCCCGGCACCAGCTCCAGCGCCATCAGGCCATGGCGCACGCCGTGGAAGATCGAGCCCTTGGAGAACTGCAGGTCGCGCTGGTAGCCCGAGGGCAACGACAGCAGCTGTTCGATCTCGGTGCGCGCCGCCGCCACGCTGGCGTAACTGGCGCGCAGCAGCTCGACCACGTCCGGGTTGCGCTTGTTCGGCATGATCGAGCTGCCGGTGGTGTACTGCGCCGGCAGCCGCACGAAGCCGAATTCGGCCGTGGTGAACAGCGACAGGTCCCAGGCCAGCCGGCGCACGTCCAGCATCGCCGCACCGATCGCCTCCAGCACCGCCATCTCGTATTTGCCGCGCGACAGCTGCGCGTAGATCGGGCTGACCTGCATGCGGGCGAAGCCCAGCGCCTGCGTGGTGTGCGCGCGATCCAGCGGCAGGTTGACGCCGTAGCCGGCAGCGGTGCCGAGCGGGTTGGCGTCGATCCAATCGCGCGTCTGCCGGGCGCGCAGCGCGTTGTCGATGAAGCCCTCGGCGAAACCGGCGAACCACATTGCGGTGGACGACACCACCGCACGCTGCAGGTGGGTGTAGCCCGGCATCGGCAGGGCCGGCTGCGCCGCGCGCTCCAGGCAGACCTCGGCCACGGCGCGGCAGTGTGCCTCCAGCTCGGCCAGCTGGTCCTTCAGCCACAGCCGCGTGGCGACCAGGATCTGGTCGTTGCGGCTGCGCCCGGTGTGCACGCGGCGACCGGCATCGCCCAGCCGCTCGGTGAGCCGCGCCTCGATGGCGGAATGGCAGTCCTCGTAGCGATCGTCCAGCACGAAGGTGCCGGCACGGAAATCGTCCGCCAGCACGTCGAGCTCGCGCTTGAGCGCCGCCGCCTCGTCGGTGCTGACCACGCCGACGTGCTGCAGCCCCTCGACGTGCGCCTTGCTGGCGGTGATGTCGTACAGGAAGAACTCGCGATCGAGGATCACGTCGTCACCGGCCAGGAACCGCATGATGCGCGGGTCAATCTGGATGCCGGATTTCTGCCAGAGGGGTTGGGTCATCGCTGATGTCCTGGATCGTGGGTAGGAGCCCGCTCGCGGGCGATGCTTTTGGCTTTGATGGGGATCAGAAGAAAAAGCATCACCCGCGAGCGGGCTCCTGCGTCGTCATGGCGTGGCGGGGATGGCGGTGAGCTCGTCGACGCCGATCGCCCGGTTGATGTTCTGCAGTGCCTGGGTGGCCGCGCCCTTGAGCAGGTTGTCCAGCGTGGCCACCACCACCACGCGCTTGCCGTCGGCCGAGAGGGTGAAGCCGCCGATGTCGACGTGATGCTTGTCGGCGATGGCGCTCACCCACGGCGCCTCGTCCACCACGTGCACCAATGGTTCGGCGTCGTAGGCGTGGTGGAAGCGCTGCATCACTTCCTCGCGGGTCATCTTGCGCGCGAGGTAGAGGTTGGTGGTGACGGTGAGGCCGCGGAAATGCGGCGCCACGTGCGGCATGAACTCCACCGGCACGCCGAGGTGGCGACTGGCTTCCTTCTCGTGGGTGTGGCCGGTGAGCGAGTACGGCATCAGGTTGTCGCGCAGCTTCTCGGGATCGTTCTTGTCCGAGGGCGTGGTGCCGGCGCCGGAATAGCCGGACACGCCGAAGCACACCGGCGGCGCGGCCAGCAGGTCCTTCAGCGGCGCGATCGAGAGCTGGATCGCGGTGGCGTAGCAGCCGGGGTTGCTGATCTTCTTCTCGCCGCGCCATTTCTCGCGGGTGAGCTCCGGCAGGCCGTAGTACCACGTGCTGTCGAAGCGGTAGTCGGCCGACAGGTCGAGGATCAACGTGTCGGGCTTTGCCTTGTCGATCGCCTCGACATAGGGCGCCGCCTTGCCGTTGGGCAGGGCCAGCACCACCACGTCCGCACCCTGCGCGGCCACGGCGTCGGCATCGAGGCTGGCGTAGCGCAGCTCGCCGACGTAGCCCTCCACGTGGTCGGCTACGCGCTGGCCGTCCAGTTCGCGCGAGGAGACGAAGCACAGCTCCAGTGCCGGATGCCCGGCAACCAGGCGGATCAACTCCGCGCCGGTATGGCCGCGGGCGCCAACGATGCCGAGGGTTTTGCGTGAGGAAGTCATATCGTGGCTCGTGGAATCAGTCGACCAGCGTCGGCTGGCGGGTGGCGCAATGGGCGACGCAGCGCGCGATGGTGTCGAAGCCGTCCAGCCCGTACCAGAACACCTTCCAGCGCGCCTGCTTGAAGCAACCGTCGGACTCGGCGTAGTAGAACGGGTTGACCGGATTGCCGTGCCGCGAGCGCCAGAACAACTGCGGATGCTGCTCGCGCATCACCTGCCATACGGCGCGGCCGAGGCCTTCGCCCTGCGCCTCGTCGAGCACGGCGAACTTGTCCAGGTACGGCAAGCCTTCGTCCATGGTGAGGATCATCGCGGCGCGATAGTTCTCGCTCACGTAGACGCGGTACGGCGTGGTGCGCTCGAAATAGTCCGGCACCACCTTGCGGCCGAAGCTGGACTCGATCAGCTCGCGCAGCCGCATCTGGTCTACGCCCGCCCAGCTGTCGAAGGTCAGCACCTTTTCGCCACGCCGGACCAGCGTGCCCGAACCCTTGTGGGTGAACAGCTCCTTGGCCAGCTCCGACGGCCGGGTGATCGACACCGAGGACGACAGCGGCAGCTTGTCGAGCAGGTCGGCGATCTGCTCGATCTTCACCCGCATGCCGCCGTTGATCCACGGTTGCGCCATCAGGTGGTCGAACTCGGTGGACAGGTTGATCGAGTCGATCAGCTTGCCCTGGTCGTCCAGCAGGCCGCCGGTACCGGTGAGGAACACGATCTTGTACGGCTGCAGCACCCGCACCAGTTCGTTGGCGGCGAAGTCCGCGTTGATGTTGAGGAACTGGCCCTCGTCGGTCTCGCCCAGGCTGGCGATCACCGGAATCGAGCCCGCACGCAGGCTGGCCTCGATCGGCGCCAGGTTGATGCTGTCGACCTTGCCGACCATGCCGTAGGTGTCGCGGTCCAGGAAGCTGGCCATGAACACGCCCGAGGGCACCGAGGTGGCGCGCGTGTCCATCGACTGCAGCGCCTCGACCAGCTTGAGGTTTTGTTGCTGGAACACGCGGCGCACGATGCCCAGCGCCTTGGGGCTGGTGACGCGCAGGCCGTTCACCGTCTGCTTCTCGATGCCTGCGGCGGCCAGCTCCTCGTCCAGCTGGGGGCCGGCGCCGTGCAGCACGATCGGCGTGAGGCCGACCTGCTGCAGGAAGGTCAGCGACGAGGTGAGGTCGTTGAGCTCGTCGCGCAGCACCGCACCGCCCACCTTCACCACCGCGAAGCGGCTGGCGTCGAGCTGGGAGAAACGCTTGAGGTACTGCTGGATCTCCTTCGCACTGCCCATGGCCGAGAGCAGGCGAACGATGGTCTTGCGGGTGTGGGAACCGGTGGTCATGTCTTCAGTCGATGGAGAGCTGGAAATCGCCGCGCGTCACGCGTCGCCGCGGGCGACGAGGCGATGAATGGTGTCGGCGTAATGGTGCAGCTGGTCGAGCGCCACCCACTCGTCGGCGGTGTGCGCCTGGGCGATGTCGCCGGGGCCGTAGACGAACGCGGTGTAGCCCGCGGCGGAGAACAGCGCCGCCTCGGTCCAGAAGTCCACGGCGTTGCCCACCGGGATTTCGAGCTCGTCGGCGAGGTCGCGCGCGGCCAGCCGGCGCGCCTCGGCGGTGGCGGTGTCGCCGGCCGGGAGCGAGTCGCCGCGGAAGGTCTCGGTGAACTCGGCGGGCGCAGGCTCGACCAGGGTGCGCAGGGTCTCCAGCATGCGCTTCGGATCCATCGTCGGCAGCGGCCGGAATCCGAAGCGCACCTCGGTGGTCGGCGCGATCATGTTGGCCTTGATGCCGCCGTCGATGCGGCCGATGTTGAAGCGCAGGCCGGTCAGCCCGCCGAAGCGTTCATGCGACTGCGCCGCGGCGAAATCCAGCGCCGCATCGCCCCAGCGCACCGCCTGGTGCAGCGCGCTGTCGCTGGGCTTCTGCTCGCCCGAGGCGTGGCCGGCATGGCCGGCAAAGCGCATCAACACTGAATGGATGCCGCGGTGCGCCAGCACCGCCTCGCCCTTGGTCGGCTCGGCCACGATGATCGCGTCGTAATCGTGCCTTTTACTCAGGAAGCCGGCGATGCAGCGCGCGTCGTTGGCCTCCTCGTCGGTCGAGAACAGCATCGCCATCGGGCCGTCGGTGACGTTCGCCACCGCGAGCAGCGCCGCCGCGGCGCCCTTGATGTCGCAAGCGCCCAGGCCGATCGCGCGGTCGCCCTCGATGCGCAGCGCGTGAGGGTCGGCGCTCCAGTGCGGCGAGTCAGGCACCGTATCCAGGTGCACGTTGAACAGCCGCTTCGGTGCACCGCGCACCGCATGCAGGGTGACCGCGCCGGCACCGTAATCGGTGACCGTCACGTCGAAGCCCGGCAGCTGCGCGCGGATGTAGTCGAAGATACCGCCGGTGCCGATGGCGCGCGGCGGATTGCGCGTGTCGAAACCGATCAGCGCCTCGAGGTGTTGCAGAGTGGATTGCAGAAGAGGAGTCATGGCCTGCCTGGCGGTCGGGTGTAGATGTCCGGGTCGAGCTTTTCCATCAGGTTCTGCGGCCGGCTCGGCGCGGTGAAGCCGAAGCCGGCATACAGTGCGTGTGCATCGAGAGTCGCCAGGCTGAAGCGGCGCAGACCCTGCAATTGCGGATGCGCCATCACGGCCGCCATCAGTGTTCTGGCGTGCCCCTGCCCGCGAGACGCCGGCAGCACGAACACATCCGCCAGGTAGCCGAAGGTGGCGCCGTCAGTGACCACCCGCGCGAAGGCGACCTGGCGTCCATCCAGATAGCCGCCGAAGCACAGCGAACCCTCGATGGCGCGCTCCACCGTCTCGCGCGGGATGCCGCGGCTCCAGTAGGCCTGCTCGGCGAGGAAGGCGTGGATCATGTCCCGATCCAGCGCCTCCCGTGACGTGTCGATGCGCAACGTGCCGTCCATGCGTCAGCGGTTGATCTCGGCCCACAACGTCGAGCTCATGCCGAACAGCTTGATGAAGCCCTCGGCCTCTTCCACGCCCCAGTCGGCGGACTGCGCGTAGGTGGCGCCCTTGGCGTTGAGGATGTGCGGCGAGCGGATCTCCACCGCGGTCACCATGGCACCAGTGGTCTCCAGCACCACCTCGCCGTTGACCTGCGACTGGCTCGAGGCGAGGAAGGCTTCCAGGTCGGTCTTCACCGGATCGTGGAAGAAGCCCTCGTAGACCACCTCGACCCACTTGCGCGCCACCTCCGGCTTGAAGCGGTTCTGCTGCTTGGTCAGCACCGCCTCCTCCAGTGCGCGGTGGGCGGCGAGCAGCGAGATCAGGCCCGGCGCTTCGTACACGATGCGGCCCTTCAGGCCGATGGTGGTGTCGCCGGTATACATGCCGCGGCCCACGCCGTACGGCGCGAACAGCGCATTGAGCTTGGCCAGGATCTGCGCACCGGGCAGCTTCTCGCCATTGAGCGACACCGCCTCGCCCTTATCGAAGCCCAACGTGACGGTCAGCTTGTCGGACGGCCATTCGGCGCGCGGCTTGCACCAGCCGCGAGCACCCTCACCCGGCGCCTTCCAGTGGTCGATCTCGCCGCCGGACAGGGTCACGCCGAGCAGGTTCTCGTTGATGGTGTAGCTCTTCTGCTTGGCGCGCACCTCGAAGCCGCGCTCTTCCAGGTAGGCCTGCTCGTAGGCGCGGGTCTGGGTGTGCTCCTTCTGGATCTCACGGATCGGCGCGACGATCTGGTAATCGCCCAGCGCCTTCACCGCCAGGTCGAAGCGCACCTGGTCGTTGCCCATGCCGGTGCAGCCGTGGGCGATCGCCTTGGTGCCCAGCTCCTTGGCGCGCGCGATCGCCGCATCGACGATCAGGTAGCGGTCGGACACCAGCAGCGGGTACTGGCCCTGGTAGCCCTCGCCGGCCCACACGAAGGGCTTGACGAAGCCGTTCCAGATCGCCGGGCCGCCGTCCACGGTGACGTGGCTGGCGACGCCGAGCTCTTTCGCCCGCGCCTCGATGTAGGCGCGCTCCTCGGCATCGACGCCGCCGGTGTCGGCGAACACGGTGTGCACGGCCCAGCCGCGCTCTTTCAGGTACGGGACGCAGAAGCTGGTGTCGAGGCCGCCGGAGAAGGCGAGGACGATGTCTTTGCTCATGGCTTGCAGATCCTGGAAAGAAAAAAGTTCAGATAGAAGAAGCGACGACGATGCGCGGCTCGCAGCGCACCGGGAAATTCACGGAATTGGCGATGAAGCAGGCGTGGTGGGCCGCCTCGTGCGCGGCCTCGGCCTTGGCCGGGTCGCTGGCGGCGGTGATGGTGACGACGGGACGCAGCACCACTTCGGTGAAGCGGCCGCCGTCGCCCTCGGTGACCATCGTGCCTTCGGCCGCGTCGCGGTAGTCGGTGACGACCACGCCGGCGACGGTCGCCATGTGCAGGTACGAGAGCATGTGGCAGGTGGACAGCGCGGCCACCAGCATGTCCTCGGGGTTGTACTTCGTGGCGTCGCCGCGGAAGGTGGGGTCGGCCGATCCGGCCAGCTCTGGCTTGCCGGGCACGCGAATCACGTGGTTGCGGCTGTAGCTGCGGTAGCCGTCGGTGCCGGTGCCGCGATTGCCGGTCCAGACCACGTCGACGCGGTAGCGATGGGGGCGGTTCATGCGCGGCCTTCCTCTTGTTCCTGCATCAGTGCGGCCAGTGCCAGGTCGTCTCCCTGCGCGCGGCGGGTCAGGCCGCCAACCACGCCGGCGCGGTTGGCGGCCGGATGATTCTGGCTGAGCTTGAATTTGCCCTCGATGCGCTCGATCGCGATCTCGATGCCGGCGATGGCGCCGAGCAACTTTTCCACGTGATCGGCCGGCGCATCGGACACCTTCCACGGCGCCGGCTCGCTCGCCTCGAAACGATCGGTGAGCGCATCGAGCAGGCAGCGCAGCCAGCCCGCATCGCGGACCACGCGCAGGTGGCCGTGCACGTGCGCCACGGCGTAGTTCCAGGTCGGCACCTCGCGGCCACCGTTGGCGTGCTTGCTCGGGTACCAGTTCGGGCTCACGTAGCCCTGCGGACCGTGGAACACCACCACCACGGCGGCGCCATCCATCGCGGCCAGCTCGTTGCCGCCGGCGACGTGACCGCGCAGCACACCGCCCTGCCGCAGGAACGGAAGGTGGTTCACCGCCATGCCAGCGGCTGCGTTCGCCACCAGCGTGGCGAACGGATGCGCATCGATCAGCCCGTAAAGGGCCTGCTCGCGCGTCTCGACGAAATGCCTGGGCTGATACATGGCGGCGCGGCTCAACCCTGGCCGATCAGCGACGCCATCACCGCCTTCTGCACGTGCAGGCGGTTCTCGGCTTCGTCGATGGCGATGCAGGCAGCCGAATCCATCACCGCGTCGGTGGCCTTGATGTTGCGGCGAAGCGGCAGGCAGTGGCTGAAAAGGCCGTGGTCGGTCAGCGCCATCTTTGCCTCGTCGACGATGAAGTGCTTGTTGGCTTCGCGGATCGGCTTCTCCTGCTCCCACCGGCCGAAGTACGGCAGCGCGCCCCAGCTCTTGGCGTACACCACGTGCGCCCCCGAGTAGGCCTCCTCGATGTCGTGGCTGACCTTCAGCGAGCCGCCGTTGACCGCGGCGTTCTCGTAGCCGGCCTGCATGTAGCGCTCGTCCAGCACGTAGTCGGGCGTGGGACACAGCAGGGTCACGTCCATGCCCATCTTGGTGGCGATCAGCAATGCCGAGTTGGCCACTGCGGTGTTGAGCGGCTTGGGGTGGTAGGTCCAGGTCAGCACGTACTTCCTGTTCTGCAGATCACCCAAGTGCTCCTTCATCGCCAGCGCATGGGCCAGCTCCTGGCACGGGTGGGTGATCGTCTCCATGTTGATCACCGGCACCGTGGCGTACTGCGCGAACGCCTTGATGACCTTGTCCTCGCGGTCCACCGACCAGTCCTGGAATTTCGGGAAGGCGCGCACCGCGATCAGGTCGACGTAGCGGCTGAGCACGCGCGCTACTTCGGCGATGTGCTCCTCGGTATCGCCGTCCATCACGCTGCCCACCTCGAACTCGATTGGCCACGCGTCCTTGCCCGGCGCCAGCACAATGGCATGCCCGCCCAGGTGGAATGCACCCAGTTCGAAGCTGGTGCGGGTGCGCATCGAGGGATTGAAGAACAGCAGCGCCACCGATTTGCCGGCCAGCTGCTGCCCGCGCGGCGAGCGCTTGAACGCAGCCGCCTGTTCCAGCAGCGTGTCGATCTCGGCGCGGCTGTAGTCCTGGGTGGTGATGAAATGCCGAAGGGTCATGGGTGACATCGCTCTTGGTGAATGGTCCGGCCCTGGGTGACCGGTCCCGCCATGCTTGGACGGATCCGCGTGAGGTAAATCCAAAACGAAAAAACCCGGCGCGAGGGCCGGGTTTTTCAGTCGTTGCACCTGGAACAGCAGCGCGCGACAGCCTACCCGGCCAAATGTCGGACCAGCGGTCGGCGCGCACGCGACGTCATCCCGGCAGCCATGCGGGCGCTGGTGAGGACGTTGGCGGTATAGACGGCTGTGGACATGGGAAGCTCGGGCAGGGGAGTGGGCATGATGGCGGCAATATCGCTGCTATGCAACAAAATTAAGGGCCTGCGCCCAAACGGAAGCCGCCGCCCGAAGGCGGCGGCTCGTCGGCCCGCGGGTGCGGGATCTCAGTCGGCGGGCTCGACGCTCACCCGCACGCGCAGACGCTCGCCCGGGTCGTAGCTGAGCCGCGAGACATACACCTCGCCGCGGTAACGGTATTCCACGTCGTAGCTGGTGATGCGGCGCTGCTCGCTGATCTGGCTGACTTCGCGGCAACGCGTCTCGCTGCTTTCGTACTCGCGTCCGCCGGCCGCGCGATGCCCGACGGCGCCACCCGCCACCGCACCGGCCACGGTGGCGGCCTTGCGGCCGTCGCCCTTGCCCACCGTGTTGCCGAGCACGCCACCAACGATGGCACCAAGCACCGTACCGGCCGTGGTGTTGCCGCCCTCACGGCGGACCACCGGCTGGTCGTAACACTCCTGGCGCGGCACCTCGGTGCGCGTCACGCCGTAGTTGGGATCCACCCGCAGCACGTCGGCCCAGCCGTAGTGGGTGTTGTCGTCGCCGGGAGGGCCGGGCGGCGCATAGCGATCCTGCGCATGAACGGCACCGGCGAGCAGGGTCAGCGCCAGCGCGGGAAGCAACATCTTGGTCATTGCGGACTCCACCTCGGGAGAAGTAACCGGCCCTGATGGACCGTACGCCATTCGAGCAAATTCACACTGAATCCACGCTTAGAAATCCGTCCATCGGCGAGTCGTCTTAGCCCTTGTTAAGATGCCCGGCCTCCTTGGCCTGATGCGGGCCAGGCACGCTCTGCCGAGGATTCTCCCGCCCATGCCCATTTCGCTCTACAACAGCCTCAGCCGCCGGGTCGAGCCGTTTGCACCGCTGGACGCCGGGCGGGTCACCGTTTATCTGTGCGGGCCCACCGTCTACAGCTACGTGCACATCGGCAACGCGCGCGGGCCGGTGGTGTTCGACGTGCTGGTGCGGCTGCTGCGGCGGCATTACCCGCAGGTGGTCTACGCCCGCAACATCACCGACGTGGATGACAAGATCAACAACGCCGCACTCGAGCAGGGCGTGCCGATCAACGCCATCACCGATCGCTTCGCCGCCGCCTACCGGGAGGACATGGCCACGCTCGGCATTGCGCCGCCCGACATCGAGCCGCATGCGACCGCCCATATCGGCGAGATCATCGCCATGATCGAGACGCTGATTGCCGGAGGCAACGCCTATGCCGCCGAGGACCATGTGCTGTTCGACGTGGCGTCCTACGGGGCCTACGGCGCGCTGTCCGGTCGCGACACGGAAGAGATGATTGCCGGCGCCCGGGTGGAAGTGGCGCCCTACAAGAAAAACCCCGCCGACTTCGTGCTGTGGAAGCCGTCCACGCCCGAATTGCCGGGCTGGGACAGCCCCTGGGGCCGCGGCCGCCCGGGCTGGCACATCGAATGCTCGGCGATGAGCGCGGCGCACCTGGGCGAGACCATCGACATTCATGCCGGCGGCATCGACCTGCAGTTCCCGCATCACGAGAACGAGATCGCCCAGTCCACCTGCGCGCACGGCGGAAAGACGTTCGCCCGCTGGTGGATGCACAACGGCATGCTCACCTTCGACGGCCGCAAGATGTCCAAGTCGCTGGGCAACGTGCTGCACGTCCACCAGTTGCTCCAGCAGCATCCGCCGGAGGCCTTGCGGCTGCTGCTGCTGCGCGGTCACTACCGCCAGCCGCTGGACTGGTCGGACAACGCGATCGCCCAGGCGATCAGCACGCTGGACGGCTGGTATCGCGTGCTGCGCGACCTCGAAGGCGTTGCAGTGGAAGGCAGCCTGCCCGTACCCGAATCCATCGAGGCCGCACTTAGTGACGACCTCAACACGCCGCAGGCGCTGGCCGAGTTGTCGATGCTTGCCGATGCGGCACGGCAAGCCGGCACCCCAGCGGCCAAGGCCGCCCTGCTCGGCGGCGGCGCGCTGCTCGGCCTGCTGCAGCAACTGCCGCAAGCCTGGTTCCAGCGCGGCACCGACAGCCTCGATGGCGCTCGGGTGGAAGCCCTGCTGGAAGAGCGCCGCGCCGCGCGAGCGGCGAAGGATTTCGCCCGCGCCGATGCAATCCGCGCGGAGCTGACCACGATGGGCGTGGTCATCGAGGACGGCGCCCAAGGCACGCGCTGGAGTGTGGTCAAGGGTTGACCTCATCCGCCGCAAGTGGCCGCTTTGCTGCTCAGTCTCATGGATCCGCCGGCACGTGGAATGGCTCGTGACGTCATTCCCGCGGGAGCGGGAGGAGCTTTTCAACGCGAGTGCCGGTCATCGATATTGGCCTCTGCCCCCGCCCCATGGATTCCCGCTTTTGCGGGAATGGCGTCGAGGAGAGACGGGCACCTGCCCCGTGACGCATGAGCCCGCCCTCCCACCAGGCGGCCAGCACGACGCCGGGCCCGGTCGCGTCCCGCCGCCGGGGGCGCAATAATGCGTGGATGACCGAGACCCCCACGACCCACGACGCCCAGCAGCAAATTGCCGAGGAGTTCGCCTTCTTCGGTGACTGGACCGAGCGCTACCAGTACCTGATCGACCTGGGCAAGCAGTTGCCCGCCTTCCCCGACGACGCCAGGACCGAGGCCAACCGTGTGCACGGCTGCCAGTCGATGGTGTGGCTGGTGCCCAGCGGCGACGCGGCCAAGATGCACTTCGAGGCGATCAGCGATTCGGCCATCGTTTCCGGGCTGATCGCGCTGGTGTTGCGGGTGTACTCCGATCGCTCCGCCGCCGAAATTGTGGCGACCGAGCCGGAGTTCATCCAGACCATCGGCCTGGCCAAGCACCTCTCGCCCACGCGCTCGAACGGGCTGGCGGCGATGCTGGCCAAGATCAAGGCCTACGCCGCCGCTACGCTGGCCTGACCGGACGGCGCAAGCCAGCGCACGGGGCAGCTACATGGATGCCAGCGTGGCCTGCACGGCCGCGTC
The DNA here is from genome assembly GCF_035685805.1 of Dyella sp. Classification (GTDB taxonomy): domain Bacteria; phylum Pseudomonadota; class Gammaproteobacteria; order Xanthomonadales; family Rhodanobacteraceae; genus Dyella_A. Next base: position 38,880 of record NZ_DASSAB010000032.1, read on the forward strand.
GGGCACAGGCTGTCCCGCCTCGCGTCGCTCGGAATACCGATCCACCAGTTGCGCGGCATGCGGGCGCAGCAGCACGGTGAAACGCACCAGCTCCTCCATCACGTCGACGATGCGATCGTAGTAGGCCGAGGGCTTCATGCGGCCGGCCTCGTCGAATTCCTGCCAGGCCTTGGCCACGCTGGACTGGTTGGGGATGGTGACCATGCGCATCCAGCGCCCCAGCAGGCGCAGCGTGTTGACCGCATTGAACGACTGCGAGCCGCCGGACACCTGCATCACCGCCAGCGTGCGGCCCTGGGTGGGGCGTACCGAGCCTATCGACAGCGGCAGGTGATCGATTTGCGCCTTCATCACGCCGGTGATCTGGCCGTGCCGCTCCGGGCTGCACCAGACCTGGCCCTCGGACCACAGCGAGAGCTCGCGCAGTTCGCGCACGGCCGGGTGGTCGTCAGCGCCCGGCTGGTCGGGCCACGGCAGGTCGGAGGGATCGAAGATGCGCGTTTCGGCACCGAAGAACTGCAGCAGCCGCGCCGCCTCTTCCACCGCCAGCCGCGAGTACGAGCGCTCGCGCAGCGAGCCATACAGCAGCAGGATGCGCGGCGGCGGCTGGTCCGGCGCCAGGCCCAGCGCCGGGCGGCGATGGGCGAATTCCGGCTGCAGCGCCGGCAACAGATCGGGATCGGCAAGGGTGCGCAGCCGGCTCATGCGCGCGTCTCCGCCGTCACCGGGAAGCGCGACCGCATCGCCCGCGCCGCATGCACCAGCGCCAGCAGCACCGGCACCTCCACCAGTGGCCCGATCACCGCGGCAAACGCCACCTTCGACGCCAGCCCGAATGCGGCGATGGCCACCGCGATAGCCAGCTCGAAGTTGTTGCCGGCGGCAGTAAACGCCACCGCCGTGGTGCGCGGGTAATTGGCGCCGACGAAACGCGCCATCGCGAAGCTCGCCGCAAACATCACCACAAAGTACACCACCAGCGGCAGCGCCACGCGCAGCACATCGGCCGGCAGCGCGAGCAGCTGGCCGCCCTTGAGGCTGAACATCGCCACGATGGTGAACAGCAGCGCCACCAGCGTGATCGGCCCGATGCGCGGCAGGAAGCGCTCGGTATACCAGGCCTCACCCTTGCTGCGGATCAGCACGCGCCGGCTCAGCCAGCCGGCGGCGAACGGGATGCCGAGATAGATCAGCACCGCGACAGCGATGGTGGAAAACGCCACCGGCACCACCTGCCCCGCGAGGCCGAACAGCGGCGGCAATACGCTGAGGAAGAACCACGCATACGCGCCGAAGGTGAGCAGCTGGAAGATCGCGTTGAACGCCACCAGCCCGGCCACGTATTGGTTGTCGCCGCCGGCCAGCTGGTTCCACACCAGCACCATGGCGATGCAGCGCGCGAGGCCAATCAGGATCAGCCCGGTCATGTACTCGGGCTGGTCGCGCAGGAAGATCACCGCCAGCGCGAACATCAGCAGCGGCCCGATGATCCAGTTCTGCAGCAGCGACAGCCACAACAGGCGGCGGTCGGCGAATACCCGGTGCAGCTCCTCGTAGCGCACCTTAGCCAGCGGCGGATACATCATCAGCACCAGGCCAACCGCGATCGGAAGGTTAGTGCTGCCGATGCTCAGGTGATCGAGCGCCGCGGGCAACTGCGGGAACACCGAGCCGAGCAGCACGCCCAGTGCCATCGCGGCGAATATCCACACGGTGAGGTAACGGTCGAGAAACGAGAGGCGAAGGCGTGGGGCGGCGGCGGTCATCGGTGAATCCGACAAGAGTGAAAAGCCATCAGCCGACGCGATGGCCCTGCGCATCGAGCACCGCCTCGCCGTCCTCCTTGACGAAGGCGCCACGCGGACGCATCGGCAGCAGGTCGAGCACACGCTCGGACGGCCGGCACAGCGCCACGCCCCGCGGCGAGACCACCAGCGGGCGGTTGATCAGGATCGGATGGGCGATCATCGCGTCGAGCAACGCGTCGTCCGACAGCGTGGTGTCGTGTAGCCCCAGCTCGGCGTAAGGCGTGCCTTTCTCGCGGATCAGCGCGCGCAGCGGCTCGCCCGTGCGTGCCGCCAGCTGCGCGAGCAGCGCGCGGCTCGGCGGCGTCTGCAGGTATTCGATGACGTGAGGCTCGAAACCGCAGTGCCGAATCAGGGCCAGCGTGTTGCGCGAGGTGCCGCAGGCGGGGTTGTGGTAGATCACCACGTCGAATGATGGCTCGGTGTCGTTCATGCCTTGACCTTGGTCGGAGGGCAGCAGGCCAGCTCGGCCAGCAGCGGGGTACACAGTTCAGGGTGAGCGTTGCAGCAGTCGCGGGCGAGAAACACCATCAGCGCACGCAGCGCGTCGAGCCGGGCGCGGTAGATCATCGAGCGGCTATGGCGCTCGGCACACACCAGTCCCGCACGCGCCAGCACCCCCAGGTGCGTCGACATGGTGTTCTGGGGTACGGCAAGCGAAGTTGCGATGTCGCCGGCCGGCAGGCCAAGCGGCTCACGCGTCACCAGCAGCCGGAACACCGCCAGCCGGGTCGGCTGGGCGAGCGCGGCGAGCGTGGCGAGGGCGTCGCTTTCATCCATAGTTCCAGAATCGCCGATATGTAATCGAGGCGCAAGGCCACCTACAGCTGCCAGGAGCTTTGTTCGTTTGCTGGCGTGTGATACCTGCATGCAGCGCGCGACTACAACGCCGATCCCCTCACCGGCCGCCCTGCATGCTTCGCTGCAAGCTGACGCTGTCGACGCCCCTCGATCGATACCAGGCTGGAAAGACAAAGCCCCGCGCGAGGCGGGGCTTTGACGACTCGCGGCGATGCCGGAGGAATCAGTCGCCCATCTGCTTCTGCAGGTGCTCGCGGCGCTCCTGCGCATCGAGCGAGAGCGTGGCGATCGGGCGGGCGTCGAGACGATCCACGCCGATTTCCTCGTCGGTCTCCTCGCAGTAGCCGTAGCGGCCTTCCTCGATCCGGCGCAACGCCTTGTCGATCTTGGAGATCAGCTTGCGGTAGCGATCGCGGGTGCGCAGCTCGAGCGAGTTCTCGGTTTCGCGCGTGGCGCGCTCGGCCTCGTCGCCGACGTCGCGCACTTCGTCGCGCAGGTTCTCCATGGTCTGGCGCGACTCCTCCACCAGCTGGTCACGCCAGTCACGAAGCTTCTGGCGGAAGTACGCCAGGTGCTTGGGACCCATGTACTCCTCATTGGCGGAGGGACGATAGCCCTTGGGCAATTCGATGGTGATGTTGGCGGGAAGTGCGTAACGCCCGTCTTCCTTGGTCACGCCATTGTCTGTATTTGAAGCAGCTTTATTCATTGGGGACGACTGAGACTTCTGTTTCTTGGGAGGAGTATGACTGGCAGTTGCCGTGGCAACCCGTTGACTGGCCATGCTGACCGCGCTGGCGACCTTGCCCTTGAGCGGCAACGCGGCCGATGCCGCAGGTGCGGCGGCCGGTGCCTGCCTGGCGGGCGTCGGCTTGTTCGCCGGCTGGGCCTTCGCCGCGGCAGCCACCGGCTTGGGTGCGGGCTTGGTCGCCGGCTTGCTGCTGGCGCCTGCCGAACTGCGGCTGGCTGGCTTGGTCGGTGCCTTCGTGGCGACGGGCGCCTTGCCCGTGGCCTTGGTGTGCTTGATGTTCTTGGGCGACTTCGCTGCTGCCGCTTTCTTGGCGACGGCCGGCTTGTTCGCCGCGGATTTCTTGGCCGCTGCCTTGGTTGCCGCAGCCTTGGTCACGGCCGGCTTCTTGGCAACGGGTTTTTTCGCCGCCGCCTTCTTTGCAGGAGCCGCCTTGGCGGCCGCCTTCTTCGCCGGAGCCTTCTTCGCCGCGACCTTGGTTGTTGCTGCCGCCTTTTTCGGCGCGGCTTTCACGGTGGCCTTGCTGGCGCTGCGTGCAGCGGCGGCTGAGGGCTTCGCCTTGCCCGGCTTGGCTTGTTTCGCCGAGGCCGCAGGCTTGTTCTTCTTCGCCTTGGCGGCGGTCGAACTACGCGTGGTTTTCGCCATTTCCCTTCACCGTTGTGGCCGTGGCGGCCGGGTGTTATAGCCCATGTGCCTTACACCAGCAAGCGCGCTTCTGGAATACTCGGCACTTCGAACCGCCAGCCGTCTCGGCCGCGTGAAATGTCTTGACCCGATTCCTGCTTTTTCTGCTTCGCTTCTACAAACGCTGGCTCAGCCCCCTGCTGGGGCAGCGCTGTCGCTTTTACCCCAGTTGCTCCGATTATGCACGGATTGCCGTTGCACGCTTCGGGCCGCTCCAGGGCAGTGTGTTGACGCTGTGGCGCCTGCTGCGCTGCCAGCCGCTGTGCCATGGCGGAGAGGATCCGGTGCCAGCGCACTTCCGCCTGGCGCGATGCGGACACCACCGCACCACCGACTCAAGTGAACCGCCCCGTGCGAGCTGAGGCCGCAGCGGGGTCGGCTGCGATGGCGCCATGCAACGGCGCGCCGGCCCGCGGCGCTGGCAACATCCGCCGCCGGATCGCGCGCGTGCCGAGGACCTGCTGCAGCTTGCTTGCACTGTTGCTTGTGCTGCTGCCGGCGCTGACGGTGGCGGCCGCGAGCATCGCCATGCCGCGCCGGATCACCCAGGGAGAACTGGTGATCGCCCGCGTCACCCCGGGTAGCACTGCACAGCTGGACGGCATACCGCTGAGGGTCGGCGGCGATGGCAGCGTGGTATTCGCGGCCGGCCGCGACTCGGTGGGGCCGCTGCTCTTGACCGTGCGCGACGCGCACTCGGAGAGCCGCACGTTCCGGATCGCCGTCACGCCCCGTGACTGGCCGCTGGAACGGATCGACGGCGTGCCGGCGAAGACGGTCAAACCGCCCCCGTCGATCGCCCGTCGGATTGCGCGCGAACAGGCTCAGGTTGGCGCAGCGCGCAAGCGGGACGATGCAAGGGAGGATTTCCTGCGCGGCTTCATCTGGCCGGTGAACGGGCGCATCAGCGGCCGCTTCGGCCGCCAGCGCATCTACAACGGCGCGCCGGGGGCGCCTCACTCGGGCATGGACCTGGCCGTGCCCACTGGCACGCCGGTTCGCGCGCCGGCAGCGGGCGTGGTGACGTTCGCCTCGGCCTCGCTCTTCCTCACCGGCGGCACCGTGGTGCTGGACCACGGGTTCGGGCTCAGCTCGAACTTCCTGCACTTGTCGCGGATCGACGTGCGCGTGGGCCAGCGCGTGGCGCAAGGGCAAGTGATCGCGCGGTCCGGCATGACCGGCCGGGCCACTGGCCCGCACCTGCACTGGGGCTTCAACTGGTTCGATACCCGGCTTGATCCACTGCTGCTGCCGGGACTGGCACCGCCGCGCTGAGGCGCAGCGCGTGGCTCAGCCGCGCGGCCCGAAACCGCCCTCGACACCCTTGCTGGCGTAGGCCACGGCATCGTGCGGATGCAGGCTCTCCTGGTGCTCGAGGCGCACGTGGAAATCGACGATGGCGGCATCAGCGTCGAGCGCCCGCTGGATCCGGCGGGCGGCATCTTCGCAGAACATCAGATTGCCGCCGTTGGCAAGCGCAAATGCCTGCTCGTCCTCGCGCTTCACGGCAGTCTGCACCGGCGTGCCAAGCGCCTGTTCGACACGGTCGAGCAGGCCGATGAGGTCGAGCGGTGCACCCTTGCCGAAGCGCACCAGCAGGCGCGCCACGCTGCGCTGCGCATGCGGCGTCGCGACGATGCCCTGCTCGCTGCCCAGCCAGGCCAGCACCGCCGCGTGATCCACCGGCTCGCCGGCAGCGAAATCCCGGGCGAACTGCTCCTGGATCAGCTGACGCGACAACGCGGCCGACGCCGGACAGGTGGATGAATAGACCACTTCCGTGCCCAGCTCCATGCGGAAACCCTCGGCCCCCAGGCTGGCCTCGATCGACACCGGATAGGCGCGCCAGCCGCTGTTGGCGCTGCGCAGCGCCGCGCGCCGCACCAGATGATCGAAGCGCACCGAGATGCGGGCGCGATCGGCCAGCCCCGCGTGGGATTCGAGAAACGCGTGCAGCAGCGCCTCGAGCGTGGTCGCGTCGAGCGTGCGCTTGCTCAGGTGCTCGTCCACCAGCAGGTACAGCCGCGACATGTGGATGCCGCGCTTGTCGGTGCGCGTGAGATTGACGAACGCGCCGACCTGCGCGCTGGCGCGCTGCACGTCGCCATCGCCGGCATCGAAGCGCACCGGCACCTCGATGCCGTCCATGCCGACCCAGTCCAGCGCACCGGCCAGATGCGGCTGCTCCTGATGGGCGACGTCGGGCATCAGGCGGGCGGTGTTCTCGTGGCTGTGCATGAAAAATCCTTGTCGTGCGGGCGAAGCGGTCCGCGTCGAAACGCCTATTTTGGGGCAGCCCGGCCGGGCACAACAGGCGACCGCGGGAAACGCTGCGTCCGCAGCAGGCCGGAAATGGTCAGCGTTGGTCGTGCCGCCGCCAGCGCCGCGCGGCCCGCCACGCAGCCAGCGTGTGCCCGAAAGCGCCGCCGGACAGGCCCTGCTGCAACACGTGGAGGGGATCGCCCGCGCGGGCGCCGGCGCGGGCCAAGGCCCCGCCGGTACGGGCTTCCAGCGTGCGAAAGACGCTCAGCGGACCATCGTGCCTGGACGCCTCGTCCCAGCACCGGGCGAGGTCGGACAACTGCGCGCGGAGCGCCTGATCCAGCGAGTCGCTGCGGCTACGCAACGCCGCGCGTGACAGGTGGAACCGGGCCAATCGCGCCATGGGCAGCGGCAATCGGTCGCGCTCCGCATCGTCATGCAGGCGACGCAGCGCGTGCAGCAGGTGCGCCAGGGTAGCCAGTCGCGCTGCCTTGGCAGAAGGCGCCGCGGGCCCGAACCACCAGGCCGTTTCCAGCGCCGCCAGCGCCCCGTGCAGCGGCTCGGCCGCGGCGAGCTGTGCAGAAAAATCAGCGGACGTTCCCGCCTCGAGCTGCGCAATCGCGGCGCGTACCGGCGCCAGCCAGTACTCGACCGGCAGCGCCTGCGCCCGCGCGTCGTCGAACAGCACCTGGGTGAGCGGATGACGCCCTCCGCTGGCCGCCGCGCCGGCGAGTTCTTCTGCCCACCAGTTGAGCTTCACGGCGGCTACCTGCGGCTCGCGGATGCCATATGCGGCAGCAAGCAGCTCCTGTTCCAGCGCAGCCAGCGCGATGTGCCCCGCATGCTGCTGCGGGTCGACGAAGGCAAGCGCAAGGCGCTGCTGCGGCTGCACGGCAAGCCACTTGTCGGTGTAGCTCTGCAGGGCATCGGGCGGCAGCTCGCTCATGCCGGCACGCGCCCCGCGGTCAGCAACGTCGTGAGCTGGTCCGGATGATCGACCACGCGATCGGCCTGCCAGTCGTCCGGATCGCCGCCGTCCAGGTAGCCCCAGCGCACGGCCACCGTATACAGCCCCGCCGCCGCGCCGGCGAGCACGTCGCGACGGTCGTCGCCGACGAACACGCTGTGCGCCGGATCGATGCCGGCACGCACACAGGCCAGCAGCACGGGCGCCGGGTCGGGTTTCTTCACCGCCAGCGTGTCGCCGGAGACCACCGCAGCCGCGCGCGCCGCCCAGCCGATGCGGGCCAGCAGCGGATCGGTGAGAAAGCCGGGCTTGTTGGTGACCACGCCCCAGCGCGTGCCCTGCGCCTCGAGCTGCGCCAGCAACGCATCGACGCCCTCAAATGCCACCGTGTGCTGCGCCAGCATGGATTCGTACAGCGCGAGGTAGCGCGGCACCCTCGCCTCGATCGCGGCTTCGCCAAGCCCTGCAAAGGCGCAGCGAAGGATGGCCCGCGAACCGCGTGACACCACCTCGCGCACCGGCTCGAACGGCGGCGCCGGCACGCCCTCTTCCAGACACTGCTGCACGAGCGCCGCATAAAGGTCCGGGGCGCTGTCGAGCAGGGTGCCGTCCAGGTCGAACAGCACGCCGCCCAGCGGCGACGGCAGCGTCCTCATGCGCCCTTGCGTGCGCACAGCACGTAGTTCACCGCGGTGATGCGGCTGAGCCAGGCCTTGCGGCTGATCGGGTTGTAGGCCAGGCCGCTGACGTCCTCCAGCTCCAGCCCGGCATGACGCAGCAGCCGCGCCAGCTCGGAAGGCTTGAGGAACTGCGCGTAGTGGTGCGTGCCTCGCGGCAGCAGCCGCATCAGGTACTCCGCGCCGATGATGGCGGTGCCGAACGCGGCCGGCGTGCGGTTGAGCGTGGACATGAACAGGCGGCCGCCCGGCTTGAGCATCGCCGCCAGATCATTCACCAGCGCCTCGGGATCGGGCACGTGCTCGATCATCTCCATGCAGCAAACGGCATCGAAGCTCGCCGGCTCGGCTTCCGCCAGCGCCTTGGAGGATTGCACCCGGTAATCGACGGTGAGGTTCGACTCGTACAGGTGCAGCCTGGCGATCTCGATGACCTTTTCGCCCAGGTCGATGCCGGTGACGCGAGCCCCTTCCCGTGCCAGTGCCTCGCTGAGCAGGCCACCGCCGCAGCCGACGTCGGCCACCTTTGCATCGCGCAGGTTGCTGCGCGCGGCCACGTAGGCGGCGCGGACCGGGTTGAGGTCGTGCAGCGGCCGGGATTCGCCATCCGGATCCCACCACCGCGCGGCGAGTTTGTCGAAACGCGCGATCTCTTCCGGACTGACGTTGGCGTGCGTGGTCTGCATGGTCAAGGCTCCGGGCGGGCGCTCAGCGCGCCTGCCATTCGTGGACAGTGATATCCCAGCCGCCGCTGGTATGCGCCGGATCGCGCTGGACGATGGCCTGCGCCGCGTCGGCGTCAACCGCACGCAGCAGGTAGGCACCGCCGGAGCGGTCGGTGAACGGGCCGGAGCGCTCGATGGTGCCGTCCAGCCGCAGGGCATCGAGAAACGCCATGTGCGCGCTGATCGCGGCGGGGTCCACCTGCGGCCGGCGCAGCAGCATGACCAGGTAAAGCTTCATCGGTCGATCGATTGCCTGCATCGCCTCACACCGCCGCGATGCGTTCGCGCCACTGGCGCGTGCGGGCGAGCATTCCTTCCACATCCATGCCCACCAGTTCGCGCCCGGCCAGCTTGCGACGTCCGGCGATCCACACGTCCGTCACCTGATGACGGCCGGTGGCGTAGACCAGCTGCGAGGCGACATGGAACAGCGGCTGGGTTTCCAGGTCGCTCAGGCGCACGGCAGCGAAGTCGGCCTGCTTGCCGACCTTGATCGAGCCAACCTTGTCTTCCAGGCCCATCGCGCGGGCCGCGTTGAGGGTGCCGGCGCGCAGCGCCGAGGCGGCGTCGAACGCGGCGGCATCCTGCGCCACCGCCTTGGCCAGGATCGCCGCCGTGCGCATCTCGCTGAACATGTCCAGGTCGTTGTTGGAGGCGCAGCCGTCCGTGGCGATGGCGAGGTTGACGCCTGCGCGACGGAATTTCTCGGCAGGGCAGAAGCCCGAGGCCAGCTTGAGATTGGACTCCGGGCAATGCACTACCGATACGCCCGCTTCGGCGCACGCGGCAATCTCGCCGTCGGTTACCTGCGTCATGTGCACGGCGATCAGGCGGTCGTTGACCAGCCCGAGCCGCTGCAGCCGCTGGAAGGGGCGCAGGCCGGACTTCTTCTTTTCTTCCTCGATCTCGTGGGCAGTCTCGTGCGTGTGCAGATGCACCGGGATGTCGAGTTGGTCGGAGAGCACTCGGATCCGCTCGAAACTGGCATCGGACACGGTGTACGGCGCGTGCGGCGCGAACGCCGTGCCCACCAGCGGATCGCCGAGGAAGCTGTCGTGCACCTCGCCCGCGCGCTCGAAGTACTCGTCCTGGGTCTTGGCCCAGGCCGTGGGGAACTCGATCACCGGCAGGCCGACCACGGCGCGGAAGCCGAGCTTGCGATAAGTGGCGCCGATCGCATCGGGGAAGAAGTAGTTCTCGTTGGCGCAGGTGGTACCGCCGCGCAGCATCTCGGCCACCGCCAGCTCGACCCCGTCGCGTACGAACTCCGGCCCGATCACCTTGGCCTCGGCCGGCCAGATGTGCTCCTGCAGCCAGGTCATCAGCGGCAGGTCGTCGGCGAGGCCGCGCAGCAGGGTCATCGGGTTGTGCGTGTGGCTGTTGATCAGGCCGGGAATCAGCGCGTGCTCGCCCAGTTCCACCCGCTCGCGCGGCGCGTAGGCGGCGCGCGCTTCGGCAATCGGCAGCAGCGCCACGATGCGGTCGGCGTCCACCACCACGGCGTGCTGCTCCAGCACCACCGCATGGGGCTCCACCGGCACGACCCAACGCGCCTCGATGACCAGATCAACCGACTTCGGCGGCATGGAACTCATCTTCACCTCACTGTGTCCGGGTGCGCCTGCGGCCATCATGGCCGCTGCACTTGATGCAAATACGACAAGGGGCGGTACCTTGCGGCGCCCGCCCCCATGGTCATCATTCCGACGGAAGCTGGAATCCAGTGAGTGCGATGCTCTCCGCGAAGGGGCTCGGCGTGCTGCGCACAGGTACCTCACTGGATCCCGGCTTTCGCCGGGATGACAAGCCGGCAAAGGCGCGGGCATCGCCCACGCGCCGGCTTGTCACTTGCCGACGCGGCTGTCGTATTCGCCGGTGCGGGTATCGACCTTGATGATCTCGTCCTGGTTGACGAACAACGGCACGCGCACCACGGCGCCGGTTTCCAGCGTGGCCGGCTTGCCGCCGCCGCCGGAGGTATCACCGCGCACGCCCGGGTCGGTCTCGACGATCTTCAGCTCGACGAACTTCGGCGGCTGTACGGCGATGATGCCGCCGTTGAAGAGCGTGACCACGCATTCCTCCTCGCCCTTGAGCCACTTCCACGCGTCGCCCATGGCGGACAGCGTGGCCGGGATCGTCTCGAAGGTCTCCATGTTCATGAAGTTCCACACCCGGTCCTTGCCGATACCGTCGATGAAGGACAGCTGCATGTCGGTGTCGACCGCATCGGCCTCCTCGAACGAGTCGCTGGACTTCAACGTCTGCTCGGTGGTGCGGCCATCCTTGAGGTTGCGGATACGGATGCGGGTGAACGCCTGGCCCTTGCCCGGCTTGATGAAGTCCGCCTCGGTGATGATCCACGGATCGCCGTTGTGGAGGATCTTCTTGCCCGTTTTGACATCGTTGAGGCCAAGGGTCGCCATGCGCTATCTGCTCCAGGGTAAATTCCGCCGCCGCGGGCGGCTAAAATGAATGCTTCGTCGGGCGCCCGGGCCCGATTCACAGGTCCGCCATGATAACCGCAAGCTCCAGCGCCCGCCTATCGTCGCCCGTCCCGGACTGGCGCCAGCTCTGGCGCGAGGCCATCACCGACCCCGCCGAGCTGCTCGCCCTGCTGGGGCTGTCCTCGCTTGCGGCGCAACTGCCTGTCGACGATGCCGGCTTCGCGCTGCGCGTACCGCGCGGTTTCGTGTCGCGCATGCGCCACGGCGATCCATCGGACCCCCTGCTGCTGCAGGTACTGCCCCAGCTGGCGGAGCTTGCGGACGTGGACGGCTACGCCGTGGACGCAGTGGGCGATCTGGGCGCGCGCGAGTCGCAGGGCCTGCTGCACAAGTACCACGGCCGCGCGCTGTTGATCGCCAGCGGCAGCTGCGCGATCAACTGCCGCTACTGCTTCCGCCGACACTTTCCCTACGGCGAGGAGATGGCCGCGGCAGGCCAGTGGCGACGGGCCTTGGAGCACTTGCGCCTGGACACCAGCATCCACGAGTTGATTCTCTCCGGCGGCGATCCGCTGGCGCTGGCCACGGCCAAGCTCGAAGAGCTCAGCCGCGGCCTCGCCGACCTGCCGCACGTGACGCGGCTGCGCATCCACACCCGCCTGCCGGTGGTCCTGCCCGAGCGGATCGATGCGCCGTTCACCGAATGGCTGGGCTCGCTTCCGCTGCAGAAGGTCGTGGTGCTGCACGCCAACCATGCCAACGAACTGGATGCCTCGGTGGACGACGCGTGCGAGCGCCTGCGCGGCGCCGGCGCCACCGTGTTGAACCAGGCGGTGCTGCTGCGCGGGGTGAACGACGCGGCCGACGCGCTGGTCGACCTGTCCGAGCGGCTGTTCGCCGCGGGCGTGCTGCCGTACTACCTGCACCAGCTCGACCGGGTGCAGGGCGCGGCCCATTTCGAGGTCGACGACGCTGCCGCACTGGCGCTGGTGCAAGCCATTCGCGCACGGCTACCCGGTTACCTGGTGCCGCGGCTGGTGCGCGAGGTGGCAGGCGAGCCGGCCAAACGCCCGCTCTGAAAGCGAAGCCGCTCGCCACGCCGTCGCGCCACGCTGGCGGCCACCGCCGGAATCCGTTACAAACCTCGTCTACGCAAGAGCGCCTGCGCCACGCCTCCGCAAGGCACGGCGCCCCACGGACCACCCGGTGCCCATGAAAAAAGACGCCTCCGTTATCCGGATCCTGTTCATCGAGACTTCGGTCGAAGATGCCGAGCAGATCATCAGCCTGCTGCGCAACGGGGGTATCGCGGTACGCCCCGCCCGCGCCACCACCCCCGAGGAGATCCAGGCCGCGCTTGACGAGCAGGCGCCGGACATCGTGCTGTACGACCCGGCGCTGGCGAAGATGACGCTGAGGGAAGTCACCCAGAAGCTGGACGCCAACGGGCGCGACATGGCGCTGGTGGCAATCGTGGCGCAGATGGACAACCAGCTCGTCGCCGACCTGTTCAACGATGGCGTGCGCGGCATCGCGATCCGCAGCCAGACCAAGCAGCTGGCGACGGTCCTGCAGCGCGAGCACGAGGCCCTGCAGACGCGCCGCCAGGTGCGCCTGCTCGAGTCGGCGCTGCGCGAATCGGAGCGCCGCGCGGATGCCCTGCTCGACTCCTCCACCGATCCGATCGCCTTCGTGCACGAGGGCATGCATGTGCGCGCCAACAAGGCCTACCTGGAGACCTTCGGCTACGACGAGTTCGACGACATGCTCGGCCTGCCGGTGCTGGACCTGATCAGCAGCAACGATGCGGAAGGCTTCAAGAACCTGCTGCGCGCCCAGTCACGCAACGAGAAGGCGCCCAACCACATCGAACTGCAGGCCCGACGCTCGGACGGCACCACGTTCCAGGCCACGGTGGAGTTCGCCCACGCCACCTTCGAGGGCGAGCCGTGCCTGCAGATCGTGTTCCGGCGCCAGCAGGTCGATCCGATGCTGATCGAACAGCTGCAGCGCGACCCGGTCACCGGCTTGTACAACCGCGCCCGCACGCTGGAGTGCATCGACGACGCGGTGGCCGCCGCCGCGAAGGGAACCAAGGGCCAGAGCCTGCTGCTGATCGAGCCGGACAACTGGAACAGCATGGTCGACAGTGTCGGCCTGGGACGGGCTGACGAGCTGCTTGCGGCCTTCGCCAACCGTGTCAGCAGCCAGCTCGGCGAAGATGATGTCGCCGGACTGCTGGCCGAGCACACCATTGGCGTGGTGCTGCGCGATCGCAACGACGAGGCCATCAAGGCCTGGATCGGCAAACTGCAGCACGCCATCGCCGACGAGATCTTCGACCTCGGCAGCCAGTCCATCACCGTGTCGACGAGTATCGGTGGCAGCCTGCTGGGAGAGAAGAACGCCAACGCCGAGTTGCTGCTGAACCAGGCCAACCAGGCGCTGCGCAACGTGATCAGCCAGGGCGGTGGCCGGGTGGAGGTACACGACCCGGCGGCACGCGAGAAGGCCGACGAGGAGCGCGAGCGTTACTGGCTGCAGCTGCTGCAGCAGGCCCTGGCGACCGACGGGTTCGTGCTCTACCACCAGCACACCATCAGCCTGCAGGACGCCGAAGGCGAGTATTCGGAGATCCTGCTGCGCATGAATGGTCCGCAGGGCGAGGTGCTGCCCGGGTTCTTCATGCCCATCGCCGAACAGCACGGGCTGACCGTGGCGATCGATCGCTGGGTGCTGAGCAAGGCGATCTCGATCCTGCGCACCCGCGATGGCCAGGGCATCCACACGACGTTCTTCGTCAAGCTCACCGCCGACTCGATCCAGGACCCGACCCTGCTGCCCTGGCTGGGAGAGCAGGTGAGCAAGGCCGGGCTCAAGCACGGACAGATCGTGCTGGAGATGACCGAAAGCAAGGTGGTCACCTTGCTGCGTCCGGCCCACGAGTTCGTCACCGGCTGGAAGAAGCTCGGCGGTCGATTCGCACTGGAGCAGTTCGGCTCCGGCCTGAACTCGTTCCAGCTGCTCACCCATGTGGACGCGGATTATCTCAAGATCGACCGCAGCTATATGGCGCAACTGCCGCAGCACCCGGAAAACCAGAAGAAGATCACCGAGATCTGCCACCAGGCCCGCGAGATGAACCGCATCACCGTGGCCGAGTGGGTCGAGGATGCCAGCAGCACGTCGCTGCTGTTCGCGTGTGGCGTGGACTTCGTGCAGGGCAACTTCCTGCAGGAGCCGCAGCGCCTGATGGCCTGATCGTCCGCGCAGCCCGGCGGCAGCGCTGGCTGCACCGGGACGCCGCCCGCTGCTGATGACGCGCAGCAGGCGAGCATCAAAAAAGCCGCGGGCTGGCCCGCGGCTTTTCTGTTTTGCAAAACCCGCTGGGAGCGAGCGTTTACTCGGCGGCAGCAGCGGCCGCGGCGGCCTTGGAGGCAGCCTTCGCGGCAGCAGCGGCAGCGATGTCTTCCTTGATGCGAGCAGCCTTGCCTTCCAGCCCGCGCAGGTAGTACAGCTTCGCGCCGCGGACCTTGCCCTTGCGCTTGACCGTGACGGATTCGATGGTCGGGCTGTGCGCCTGGAACACGCGCTCGACGCCGGTACCATGCGAGATCTTGCGCACGGTAAAGGCCGAATGCAGGCCGCGGCTGCGCTTGGCGATGACGATGCCCTCGAACGCCTGCACGCGCTCGCGGTTACCTTCCTTCACCTTGACGTTGACCACTACCGTGTCGCCGGGGCCGAAGTCCGGCAGCTGGCGGGTGATCTGCTCGGATTCGAACTGTTCGATGATCTTGTTCATGGCAACACCTGTGTCAAATGCAATAACTGCGGTCACACGTTGGCCGCATCGTTGTGCCGCAGGTACTCGCGGCGGAATTCTTCAAGCAGCGCGGAAGACTCTGCATCCAGGGTCCGCCGCGCCAGCAGGTCGGGACGTCGCAACCAGGTCCGTCCCAGCGACTGCTTCAGGCGCCAGCGGCGAATCGCCGCGTGGTCGCCGGACAAAAGCACTGCCGGCACATCACCCAGTGCGTCGTGCACCGGCTTGGTGTAGTGCGGACAATCCAGCAGGCCGTCCGAAAACGAATCCTGCAGGGCGGACTGCGCATCGTTCAACGCGCCATCCTGCAGCCTTCCCACGGCATCGATCACCACCGCGGCGCCCAGCTCGCCACCCGACAACACATAATCGCCGATCGACAGCTCCTCGTCGACCTCGTGCGCCAGCAAACGCTCGTCCACACCTTCATATCGTCCGCAAATCAGAGCCACACGCGGCAACCTCGCCAGCGCCTCCACCCTGCCTTGCGTCAGCCGCGCTCCCTGCGGACTGAGGTAAATCACGTGCACCGGCTCCGGCGCAGCCTCGCGTACGACGCTCAGGGCCGCGCGCAAGGGTTCGATCAGCATCACCATCCCGGGACCACCGCCGCAGGTGCGGCCATCCACGGTGCGGTAGCTGTCGCGGGCATAGTCGCGGGGGTTCCACGTCTGCACCTGCAACAGATCCCGCTGCTGTGCGCGTCCCACCACACCGACCGCTGCGCACTGCTGCATGAATTCGGGAAACAGCGTGACAACGTCGATCCGCATCAGACCCTCGACTCCGGCGCGTGGCGCGAACTCAGAATTCAGGATCCCAATCCACCACCATACGGCCGCCGTCGAGATCCACCGAATGCACGTAGCGGCCCTGAATGAAGGGAATCAACCGCTCGCGTTCATCGTCACGCACCACCACCACATCGTTGGCGCCCGTTGCGAACAGGTGGCTGACCCGTCCCAACACCACTCCGTCCGTCGTGGTGACCTCGAGGCCTTCGAGGTCGACCCAGTAATACTCGTCCTTGCCGGGCGGCGGGAGCGATTCGCGGGCGACATAGATGTCCTTGCCCACCCACGCCACCGCCTTTTCGCGGCTGTCCACCTGCGGCAACTGGCATACCAGCCCCTTGCCCTGTGGACGCCCCTTGATGCCCGACATCTCCACCATCTCACCCGGCGCCACACTCAGCTGCCAGGGCTGGTAATCGAAGATGCGCGTGCGGGGCTCGGACCAGGATTCGATCTTGAGCCAGCCCTGCACGCCGTACAGCCCGACGATGCGCCCCATCAGGACGCGCCGACCGGCTGTCGCCATACTCAGGCGGCCTGCTGCTTGCCGGCTTCCTTCACCAGCGCAGCGACCTTGTCGGTCAGCTGGGCGCCCTTGCCCACCCATTCCTTCACGCGCTCGACGTTCAGCTCAAGGCGCTTGTCCTTGCCCGACGCAACCGGGTTGTAGAAACCCACGCTCTCGATGTTGCGACCGTCGCGCTTGTTGCGCTGGTCGGTCACGACGACGTGGTAGAACGGACGGCCCTTGGCGCCACCGCGCGAAAGACGAATCTTGACCATAGTAAAAGCTCCAGAGTTGCCGGAATTGCCGGCCGCACGCACGAGACCGTGCGCGGTAAACGCGACATTTTAGCGGGTTTGAGGGAAAAGGGAAGCCCTCGACGACACGCCAATCGAAGCCCCCTCGCCCCACCTCGCACCCGGGAAGATGTAGCGACGAAGCCAGCGTCATCCCCGCGAAAGCGGGGACCCATGTTGACTTTGGTGGCAAGAGCGAAATGGATCCCCGCTTTCGCGGAGATGACGCTCGTCCTGTGGCTGGGTCCGCTCGCGCTGTAGCCACGTCCAGCTGCAGGTGTATCCAAAGGCGCAGAGTCGGACTTGCGCCAGACGCCGTCTCATCAGCGCATCGGCGGCATGCCGCCGCCCATCCCGCCCATGCCCTTCATGGCACCGCGCATCTGCCGCATCAGGCCCTTGGTGCCACCCTTGGCCAGCTTGGACATCATCTTTTCCATCTGCATGTACTGCTTGAGCAGACGGTTGACGTCGGCCGGCTGGGTGCCCGAGCCGCGGGCCACGCGGGCGCGGCGCGAGCCGTTGAGCAGGTCGGGATGGCGCCGCTCCTTCTTGGTCATCGAACCGATGATCGCGACCATGCGCTTCAACTCGCCGTCGTTGACCTTCGACTTGACGCTGTCGGGAATGCTGGACATGCCGGGCAGTTTGTCCATCAGGCCGGCCAGTCCACCCATGTTGTTCATCTGCTCGAGCTGGTCGCGCATGTCGTTGAGGTCAAAGCGCTTGCCCTTCATCACCTTGGTGGCGAGCTTCTGCGCCTTTTCCTGATCGACCTTGCGCTCGACCTCTTCCACCAGCGACAGCACGTCGCCCATGCCCAGGATGCGCTGGGCGACGCGATCCGGATGGAACGGCTCGAGTGCGTCGAGCTTCTCCCCTGCGCCCAGGAACTTGATCGGCCGCCCGGTGACGTAGCGAACGGAGAGCGCCGCGCCGCCACGCGCATCGCCGTCGGTCTTGGTCAGCACCACGCCGGTCAGCGGCAGCGCCTCGGCAAACACCTTGGCGGTGTTGGCTGCGTCCTGGCCGGTCATGGAGTCGACCACGAACAGCGTCTCGACCGGCGTGATCGCGGCATGCAGGGCCTTGATCTCATCCATCATCGCCTGGTCAACGCTCAGGCGACCGGCGGTGTCGACCAGCAGCACGTCGATCACCTCGCGCCGCGCCGCAGCGATGGCCGCCCGGGCGATGTCGATCGGGTTCTGCCCGGCCTCGGAGGGGAAGAAATTCACTCCCACCTGCTCGGCCAGCGTGCGCAGCTGCTCGATGGCCGCCGGACGGTACACATCGCAGCTGACCACCATCACGCGCTTCTTCTTGCGCTCCACAAGGAAGCGCGCCAGCTTGCCGACGGTCGTGGTCTTGCCGGCGCCCTGCAGGCCTGCCATCAACACCACGGCCGGCGGCTGCTGCGCCAGGTTCAACTCGGTATTGACCGTGCCCATGACGGCCGTGAGCTCGTCGCTCACCACCTTCACCAGCGCCTGGCCCGGCGAGAGGCTCTTGATCACCTCCTGCCCGACCGCACGCACCTTGACCCGCTCGATCAGCGCCTGCACCACGGGCAGCGCCACGTCCGCCTCGAGCAGGGCGATGCGCACTTCGCGCAGCGACTCGCGAATGTTCTCCTCGGTGAGCCGCCCGCGACCGCGCAGGCGGTTGACGGTGGTGGACAGGCGTTGGCTGAGCGACTCGAACATGGGGAGAAACCGTGGCGCGGAAAACGACGATTATAGCCAACGCCGCCGTGCCCGCCGCGCGTACGTCGGAATTGTCCTGCTGCCCCGGCGAAACCCCGTGCGATGCCTGCCCGCGGCGACACCGCTGTGCGACACTGCCCGGCCATGACGCTCACCGTGCTCAACCTGCTTGCCATCGCCCTGTACGCCGCGGCCGCCGCGAGTCTTGCCTGGCCCCTGCTCGCTCCTGGACGCGCTCCGGCCGGACGCGGTCCGCTGGCGCTAGGCGCCCTTGCCGTGGCGCTGCATGCGGGGATTCTGCTCGGCATGCACCGTGGCGCGCTGGACCTGCACTTCTTCGCCGCGCTGTCGCTGGTTGCATGTGTGGTCTCGGCGCTGACGCTGCTGGTCAACCTGACCCGCCCCGTAGCGGCCCTCGGTGTGATCGTGTTTCCGCTGGCGGCGCTGCTGGTGGCGGTAGACCGCTTTGTCGCGCCACCGACCATGCCGCAGCCGATGGACTGGCAGATCAAGCTGCACGTCACCGTGGCCCTGATCGCCTTCAGCGTGCTGTCGATCGCCGCCGTCATGGCGATCGGCCTGGCGGTGCAGGAACGGGGCCTGCGCCATCGCCAGTTCGGCCCGTGGCTGCGCGCGCTGCCGCCACTGACACTGACCGAGAACCTGCTGTTCCAGCTGATCGGCGCCGGTTTCGCGCTGCTCACGCTGACCTTGCTCACCGGCTCGCTGTTCGTCGACAACCTGTTCGGCCAGCACCTGGTGCACAAGACCGTGCTGTCGATCGTCGCCTGGCTGATCTTCGGCGCCCTGCTGTTCGGACGCTGGCGCTACGGCTGGCGCGGGCGCCGCGCGGTGAACCTCACGCTGTCCGGCATGGCGCTGCTGCTGCTGGCGTTCTTCGGCACCAAGGCGGTGCTGGAGCTGGTGCTGCACCGCGGTCTCTGAGGTCGACGCGGCGGCGCCGGGGCATCAGCGACAGGCGTCGATCGCTTCGGCCAGACGTTCCACTCCGATCACTTCCATCTCGCCCACGCGAGCCTTCTTCGGCGCGTTCGCCTTCGGCACGATCGCGCGCAGGAAGCCGTGGTGTGCCGCTTCCTTCAGACGCTCCTCGCCGTTGGGCACCGGCCGGATTTCGCCGGACAGGCCCACCTCGCCGAACGCAATGGTCTTCTCCGGCAGCGGCCGGTCGCGCAGGCTGGAGAGCACCGCCAGCAGCACTGGCAGGTCAGCAGCGGTCTCCTGCACGCGGATGCCGCCAACCACGTTGACGAACACATCCTGGTCATAGGCGGCCACGCCACCGTGCCGGTGCAGCACCGCCAGCAGCATCGCCAGCCGGTTCTGCTCCAGACCCAGCGCGACACGTCGCGGATTGCCCAGCGAGCTCTGGTCGACCAGCGCCTGCACCTCCACCAGCAGTGGGCGGGTGCCCTCGCGGGTCACCATCACGGCGCTGCCGGAGGTCGGGCCCGAATGGGTGGAGAGGAAAATCGCTGACGGGTTGGGCACCTCGCGCAGGCCCTTCTCGCCCATCGCGAACACGCCCAGCTCGTTGACTGCGCCGAAGCGGTTCTTGAATGCGCGCAGCACGCGAAAGCGCGAGCCCGACTCGCCCTCGAAGTACAGCACCGCGTCGACCATGTGCTCGAGCACGCGGGGCCCGGCAATGCCGCCTTCCTTGGTCACGTGGCCGACCAGGAACACCGAGGTACCCGTCTCCTTGGCGAAGCGGGTGAGCTTGGCGGCCGACTCCCGCACCTGGCTGACCGAACCCGGTGCGGCCGTAAGCAGCTCGGTCCAGATCGTCTGGATGGAGTCGATCACCAGCACGCGCGGCCGACTCGCGACCGCCTGCTCCAGGATCCGCTCAATGCAGGTTTCGGCCAGGCCGTGCAGTGGTGCCAGCGGAAGATCCAGCCGCTGCGCACGCGACGCCACCTGCGCCAGCGATTCCTCGCCCGTGACATACACGCTGGGCAAGCGCTCGCCGAGGGTGCCGAGCATCTGCAACAGCAGGGTGGACTTGCCGATGCCCGGATCGCCGCCGATCAGCACCACCGAGCCGTCGACCAGGCCGCCGCCAAGCACGCGATCAAGCTCGCCGATGCCGGTGAAGCTGCGTGCCTCGGTGGTCTGGGCCACCTCGGTCAGCGGCGTCACCTTGGGCGCGCCCGCCGCCTTGCCCGCATAGCCCACACTGCGCGAGGCAGCGACCGACTTGGCAGCCGGCTGCAGCACGATCTCGGACAGCGTGTTCCAGACCCCGCATTCGATGCACTGGCCCTGCCACTTGGAATGTTCGGCGCCGCAATCGGTGCAGACGTAGGCGGTCTTGGCCTTGGCCATTGCGGGAGATCCGTAAGCTGGGGAAGAAGGCCGCGAGCTTAGCCCGTGGGCATCGCAGGCCGCGAGACGCTGCGCGGCCGAGGACGTGTCGGCGCAGCACGCACCGATGACCGCGTCAGCCGTCGTCCTCGACGAACAGTACCCGCCGCGTCATGCCGCAGGTGAGGTCATAGCTGATCGTGCCGGCGTGCGCCGCCACGTGCTCGACCGGCAGCTCCGCCCCCCACAGCGTCACCCAATCGCCCACTTTCGCCGCAGGGGCTTCGCGCAGGTCGAGTGTGATGAGGTCCATCGACACGCGGCCGATCAGCGGCACGCTGCGATCGCCCACCCATACCGGCGTGCCGGCAGCAGCGCTGCGCGGGTAGCCGTCGCCATAGCCGATCGCAGCCACGCCCACGGGCATGTCCTGCGGGCAGGTCCAGCTGCCGCCGTAGCCGATGCGCTCGCCCTCACGCACGCGGTTTATTGCGATCAGCCGGGTCGACAGCGTCATCGCCGGTCGAAAGCCGAAGTCGCTGCCGCTCTTGCCATCCACCACCGAGAGCCCGTAGAGCAGCCCTCCGGTGCGCACCCAGTCCGCACGTGACTGCGGCCAACCGAGCGTGGCGGCGGAGTTTGCCAGCGAGCGCGGCCCGGGCAGGCCGGCGGTAGCTGCGTCGAAACGCGCCATCTGAGCGCGGGTAACCGCGCCGTCGAAGACTTCGGACTCGGCGAAGTGGGTGAGCAGGCCGATTTCCGGATCGATGCCGGCCATTGCGGCCAATCGTGCATGCACCTGCGCCACCTGCTCCGGCGCAAAGCCCAACCGGTGCATCCCGCTGTCGATCTTGATCCAGACCCGCAGACGCCCGCGCCGTGGCGACGCCTCGGCCAGCCACTGCAGTTGCGCCTCATGGTGGATCGCTGCATCCAGACCAAGCCGTTGCATCTCGGCGATATCGCCCGCCTGGTCGGGCCCGGAAAGCACAGCAATGTGCTGGCGGTGGCCGGCTGCGCGCAGGCGCAGACCGTCGCCCAGCGCGGCTACGGCAAACGCCTCGGCCTGCTCGTCGAGCGCGCGTGCCACCCGTTCCAGCCCGTGCCCGTAGGCATCGGCCTTGACCACCGCCATCACCCGCGCCGGCGCGGCCGTGCGCTGGATCAGCGCCAGGTTGTGGCGCAGTGCGCCCAGATGGATCGTGGCAACGGTGGTACGGCTCATGGGGTGAGGCGGGAACCGGGGAACGGGGAACGGGGAACGTACGCTTCCGCGCAGCCCTTGCGACGGCCGAATACGGCAACATCGATGATCAGGTCAGGCCAAAAGCGGCGGCGCGCTGCGCACCACTCGTTCCCCGTTCCCCGTTCCCCGTTCCCCACCCTCATCAATCGAACGACCCGACGAACGAATCCGGCGCGTAGTTCTCGAACTTGGTGAGGTGGCCGAGGAAGGTGAGCTTGATCGTGTCGGTCGGCCCGTTTCGCTGTTTGCCGACGATGATCTCGGCCAGCCCCTGGTCCGGCGATTCCTTGTTGTAGTAGTCGTCGCGGTAGATGAACATGATCACGTCCGCATCCTGCTCGATGGCGCCGGACTCGCGCAGGTCGGACATCATCGGCCGCTTGTCGGCACGCTGCTCCAGCGAGCGGTTGAGCTGCGACAGCGCGATCACCGGCACGTTGAGTTCCTTGGCCAGGCCTTTCAGCGAACGCGAGATCTCCGAGATCTCGGCGGTGCGGTTTTCCTTGTTGCCCGGCACCTGCATCAGCTGCAGGTAGTCGATCACGATCAAACCGAGGCCGCCGTGCTCGCGATGCATGCGGCGCGCACGCGAGCGCAGCTCCACCGGCGAGAGCGCCGGCGTGTCGTCGATGAAGATCTTCGCCTCGGACAGGATCGAGATGGCGTTGGTGACGCGCGGCCAGTCTTCCTCGTCCAGATCGCCGTTGCGCAGGCGCTGGGCGTGGATGCGACCGACCGAGGAGATCAGGCGGAACGCCAGCTGCGAGGCGGACATTTCCATCGAGAAGATCACCACCGCCTTCTTGCCGCGCAGGGCGGCGGATTCGGCGATGTTCACCGAGAACGCGGTTTTGCCCATCGAGGGGCGCGCCGCGACGATGATCAGATCCGAGGGCTGCAGCCCCGACGTGAGCTCGTCCAGATCGGAGAAGCCGGTGGAGATGCCGGTCAGCTGACCCTTGTTCTGGTAGCGCTCGTGCAGCATGCGGAAAGCGTCCTTCACCGCCTCGCGCATGGACACCGAATCCTTCTTGCCGCGGGTGCCCGACTCGGCGATCTTGAACACGCCCTGCTCGGCGCGCTCCAGCACCTCCTGCACGCTCTTGCCTTCGGGACGGTAACCGTCCTCGGCGATCGACACGCCAGTATCGATCAGCTGCCGCAGGATCGACTTCTCGCGCACGATGTCCGCATATGCCGAGATGTTCGCCGCGCTCGGCGTGGTGTTGGCCAGCTCGGCCAGGTAGCTCGCGCCGCCCACCAGCTCGGCCAGGCCATTGGCCTCGAACCAGTCGCCCAGCGTGACCGCATCGCACGGCATGCCCTTGTTCGCCAGCTCGTTGATGGCGCGCCAGATCAGGCGGTGATCCTTGCGATAGAAGTCCGCCTCGGCGAGGCGGTCGGCGACCCGGTCCAGCGCATCGGGCGCCAGCATCAGACCGCCCAGCACCGCCTGCTCCGCGTCGATCGAGTGCGGGGGCACGCGCAGGGACTCCACGCTGGAACCGGTGGATTTGCGATCAGGCACAAAGGACATGGATTACTCGCGCAAAGGGTGGCGGCGCAGTCCGCACACCGCGCAAGCATACGCGCCGCCATCGCACGGTACGAGACAACAAGTCTGTGGATAAGCTGTGGTTTGCCGTGGATAAAGCGCGCTGCAGGCGGCCTCTACTCGCCGCGCAAGCGCCCTGTCATGCCGAGCGCCGGGCGAAGCCGCCACGCGCGCCGCGGCGACGGCAGACAAAGAAAAACGGACGCCTCGCGGCGCCCGTCTGTCGTTTGCCGCCTGGCAGGTGGATCAACCGCCGACGACGATCACCTTGACGGTGGTCTGGATGTCGGCATGCAGGCTCACCACGACGTCGAACTCGCCGGTGTGACGCAGCGGACCTTCACCCAGGATCACCTCGCCCTTGCTCACGTCCTTGCCGGCAGCGACCAGCGCTTCGGCAATCTCGCGCGGGCCGACCGAACCGTACAGCTTGCCCTCGGGGCTGGCGTGCGCGGTGATCGTGACCGACACGTCGGCCAGGGCGGCCTTGCGGGACTCGGCATCCGACAGCTGGGTGCTGGCCTTGGCCTCGTACTCCGCGCGGCGCTGCTCGAACGCTTCGAGGTTGGCCGCGTTCACGCGCACGGCCTTGCCCTGCGGCAGCAGGTAGTTGCGGCCGTAACCCGGCTTCACGTTCACCTTGTCGCCAAGGTTGCCGAGGTTGCGGACTTTCTCGAGAAGAATCAGTTCCATGGTCTTTCCTTTTCGTTAGCACCGGTGTGGCCCGGCGCAGCCGTGGACGGTTGTCCGAAGGGTTTTCTTGCCGAACGCCCGGCCGGGAAGGCCGGACGTCCGTCCACGATCAGACGTCGTGGTTGTCGGTGTACGGCAGCAGCGACAGGAAGCGGGCGCGCTTGATAGCGGTCGCCAGCTGACGCTGGTAGCGGGCCTTGGTGCCGGTGATGCGGCTCGGGACGATCTTGCCGTTCTCGGTCACGTACTGGCGCAGGGTGTTGAGATCCTTGTAGTCGATCTCTTTCACGTCTTCGGCAGTGAAACGGCAGAACTTGCGGCGGCGGAAGAATTTGGACATGGCTATGGATTCCTATCAGTCGCTGTCGCGGTCGTTGTCACGGTCGTCGCGGTCGCGCCCGCGCGGGCGGCTCTCGCCTTCGCCATCGCTGTCGTCGTCACGGCGGCGCGAACCCTTGGCGTCGTCCTTTTCCTTCGACTTGATGATGAACGACGGCTCGGTGTCAGCCTCGTCGCGACGGATGCACAGGTGGCGCAGCACAGCGTCGTTGAAGCGGAAGCCCGACTCCAGCTCGTTCAGCGCGTTCTGCGTGACCTCGATGTTGAGCAGCACGTAGTGCGCCTTGGCGAGGTTGACGATCGGGTAGGCCAGCTGGCGGCGGCCCCAGTCTTCCAGGCGGTGGATCTTGCCACCGTCGGTCTCGATCAGCGCCTTGTAGCGCTCGATCATGGCGGGGACCTGCTCGCTCTGGTCAGGGTGGACCAGAAACACAACTTCGTAATGACGCAGGGTCATTGGGGGCAAACTCCTTGTGGATGCGGCCCTTGCGGGCCTGACAGCCTCCCGTCGGCGCGGTGAGGCAAGTGTCCGCCCGACCCTTTCGGGCGCAGACAGAAGCGGAATTGTAGGCTGGCGCAGCGAGGCCGCGCAAGTAGTTGATTCCGGGAGGGGAATGTCGCGGATGATCGACCGCGGGCGACCGGTGCGGATCAGCCGACGGTGAAACTCTCGCCACACCCGCACTCGCCGGTGGCGTTGGGGTTGTGAAAGACGAAGCTGGCGTTGAGGCCCTGGCGCTGGAAATCGATCACCGTGCCATCCACCAGCGGCAGGCTCTTGCGATCCACCACGACCGGCACGCCGTCGACCTCGATCAGCTGGTCATCGGCCCCCAGCGCCTCGGCCAGGTCCACCACGTAGGCGAAACCCGAGCAACCGGTGCGCTTGACCCCGAAGCGCACGCCGGACGCGTCCGGACTCTGCGCGAGGAACTGGCGCATGCGCTGACTGGCGACGGGCGTGATCGAGATGGTCATGGCAAAGCTCAACTGGCGGGGCGGGAAAGTCGCGAGGGTACCGGGCCGTACATTATCATGCGGGTTTTGGCCCTCGCCGGACGCTCCCGGCGGTACATCGGCCATCCCATCGACATGCACCCACATGCGGCGCATCAGCAGGAGTTTCAATCCATGGCGTTGGTCAGCGCGACGGTATGCAGCGTGAAACAGGCCCTCTCCGGCACGCTGGAAGTGGGCCGCCGGGTCACGGTGCGCGGCTGGGTGCGCACCCGACGTGATTCCAAGGCCGGACTGTCGTTCGTGAATGTCAGCGACGGCTCCTGCTTCGACCCGATCCAGGCGGTGGTGCCGGCGTCACTGGCGAACTACGAAAGCGAGGTCAAGCACCTCACCACCGGCGCCAGCCTGATCGTCACCGGCACCCTGGTCACGTCGCAGGGCAAGGACCAGGGCGTGGAGCTGCAGGCCGAAGAAGTGATCGTCACCGGGCTGGTCGATGACCCGCTCACCTACCCGATCCAGCCCAAGCCGCTGTCGGTGGAGTTCCTGCGCGAAGTGGCCCACCTGCGCCCGCGCACCAACCTGTTCGGCGCCGTCACCCGCGTGCGCCACACGATGATGACGGCGATCCACCGCCACCTCACCGAGCAGGGCTTCTTCTGGGTCAACACGCCGATCATCACCGCCTCGGATGCCGAGGGCGCCGGCGACATGTTCCGGCTGTCCACGCTGGACCTGGCCAACCTGCCGCGCACGCCGGACGGCAAGATCGACTATCGCCAGGACTTCTTCGGCCGCGAGGCGTTCCTCACCGTGTCCGGCCAGCTCAACGTGGAGGCGTACTGCCTGGCGATGAGCAAGGTGTACACGTTCGGCCCGACCTTCCGCGCGGAGAACTCCAACACCACCCGCCATCTGGCCGAGTTCTGGATGGTGGAGCCGGAGATTGCCTTCGCCGACCTGGCCGCCGACGCCGACTGTGCCGAGTCGTTCCTGAAGGCCACTTTCAAGGCGGTGCTGGACGAACGTGCCGACGACATGGCGTTCTTCGCCGAGCGCGTGCAGCCCGACGCGATCACCCGGCTGGAGCACTTCATCGCCCAGCCGTTCGAGCGCATCGACTACACCGATGCCATCGAAATCCTGAAGAAGTCCCGGCAGAAGTTCGAATACCCGGTCGCCTGGGGCGTGGACCTGCAGACCGAGCACGAGCGCTATCTGGCCGAGAAACATGTCGGCCGGCCCGTGGTCGTCATGAACTACCCGGAAGCGATCAAGGCGTTCTACATGCGTCTGAACGACGACGAGAAGACCGTGGCGGCGATGGACGTGCTGGCCCCCGGCATCGGCGAGATCATTGGCGGCAGCCAGCGCGAGGAGCGACTGGATTACCTCGATGCACGCATGGTCAAGTTCGGCCTCGATCCGGCCGCCTACGGCTGGTATCGCGACTTGCGCCGCTACGGCAGCGTGCCGCACGCCGGCTTTGGGCTGGGCTTCGAGCGCCTGCTGGTTTACGTGTGCGGCCTTTCCAATATCCGCGACGCCATCCCCTACCCCCGCGCGGCCGGTTCGGCCGAGTTCTGACCATTCCAAGATCCCCCATGCGCCTCCCCGCCCCCATCCCCGCCTCCCTGGCCGCCACGGCGCTGTGCCTGCTGCTGGCCGCCTGCCACAGTGCCAAGGTGTTCGTGCCGCCGAACCTGCGCCCGCCCACCGATACCGGCGACGCCCTGGCCCAGGCCAGACAGCGGCTGCAGAACGCCACCCCGTGCTGCACCAGCTTTGCCGACTTCTCCTACCGCCAGCTGCTGCCGTGGCGTCCCAAGGAGTTCGAACTCGGCGCCAACAGCCCGGTCGCCAACCTCAACGGCGTGCGCAGTTATTTCCTTGCTTTCAAGCTGCCTACCGACGTGCCGCTGCCCTACCGCATTGCGATGAAGTCGGAGTTGAAGGGCCGCTGGCTGCACTCGAGCTACCTGTTCGCGCCCACCACCGTGGTGCTCGACGACGCGTTCCAGCCGGTGGACAGCAAGGACGTGCCGTTGTGCGAGTACATGGGCTGGAGCAAGACCACCACCGGCGCGTTCGGCAGTGCCACGATCGACAGCCCGAAGGCGCGCTACCTGGTGATCTACTCCTCCGCCGACCAGCAGTCCGGCGCCACCTACTGGGAGCAGTCGCCGGCCGCGTTCTCGGCGGAGTCGCCGGTGAACATGACCTCCAAGGGCAGCTTCAAGATTCCGCACGGGCCGGACGGCACGGTCTGGATCGGCCTGATGAACGACACCTACAAGACCGCCGTTGACGAGGCCATCTGCGGCGAACCGCCCAAGGGCGATGGCTTGCTCAAGACCCTCAGCACGGCGCTGCCCACGCACTGGATCGGAGACATCAATTAATGGCCACCGGCGCAATCTACCTCGCCCTGCTGCTGTGCGGCGTGCTGTTCTTCGCCCTGCACTACCTGGCGCTGTCCAGGCTGGCGCGGCGACTGCGCGAGCACCATCCGGACCAGTGGAAGATCATCGCCCAGGACGACCGTGGCCTTGCCGTCAGCACGACCGCGCGCTGGATGCGCCTGCAGAACGCGCTGCGCTCGCCGGTGCTGCCGGCACTGCAGGACGCCACGCTCAATCGCTGGCGCACGCTGTGGCGGCTGTTCCCGCTGTTGGCGTGGGGTTGCCTGATCGCGGCCTTTGCGCTGCGCTGGGCATTCCGCTAGGCCGGTACCGGACGCGGAGCGCTCGCCCATGCAGCTGAGCCTGGCCGGACGACACGCGGTGGTCGGCGGCGCCTCCCGCGGCATCGGTCGCGCCGTCGCGGTGGAGCTGGCCGGGCTCGGCGCGGACGTGACGCTGATCGCCCGCTCGGCGGATGCCCTGTGGGAAGCGGCCGCAGACCTGCCATGCACGCAGCCGACCCAGCAGCACCGCTGGCGTAGCGTCGACATGGCCGATACCGATGCGCTGGCCGCCGTCGCGCGCGACATCGCGGCCAAGGGGCCGGTACACGTACTGGTGAACAACAGCGGCGGCCCGCCGGGCGGCAGCGCCCATGCCGCCGACACCGCCGCGTTCGAGGCAGCCTTTCGCCAGCACGTGCTGGCCGGGCAGGTGCTGCTGCAGGCGGTGCTGCCGGGCATGCGCGCAGCCGGCTACGGCCGGCTGGTGAACATCATTTCCACTTCGGTCAAGGAGCCGATCGCCGGCCTGGGCGTGTCCAACACGGTGCGCGCCGCCGTGGCCGGATGGGCCAAGACCCTGGCCGGCGAGCTGGGAGCCGACGGCATCACCGTCAACAACGTGTTGCCCGGCTACACCCGCACCGCCCGGCTGGACAGCCTGCTCGCCGCACAGTCCCGGGCCAGCGGACGCAGCCTCGAGGACGTGGCGCACGACCTGATCGACAGCGTCCCCGCCCGCCGGTTCGGCGAGGCGGCGGAAGTCGCCGCGATGGTCGCCTTCCTCTGCACGCCGGCAGCGAGCTACGTCAACGGCGTCAGCATCGCCGTGGACGGCGGCCGCACCCGGGCATTGAGCTGAGATGCCCGAAGGTCCCGAGATCCGTCGTGCCGCCGATGCGCTCGCCAAGGCGGTGGTCGGTGAACCGCTGACGCGGGCATGGTTCGCGTTCGACGCGCTCAAGCGCTACGAGCAGCCGCTGCGCGGGCGGCGCATCGAGTCGATCACGCCACACGGCAAGGCCCTGCTCACCCGGTTCGACAACGGACTCACCCTGTACAGCCACAACCAGCTCTACGGGGTGTGGCGCGTGGCCGCTCCGGGACGTGAGCCGGCGACCGGTCGCAGCCTGCGGGTGGCGCTGGAAACCGCCCGCAAGGCGATCCTGCTGTACAGCGCCACCGACATCGCGATGTGGCCGAGCGAGCAGGTGCATGAACACCCGTTCCTGCAGCGCATCGGGCCGGACGTACTCGATCCGGCGCTGGATGCGGCCACGGTGGCGGCACGTCTGCGCGACAAGCGCTTCGCTCGCCGCCGGCTGGGGGCGCTGCTGCTGGACCAAGCCTTCGTCGCCGGCCTGGGCAACTATCTGCGCGTGGAGATCCTTTGGGACGCGGGCCTGGGACCGCAGCGGCGGCCATGCGATCTGGACGATACCGAAACCGCCGCCCTGGCCGAGGCGATCCTCGATCTTCCGCGACGCTCGTACCGCACCCGCGGCAAGCGCGGCGCGGGGCATCTGCAGGACACGCCGTTTCGCTTCAGCGCCTACGAACGCGGCGGCGAAGAATGCCCCCGCTGCCTCGCGCCGATCGAGAAATCGATGGTCGCCAGTCGCCCGTTCTACGCCTGCCCGCGCTGCCAGAGCTGAGCGGCGCAGCGACGGCGGGTTACCATACGGCGCTGCGGTCTGCCGCCCGATGTCGCCGAAGGAACACCATGAGCCACAACCCCCTGCAGGATCTCATCGACAACAATCGCCGCTGGTCCGAGGCGGTGCGCGCGTCGGATCCGGCCTTCTTCGAGCGGCTGGCGCAGCAGCAGTCGCCGAAGTACCTGTGGATCGGCTGCTCCGACTCGCGCGTGCCGGCGACGCAGATCGTCGACCTGCCACCGGGCGAGATCTTCGTGCAGCGCAATGTCGCCAACGTGGTTTCGCACACCGACCTCAATTGCCTCAGCACGATCCAGTTCGCCGTCGACGTGCTCAAGGTCGAACACATCATCGTGGTCGGCCACTACGGCTGCGGCGGTGTGCAGGCGGTGCTCGACGAGCGCCGCATGGGGCTGGTCGACAACTGGCTGAGGCATGTCGGCGACGTGGCACAGAAGCACAGCGCCATGCTCGAGGCGATCGAGCACATGGCCGACCGCAACGTGCGCCTGTGCGAGCTCAACGCGATCGAGCAGGTGGTGAACATCTGCCACACCACGATGGTGATGGATGCCTGGGAGCGCGGTCAGGAGCTGTCGGTGCACGCGTGGTGCTACAGCCTCGCCAACGGCCACATGAACGACCTCGGCATGCACGTGCGCCATCGCGCCGAACTGTGGCAGCGCTACGACGAAGCCCTGCAGCGGCTCGCGCAGCGCATCGGTGAGCCGGCCTGACCCTCTCGCCGCTCATACGCCGGCAAGACACGCCTCGAGCAACGCGGCGATGACGCGCTGCACCCCGGCCGCCCGCTCCGGCAGATAGTCCAGGCTGTCCTCGTCCATGTAGTTGCACTGCGACAGCTCCAGCTGCACCGCCTGCACGCCGCGATCCGGGCGACCGTACTGCCGGGTGATGTAGCCGCCCTTGAAGCGTCCGTCGAGCACGTGGGCATAAGCGTCCTGCGCCTGCAGCACCGCAGCGAGACGCTGCCGCAGTGGCGCGCTGCAACTGGTGCCGTCGACCGTGCCCAGATTGAAGTCGGGCAACCGGCCATCGAAGAGCATCGGCACGCGGCTGCGTATCGAGTGGCCCTCCCACAGCACCACGCGCCCGTGCATGGCCAGCAGCCGCTCGAGCTCCTGCGCCAGCGCGCAGTGATAGGGCCGCCAGCAGGCGTCCACGCGGCGGGTGATCTCGGCGTCGTCGGGCTCGGCGCCGGGCAGGTACAGCGGCTCGCCGTCGAAGCCGATCACCGGCACCAGCCCGGTCTCACGCTGCCCCGGGTACAACGCGTGGCCATCCTCGGGCCGGTTCAAGTCGACCACGTAGCGCGACAGCGCGGGGCGCAGCACGCTGGCGCCGAGCCGCTCGGCCAGTGGCGCGTAGAGCTGGCCCACGTGCCAGTCGGTGTCGATCGAGCGCCGCGCCGCAGGGCGCATGCGTGCGGCGATGTCCGCAGGAATGGCGCTGCCGTCGTGCGGCAGGCTGATCAGCAGCGGCGCATCGCCCCGCTGAAGGGACAAGATTTCATCAGACATGCGCGCAGTCTACCGATCGCAACCCAGGCCGTTCACCCCATCAAAACGAGTTCTTCGGCCGAGGTCGGGTGGATCGCCACGGTGGCATCGAGGTCGCGCTTGCGCACGCCGAGTTTCAGGGCCACCGCAAAGCCCTGCAGCATTTCATCCGCACCCGGACCGAATGCATGGATGCCGACCACCTGCTCGTCCGCCCCCATGCAGACCAGCTTCATCAGGCTCTGCTCCTGCCGCCCCGCCAGCGACAGCTGCATCGGCGTGAAGCAGCTGCGGTACACCCGCACCTGATCGCCGTGGCGCTCGCGCGCCTCGGCCTCGGTCATGCCGACGGTGGCCAGCGGCGGCTCGGAGAAGACCACGCTGGGAATGTTGGCGTAGTCCAGCCGTGCCTCGGCATCGCCGTGGAACAGGCGATCGGCCAGTCGACGCCCGGCGGCCACCGCCACCGGCGTCAACGCCTTGCGGTCGGTCACGTCGCCGACCGCGTAGACGCCCGGCACGCAGGTGTTCTGCTGCGCGTCCACTGGCACGTGGCCGTCGCGGGTTGGAACGATGCCCAGCGCCGCAAGGTTCAGCGCATCGCTGTTGGGCACCCGCCCCACCGCCCACAGCACGGCATCGTAGGTGCCGCCGGTGGCCAGCTCGTCGCCTTCCAGCACCAGGCCGTCGCGCCCGCGCCGCGCCCCGCTGATTCCCACCGGCTGGATCAATTCGATTCCCTCGTGCTGCATCCGTTCGGCCAGCGCATCGACCAGCTCGGCGTCGAAGCTCTCCAGCAGCCGGCCACGCGCCAGCACCGTCACCTCGCTGCCCAGCGCCCGCAGCAGGCCGGCGAACTCGACCGCCACGTAGCCACCGCCAACCACCGCGATCCGGCCAGGCAGCTCGCGCAAGCCGAACATGTCGTCCGAAACCATGCCCAGCGCGAAGCCCGGCAGATCCAGCCGGCGCGGCCGGGCGCCCGTGGCAATGACGATGTGCGGCGCGTGCCAGCGGGTGCCGTCGCTGTCCTCCACCGTGCCTGCATCCAGCAGGCGGCCCGCCCTCGCGACGCGCTGCACGCCAGCGCTTTCCAGACGCTGCAGGTAGCGCTGCGTGATGTTGTCCACGTAGCGCTGGCGCAGCTGGCGGAAGTGCTCCCAGTCCAGCGCTCCGGAGGTGTTCCGGAAACCGTAGGCCTGGGCCAGCGCCTGCCCGCGCGCCAGCTGGGCGGCATACCAGAGCGCCTTCTTCGGCACACAGCCGCGGTGCACGCAGGTGCCGCCGGGCGGCGCCGGGTCCAGCAGCACCACCTTCGCCCCGTGATGGGCGGCGCGGAACGCCGTGGCCAGCCCGCCCGAGCCGGCGCCCAGCACGATGAGATCGCAAGCGTTGTGCATGAAGCCTCCAGGGCGGATCGATCGGCGCCCAGTATTGCCGACCGCCGGGGCGCGGACAAAAGCAGCCGGGGCCCCGCGCACTGCGCTCTTGCCGGGATCCGGATTACGGATGTAATCTCCGAGCAGGATTACATCCGTAATTTTCAAGGCGGTGCCATGCCCACTTCGATTCCCGTGATCACCGACGCCGAGAGCCAGGTCATGGCGGTGCTGTGGGACCGCTCGCCGCTGACGTCGGAAGATGTCGTGGCGGCGCTGCGCGAGCGCACCGACTGGCACGAGAAAACCATCCGCACGCTGCTCAACCGGCTGCTCGGCAAGTCGGCGGTAGAGGCCGAGCGCGACGGTCGGCGTTATCTCTACCGCCCCTGCCTGACCCGTGAACAGTGGCAGTCGCAGGAGAGCCGCAGCCTGATCGATCGGGTCTTCGGTGGCCGCGTTGCGCCGCTGCTGGCGCACTTCTCCACGCACGAGAAGCTGAGCAAGCGCGACATCGCCGAGCTGCGCGCGCTGATCGACGCCATCGACAAGAAGGCGCGCTGAGATGCTCGCCAGCCTGATCCATCTCACCGTTGGCCTCGCGCTTGTGCTGCTGCTGCGCCGGCCGGCGCGACGCCTGTTCGGCGCCGGCCCGGCATTCACGCTGTGGCTGTGGCCGGCGCTGCTGGCAACGCTGCCGTGGCTGCCGGCCGTGCCGGTGCGGTGGCACTGGCTGCCGTCGGTCGCCGTCACTCCTGCCGGCTTTGCAGTGGCCGCATCAAACGTTCCCGCCACTGCAGCCGGCGTGCCGTGGATGACGCTGTGGCTGATCGGCAGCATCGTTGCCCTGCTGCGTATTGCGCTGGTCTACGCGCGCCTGCGCCGCGACAGCCGCCCGGCGCCAGCTGAACTGCTGGCGCGCTGTCAGCACGAATATCCGACCCTGGACACGCGTCGCCTGCGTCTGCATCCGCAGGGGCCCGCCGTGCTGTGGTCATGGCGCAGCCTGATCCTGCTGCCCGCGGATTTCACTCGCCGCTTCGGCGCCGAGCAGCGCGCGCTGGTGCTGGCCCATGAGCAGGCGCATCTCGCACGGCGCGATCCGCTGTGGAGCGTGCTGGCCGAAGTCGCCTCCGCGCTGCTGTGGTTCCACCCACTGGCATGGCTGGCGTTGCCGAGGTTCCGGCTGGATCAGGAACTGGCCTGTGACGAACGGATCCTGCGCCACCGTGCCCATGTAGCCGGCAGCTACGCCCGCACGCTGCTTGCCAGCACCGGCATGGATGCTTCGCCGGTGCTCATCCCCTGGCTCGCCGAGCCGCAACTGAAGGAACGACTGATGATGATCCGACGCGACCGCACGTCCACCACACGCCGCCTGGCCGGGTATCTGGGCATGGGGCTTTTCATCGGCGGCGTGTGCCTTGCTGCACAGGCCTCACCACGGACCACCGAGCCGGGGGCCAAAGCCACGCAAGATCTGCAGGCCAATGCCCGGATGGCGCCGCGCTACCCGAAGGCATCCATCGACAACAAGGAGCAGGGGACGGTCGTGCTGACCGTGCGAGTGAATCCCAGCGGCACCGTAAAAGCCGTGGACTACGACGCCACGACAAGCACCACCAGCTCCGCCAATTTGATTGCCGCCGCCAGCAGCGCGGCGATGCAGTGGCATTTCAATCCCGCCATGAAGAATGGTCAGCCGATCGAGAGCTATGCCCGGGTGCCAGTGACTTTTAGCCTGAACGAATTACCGGACCCCCAGAAACAGCCTTCGGAAGACACTAAAAAGCACTGATTTGAAAGTATTTTCTTGCCTTGGTAGGCTCGTCGCACCTCACGCCGGGCCTGCCGCATGACTTCCCGCCCCAACCCCATGTCGCAACTGCGCTCGATCACGACTCGCCGGGCGCTTTCGCTGATCCTGGGTACCGCCATGCTGATGCTCGCGGCCTGCTCCAGCGCACCGCACAAGCGCGAGCCCACCTTCCGGGCTTCCAACTCTGCGCTCGCCGACCTGCCCGCCCGCGCCCCCTCGGCGGCCAGCGCACAGGTGGCGAACGACGTGCTGTTTCGCGCCATGGCGCTGGTCGGCACGCCGTACAAATGGGGCGGCAACACGCCCGAGTCCGGCTTCGACTGCAGCGGCCTGGTCGATTACATCTATCGCAACGCCGCCGATATCGCCTTGCCGCACAGCTCGCGCGCGATGTCCGACCTGGGGCAGAAGGTGAAGCGCATGACCGAGCTCGCCAGCGGCGACCTGGTGTTCTTCGGCAGCCGCAGCGGCATCAGCCATGTGGGTGTCTACGTCGGCCAGGGACGCTTCGTGCACGCGCCCAATTCCGGCGGCACGGTGCGGCTGGATGACATCGACGGTCCCTACTGGCGCGATCATTTCGAGTTCGGCAAGCGACTGCTGGATTGACGCGAGCGGGGGCCGTCCTTGGGGAGCACGGCTGAAGCGCCCCGGCGAACAAAAACGGCGCCTCGCGGCGCCGTCTTTCTTTCATCGACCGATGCGCAATGCACCGCGCCTGCGCTCAGTGCGCTTCGGCGCCCGGCGGATGCGCGTGGCCGTGCTTGATCTCTTCTTCGCTGCCCTCGCGCACCTCTTCGATGGTGACGTCGAAATGCAGCGCCTTGCCGGCCATGGGGTGGTTGAGGTCCACGTCCACCGTGCTCATGCCGACCTTGTGCACCACCACCACGCGCTGGCCACCCTCTTTCAATGCCAGCACCGTGGTCATGCCCGGCTTGAGCGCCTTGGCGTTCTGGAAGTACTTCTTCGGCACGCGCTGGATCTGGCCCTCCTGCCGCTCGCCGTAGCCGTCGGCCGGGGCGATCTCCACCTGCAGCGACTCGCCGGCCTCGTGCCCTTCCAGCGCCGATTCGAGCCCCGCAATCAGCTGGCCGTGGCCCAGCAACGCCCACAGTGCCTCGCCGCGGTCGCGCGAGCTCTCCACCTGCTCGCCGTCCACCGTGAGGGTGTAGTGCAGCGAGATCACCTTGTCCTTGCCAGCCTTCATTGCCTGTCTCTTGTGCGATTGCAAACCCGGGATTCTATCAGGACCGCTCCGGATCGAAGGACACGCCGCGCACTTCGGGCCCCCGCCACGCCAGCAGGGCCAGCGCCAGCGCCACGGCGGCCATCCAGCAGGCCATCACCAGTCCATAGTTGCCGCCGTGGCGGCCGGCCAGCCAGGACTGGATCGTGGCGGTGCCGGCAGCGAGCAGGTTACCCAGCTGGTAGGCGAACCCGGGCAGCGTGGCACGCACGTCGTGCGGCGCCAGTTCGTTGAGATAGGTCGGCACCACGCCCCAGGCGCCCTGCACCATCACCTGGATCAGGAACGCGCCGACCCCCAGCAGGATCGCCGAGCCGCCAAACGCCCACAGCGGGATGCATGGCAGCGCCAGCAGCGCCGCCGCCACCATCGCCCGCCGCCGCCCCACGTGCTCGGACCAGCTGCCGAAGGTCAGTCCGCCCACGATGGCACCGGCGTTGAGCACCATGGTGAGCAAGGCCACCGTGCCGGGCTGAAAATGCATCTGCGACTTCAGGAACGTGGGATACATGTCCTGCGATCCGTGGCTGAACATGTTGAAGGCGGCCATCAACAACATCATGTAGACGAAGCGCCCGCCATGGCCACGCATGGCCTCCAGCGCTCCGCGGCGGGACCCGCGATCGCGCGCGGCCCGCCAGGTCGGTGACTCGGGCACCTTGGCGCGCAGGTACAACACCAGCAGCGCCGGCAGCGCACCGACCACGAACATCGCCCGCCAGCCGAGGCCGAACACGCTGAACACCAGCCAGTAAGCCAGCGCGCCCAGAAAATAGCCGCATGGATACCCGCTCTGCAGCAGCCCCGACACGGCGCCCCGCGCACTGGCGGGAACCGACTCCATCGCCAGCGAGGCTCCGATGCCCCACT
Source organism: Dyella sp. (assembly GCF_035685805.1). Classification (GTDB taxonomy): domain Bacteria; phylum Pseudomonadota; class Gammaproteobacteria; order Xanthomonadales; family Rhodanobacteraceae; genus Dyella_A. Next base: position 75,422 of record NZ_DASSAB010000032.1, read on the forward strand.
CGCCGCCCATCGCAATGCCGAACAGGAAACGCAGCACCAGCAGCACGGTGAGCGACGGCGCGAAGGCGCAGGCCAGTTCCAGCACCGAGAACATCACCACGTCGACCATTAGCACCGGCTTGCGCCCGTAGCGGTCGGCCAGCCGCCCGAACAGCAGCGCGCCGATCGGCCGCGCCATCAGCGTGAGCAGGATCGCGAAGGTGACACGGGTGTGGTCGACCTGGAATTCCGCCGCGATGTTGTCGAGCACGAACACCAGCAGGAAAAAATCGAACGCGTCGAGCGTCCAGCCGAGGAAGCTCGCGGCGACAGTGTGGCGTTGTGTCGCATCCAGCCCGCGCAACGTGGAGATCAGCGCCATGCAAGCACCCTGGTGGACAGGCCTCGAAGGCGCTCGAGCCTAGCATGGGCCCACGCTGTGACCAGTGTCCGCGTTTGCTCCCAAAGTCGACATTGACGCCAGAAATCATCGGCGTAGTTTCGAATTGTCGGGCGTCGTTGCGATGGGGATCGCTACTGCGGCATCCGGCACCGTGCGTCCGGGTTGTATCCCGGCCGCCTTTCATCATTTCCGGGGAGAAGATTTCATGATGCAAAAACCGCTTGTCGGCGCACTGTTCGGCGCGCTCGGCCTCGTGGCACTGTCCGCCGCCCATGCCGCTACACCGGCATCCGTCCACGCCGGAGCGATGGGCAAACTCGCCCCTTCGGCGCTGGCCACGCGGCTCGGGCTGGACTCGCGCTCGTCGCTTGCCGCGCAGGCCGAGGGCCGCACCGTACGCGGCACATTGAAGACCCGCGAGCAACAGATGTTCGGCAACGTGCCTGTGTACGGGCACGCCGTGGTGATCGAGCGTGACCGCGCCGGCAACGTGCTCGGTGCCGAGGGGCGTATCGCCCGCGGGGTCGGCTTCGATCTCGCGTCCGCCACGCCTTCGATCAGCGCCGACCAGGCGGTGCAGACGCTGCGTCAGCACGCCGGCCTGCTGCCGTTCGGCGTGGGCGTCAATGCGGTGTCCGCCGCCGACCTGCACAACGTCAAACATGACCTGTTCGTGTATGCCGAAGGCCCCAAGGCACGCCTTGCCTACCTGACCTCGTTCTTCACCGACGCCCAAGGCAAGCCCACCCGGCCGACTGCGCTGATCGACGCCAACACCGGCGACGTCATCGCCAGCTGGGAAGGCCTGACCACCAAGGGCAAGCCCGGCAGCGGCGGCGGTGGCACCACCGGCACCCCTGCCACGGCAACCGGTCCGGGCGGCAACCTCAAGACGGGCCAGTATTTCTACGGCACCGACTACGCGGCGTTGAGCGTGCAACAGTCCGGCAGCACCTGCTACATGCAGAACGCCGACGTGGCTACCTACAACTACGCCAGCAGCACCCGCCGCGGCACGCTCTGGAGCTTCGCCTGCCCGACCAGCAGCGGCGATGCCGTCAACGGTGCGTACTCGCCGATCAACGACGCCCACCACTTCGGCGGCGTGGTGCATGACATGTACAAGAACTGGTTCGGCGCGCCGCCGCTGAACTTCCAGCTGGTGATGAACGTGCATTACAGCCGCAACTACGAGAACGCCTTCTGGAACGGCTCGTCGATGAACTTCGGTGACGGCGCCAGCACGTTCTATCCGCTGGTGTCGCTGGACGTGACCAGCCACGAGATCAGCCACGGCTTCACCGAGCAGCACTCCAACCTCGCCTA
>NZ_DASSAB010000033.1:0-65678 GCF_035685805.1 Dyella sp.
CGACACCGTTGACATAATTGCCGGTAATCGACGCTGCGGTGGCCAAGCCGAAGGAGGCGTTGTTGGCAGCGAAGCGGCCGTTGTTGTTGTAGAACTCGGCAACGGCGGTCTTCATGCCGTCAGCGAGCGAGGAGCCTTCCGAGACCTGCGAACGAATCACATAGTCTTGGTACTGGCTGATGGCGATAGCCGCCAGGATCGCAATGATCGCGACCACGATCATCAGTTCGATCAGGGTGAAGCCTTTCTGGATCTTCTTCATGGTGATTCCTTCTTGTTTACTGGTTAGCTAACCGGATGGATGCCCCCTGAGCCCCGGTCCCAAATCCCCCTAGGTGGGATCGGACCCCTCTTGCACGGTCAGGAACGACCAGGAAGCTCAAAGGGACACAAGCACCTTGCGTGCCATGTGCCCCTCGCCGCGAATTTCCCCACATTCGCGGCGATCGCGATTGTGCACGTGATCACGGAAGCCTAACAAGGCCGGGCGCTGTTGCAGGCAATTGCTGAATTCGTGACGCATGTAGTTCTACTTCAACGTGCCGCGCCGCGTCAGTCGTGGACACTCATCGTCACATTGTGGCCGACGAGGCGGCTAGCGGCGGCAAGCCGTCGGGAGATACTTGCCTTCCACCGTGCTCGGAGTGCACGTCCAAGCAATGCTTCCGGCGTTGGTGATCGGTGAGAGCACCAGCTCTTGCCCTTGCAAATGCGTGTTGGCATCTCCCGCTTCGAACCGCACCTTGATCACGCCCCCCGCGACGTCGACCTCGGAGACATACTTGCCGGTGATCGATGCGCTGCTGATCAGCCCGGCAGACGCGTTGTTAGACGGATAGTGGCCGGTATCCGAGGTGAAATCCCAGACAGCCGCCTTGGCGCCCGAGGCGAGCACCACGCCCTCTGAAACCTGCGCCCGAATGACATAGTCCTGATAGGCAGGTATCGCAATTGCAGCGAGGATCGCGATGATCGCTACCACGATCATCAGTTCTATCAGCGTGAAGCCGTCTGAAAGTCGAGCGCGTCGCATGATGTTCCCCTTAGGTGACGTCATGTGAAGGCACGTTTTGTACCAATCCCGCAGGATTGCAAATTGGGAATCAGTCGGAAGGCAGTTGGCCGCCGGATTCGTGAATGGGGTCACGTTCGGTCAGTCGAGCGTTACGCCATGTGCGGATGCGTACACTCAACGAGTAGCAGAACCATGCCGCGAGCAGGATCTGGATCGGCCGATACGGCTCCGCGTAGCGGGGCTCCGCCTGCAGCGCCGTGTGCACCAGCGTGACCCACACGAGCAAAAGACTGACCAGTTGGACTGCCGGAGGCGCCCCGCGTCTCGTCACCAGGGCTGCTACACCGCCACCGATCATCGCCAGAAGCAGGAAAGGGTTCAACGCGTGGCAAAGTGCTTCGATGGCTCGCCAGGAGGCGCTTTCGACGAATGGCGAATGCCTGGTGGGGTAGGTATAGATGTCGCCCTGGCCTATCCGTATGTCCCAGTCCCAAAGCAGCGCCGGCTTGCGGGCGTACCACGCCAGCGACTGCCAAGGCGTTCTGGCGAGGCGGGCAAGCACCTGCTGAAGGCCCCGGGGCGTATCCGCCGTCAGCAGAGCGATCTCCTGTCCCATTTTGTTCATTGTCACGATTGACTGCTGATCGCCGTTAATCGACCCGTGGAACGCTGCGTGGTATTCGGGCCAGGCACCTTGATCCAGGTTCATCAACGCGCGCTGGCTGGACGATTGCCTCTGGGGCGATTGCCCCGCGGGCAGCGTGGCATTGCGGCATATCCAGGCGGCAGGCAGTAGCGTAGCTCCGAGCAGCAGTGCCGCGCAGACCTGCTTGCCAGCAAATCCGCGCCACCAGAGCCATCCGGCAACCAGCGGCGCGAAGGGTAACAAGACTGCGTTGCTCAACCCGGCCAGTGCCATGGTGAATCCACCAGCCGCTGCGGGGCGGACGCGTGGCTTTTCGACGGTGCGCGACATTACCAGCATGGCCGCGGCACAAAGAAAGCCCACCAGTGACTCGCTCAGGATGTAGCTGTTCATCGCTATGCTGTGGGGCCAAATGGCCATCAGCAAGCCAGCTCCAAACAACCATGATGGTGGCATCCAATGCCGGCCGATGCCCACGGTCAGGACGACACTCAGGGCGCTGATCAGCGCCTGCGACAGCAGAACAGCCGCATACCACTGGGGCCACGACGGGAAGATACGCATCCAGAGAGCCAGGAATGCGGGGTAGCCGGGATCGCGAAAGCTGTCGCGGACAGGAGGTACTTCGCCCTCGGGCGCCATGGAAAACACCCCGTGCTGCGCCAGGTTGCGCGCGTAGGCGTAGTACTCGACGCCATCCCCGCGTGCGCGTGACTGGTCGTCAACCCGTTGCAGGACTTGGGCTTGGGTGACGTAGTGAAATCGAGCGGAGGCCGCAGCAAGGCCGACGAGCAGCAGCAGCAACCACCAGCGCCAGGGGCGATCGCCTGATGTCCTTGCACGATGATCAACTGGTGGTGACGTTCGGAGTTGAGCTGCAGGTTGACCTGACACGGTAAAACCCATGGGCGATTTTCCAGCTCAGCTATTGTCTCCGCGGAGAGTAGCGCAGGTCATGGCGAGGCCCTTTAGCTGTATGTTCCGTATGGTTTCGCCAAGCCTGTTTTCGGCCCATAAGTGATGCAGGAACATCTCATGAAGCTCTTACTGACTGCACTTCTCTTGGTTTCCGGCTCGCAGCTGTGGGCAGAAGCCCGGCAACCAAAGGACCAATCTTCGGCATCGGCAGAAGCCGCGCACCCTTTCACCGTCCGCGATCTGGTCATGCTGGATCGCGTGAGCGATCCGCAGCTGTCTCCCGATGGGCGCTATGCGGCGTTTAGCGTGCGAACTACTGATTACGCAGCAAACAAGGGCGTCAGCGCGGTGTTCGTGCAGGACCTGCGCAATGGCTCCGCGCCCCGGAAAGTGGTGGAGAAGGGGGGCTCGGCACGCTGGTCGGCCGACGGACACAGCCTGTATTACGTCGCCCCCGCCGGCGACGTGGCACAGCTTTGGCGTCTGGACCTGGGCAAGGACCCCGGCCGGCCTGCCACCGCAGCGCCGGTGCAGGTGACCCACACGGCAGTGGACCTGGGCGGCTTCGTGTTATCGCCCGACGGCAAGCGGGTCGCCCTCAGCTACGAGGTCTATCCCGATTGTCCGAACCTCGCCTGCACGCGCGAGCGTGCGAGTGGCGACGCATCGGACAAGTCCAGTGGGACGCTCTACACGAAGTTGTTCGTGCGCCACTGGGACAGCTGGTCGACCGGTCGTCGGAGCCAGCTGTTCATTGCGCCTTTCAACGCGGACGGCGTGGTCGCTGCCGAGCCCGCGCTGCTCAGCCGCGGGATCGACGGCGACGTGCCGAGCAAGCCGTTTGGCGGGATGGAAGAGGTCGCGTTTTCGCCGGACGGACGCAGCGTCTACTTCGGCGCGCGCGAGGCGGGCACAAGTGAGCCCTGGTCGACCAATTTCGATATCTACCGGGTGAACGTCGATGGCGCTGCGCCACCGCAGAACCTCACCGCTTCCAACCCTGCATGGGACGCCTATCCCGTGCCCTCGCCGGACGGGCGGACGCTTTATTACCTGGCGATGAAGGAGCCGGGCTTCGAGGCCGATCGCTTCGCGATCATGGCGTTGGACCTCGCCAGTGGACGCAGCCGCGAAGTGGAGCCGGCGTGGGACCGCTCGCCCGGCAACCTCGCGGTGTCTGCCGACGGCAAGACGCTCTACGCGACGGCGGACGACCGTGGTCAGCATCCGCTGTTTGCGATCGATACCGGCTCCGGCGCCGTGCGCAAAGTGGTGGGCGAGGGCACGGTGGGTGGTTACGCACTGGCCGGAAACACGTTGCTGTTCGCGCGCGATGACCTGCAGCATCCGGCAGACCTCTACGTGGTGCGTCCGGATGGTGGCAACCTTCGCCAGGTCACCCACCTCAATGCCGAGCGGCTGCGGCAGACCACCATGGGCGCGAGCGAGTTCTTCACCTTCAACGGCGCAAACAACGAGCCGGTGCAGGGCTACGTGGTGAAGCCGGCCGGCTACCAGCGTGGCAAGACCTATCCCGTCGCTTTCATCATCCATGGTGGCCCCCAGGGCGCGATGGACAACGGGTGGAGCTATCGCTGGAACCCCCAGACCTATGCTGGCCAGGGCTTCGCGGTGGTCACCATCAACTTCCATGGCTCCACCGGCTACGGCCAAGCATTCACCAACGCCATTTCAGGAGACTGGGGCGGCAAGCCGCTGGACGATCTCAAGGCAGGCTGGAAGGCGGCGCTGGCGAAGTACGACTTCCTCGACGGCAGTCGCGCCTGTGCGTTGGGCGCGAGCTATGGCGGCTACATGGTGTACTGGATGGCGGGCATCTGGAACGAACCCTGGAAGTGCTTCGTCGACCATGATGGCGTGTTCGACACGCGCGCCATGTATTACGACACGGACGAGTTGTGGTTCGAGGAAAAGGAGAACGGCGGCACCGCGTTCGAGCACCCCGAGAACTACGAACGCTTCAATCCGGCGAACCACGTCAAGGACTGGCGCGTGCCGATGCTGGTGGTCCACAGCGCGCAGGATTTCCGCATCCCCATCACGCAGGGGCTAGGTGCCTTCACCGCGCTGCAGCGCCGCGGCATCCCCAGCGAGCTGCTCACTTTCCCGGATGAGAACCACTGGGTTCTCAAGCCGCAGAACAGCGTGCAGTGGCACGAGACGGTCAATGCGTGGCTGAAGAAGTGGACGGCACCCGACGCCGGGAACTGAGCTGATCCCGCGAGCACGGACCCACCGGACACCGCAGTGCAATCTCCGCGCTGTCTTCGGTGGTGTCCTCGTGGTTGCGGCTCCGGCAGGCCACCGACTTGATGGGCCGCAGATGCGGCCTATGGAGTGGTGCCCGGTGGCCGGCGGTAGCCCTACAGCCAGCGCACCCGGCGCAGCCAGGTGTAGATGCCGCCGACCACCACCACCATCGCCACGATCATGGTGGGGTAGGCCCACGGCTTGTCCAGCTCGGGCATGTGCTGGAAATTCATGCCGTACCAGCTGGTGAGGAGGGTGGGGGCAGCCAGCATGGCAGCCCAGCCGGCGAGCTTCTTCATGACTTCGTTCTGCCCGAAGCTGACCAGCGAAAGGTTCACGCTGATCGCCGCATTGAGCATTTCCCGCATGGCGCTGACCGATTCGTTGGCGCGGAACACGTGGTCGTAGACGTCGCGAAAATACGCACGCAGGTCGTCGGAGATCAGGTTGGGGTGCATGCGTACCAGCTGGCTGATGATGTCCTGCAGTGGCGCCACCGCCAGGCGCAGCGTCATCAGGTCGCGCTGCATGTGATACAGCCGCTTGACCGTTTCGCGCTTGAAGGTCTCGGCGAAGATGTCCTGCTCCAGCTCCTGCAGCTCTTCGCGGAAGTCCCGCACGATCGGCAGCAGGTTGTCGACGATGAAATCGAGCACGCCGTACAGGCCGTAGCTCGGCCCGTGCGCCAGAAGGTCCGGCGAATTTTCGCAGCTGCGCCGCGCCGGCGCATACGACAGTGATGCGCCGTGGCGCACCGTGACCAGATAACGGGCACCCAGGAAGATGTGTGTCTCGCCGAAGGCGAGCTTTCCCGACACCAGCTGCGCCGTCTGCACCACGATGAACAGCGAGTCGCCGTACGCCTCGATCTTGGTGCGCTGGTGCGCGTGATGTGCGTCCTCGATGGCCAGGTCGTGCAGGTCGAACTCTTCCTGCAGCTTTTCCAGCAGGGGCTCGTCGGGCTCATGCAGGCCGACCCAGACGAAGGTGTCCGGCTCCTCCAGTACGTCGCTGATGGCGTCCAGCGAGATGTCGCCGATGCGCGTGCCGTTGCGATGGTAGGCGACGCAGTTGACTACCATGCCGGCAAGCTGGGCGGGTACGGCGGCTTTGGAGGCGACAGGGTTTTGCATCGCTGCATGATGCCCCTGCGCGTCCGCGCCGGGCAATGGTCAGTGCGGGGCGGGAGCGCGCATGTGACGTAGCGTGAACGCAAGCGCGAGCCACACCGGCAAGGCGAACAGCAGCCAGGGCTGGTTCTGCTGCACCAGGCCAGGCAACGCATGCAGCAGCACCGCCACCAGACCGGCGCACAGTTGCGCCAACAGGCAGCCATCGACCCATCGAGGTGTGCTGTCGCCGCGGCGCGCGCGCCACAGCGCAGGGATCAGCGCCAGCGCCAGCGGGTTGAACAGCAGCAGGTTGGCATTGGCCCAGGCGGAGTGGTGGGTGGTGAGCGTCCACAGCGCGAGCATGAGCAGCCCCACCAGCCCCGCGGCCAGCAGGTACAGCGTGCCCACCACCGCAAATGCAAGCGGCATGGTGCGGCGCATGCCCAGCAGCGCCAGTGCAATCAATGCGCCGGCGAGCGCGAGCGGGCCGCGCAAGTCCGGTGCCCTCGCGGGCGGTGGGTCGAGGCGGTTTGGCGACACCACATGCTCGGCCACCACCAACGGATGCGAGTGTCCCTGGTCGTCGACCACGCGCACTTGGCGCAGGTCCCGTTGCAGCACCATCGGCAGGAAGCTCTCCTGCCATGCGGTGAGCGGCTGGTCGGCGTAGGGGCCGAGCCCGAGATCCATCAGCAGCATCAGCCAGGGCTGCGCGCTCATCAGCCGGTCGGTCTGCTGGCGATAGGTCATCTCGGCCGGTGTATGACCAAGCTCGGCCCGCAATACGCCGCCCAGCGCCTTGTCCAGCGCATCGCGCACGCGGGTGCTGCAGTTGTCCGCGTAGTAGTCGTAGTCGTAGCGGGCGTTTCCGGGGCGCAGGTTCCACAGCAGGAACTCGCGCAGCGCGGCGGCCTGCTCGGGCGTGAAGGCCAGCCGCTGGCGCGTGATCGAGCGTCCCGCCTGCACGTAGTAGCCCTCGTCCAGCGCGGTAGGCGCCGCGTCCATCAGGTAGTGCATGCGGCCGCGCGCGAAGTTCAGCAGAAAGCCGCGCTGGTCGAAGTCGAAGACGCCATAGTTGAAGCTCACGGCCTCACCGTCGACGACGTCCTTCACTTCGATCGCGATGTGCCCGAACCGCTCCCAGTAGGTATCGCCGGGGCCGTAGGTGATCAGGGTGATCTGAAGGTTGGCCGCCGGGGCATTGGCCACGCCGGCATGTGCCGACCCGAGGGCGCCAAGGAAGATCAACGCCAGCAGCGCGAGGGCGCGGTGAAGCAGGGGCATCGGCATGTCGGGTCTGAAGGCGGGGGACACCACTGTAGTGGCGAGCGCAGGACGCGTCGATGCCGGCCCGGCCAACTTGAGCTTGGGCCGCACCTGGGCGAGCGGCATCCGCGGGGTTTCAGCGCCGGGCGGCAGCGCCGTCCCCAGGAACCACAGCTGCACATCTCAAGGAAGCCACCTGATTGCTTCCCACCCGATGGCTCAGTCGGCGGTGCCGGCCCGGCTCACGCGGAACTGCTGCACGCGACGATCGTCCGCCTCGGTCACGTGGAACAGGAAATCGCCCACGGTGATTTCCTCGCCCGCTTCCGGCAGGTGGCCGAATTCGGACGTGACCATGCCGCCGATGGTGTCGAACTCTTCGTCGGAGTAGGACGATCCGGTCTGCTCGTTGAAATCCGCGATCGGTGTCAGCGCGCTCACCAGCCAGTCGCCGTCCGGCTGGGCGTGCATCAGCGAGGGTTCTTCCTCGTCGTCATGCTCGTCGTCGATCTCGCCGACGATCTGCTCGAGCACGTCCTCGATGGTTATGAGGCCGGCGACGCCGCCGTACTCGTCCACCACCAGCGCCATGTGGTTGCGCGACAGCCGGAACTCGGCCAGCAGCACGTTCAGGCGCATCGACTCGGGAATGAGCACGGCCGGGCGCAGGATGGCGCGGATGTCGAACGCGGCGCCGTCGCCGAAGTACTTCAGCAGGTCCTTGGCCAGCAGGATGCCGAGGATTTCATCCTTGTCCTCGCCGTGCACCGGGAAGCGGGAGTGACCCGATTCCACCACGGCGGCGAGGATGTCGCTCAGGGGCGACTCGGCCGAGATCATCACGATCTGCGCGCGCGGGACCATCACGTCGTCCACGCTCAGCTCGGTGACCTTCAGGGCACCCTCGACCATGGTGAGAGTGTCGTTGGAAAGCAGGCCATTGGCTTGCGCAGCGCGCAGCTCTTCGACCAGTTCCTCGCGATTGCGCGGCTCGCCGGAAAACATGTGGCCCAGTCGATCCCACCATGATCGGTGAGCCGGGCCGCCGGTACTGCCAGGGTCGTCGTTCATTACTCTTTGGGGTTCTGCCCAGCGTCGGGCGGAAGACCGAGTTTAGCGGAAACCGCCAGGCGATTCAGGCCGCCGGCCAGTGGTACGGGTCGGGCACGCCGAGACCTGCCAGGATGCGCGTTTCGAGCGCTTCCATGGCTTCGGCCTCGGCATCGACGAGGTGGTCGTAACCGAGTAGATGCAGCACGCCATGCACCGTCATGTGGGCCCAGTGGTGCCGCGCCGGCTTGCCCTGCTCGGCCGCTTCACGGACGACCACCGGTGCGCAGATGGCAAGGTCGCCGATCAGCGGCAGCCGCACGCCCGGCGGCAGTTCGGCGGGGAACGACAGCACGTTGGTGGCGTAGTCCTTGCCGCGGTAGTCGCGATTGAGTGCGCGGCCTTCCTCCTCGCCAACCAGGCGAATCGCGAGCTCGGCGGCACGCTGTCGCCGTGCGCCGCGAAGCGCAGCGGCCACCCACAGCCGGAAGCTCGCCGCTGCGGGCACGCCGCGGCGGTCCAGGCCGTAGCTCACGGCCACGCTCGGGACCGGTGCACTGCCGGCAGCGGCGGAACGGGCGGCCAATGCTCAGCCCGCCTTGCCGGGCTTGATCTCGCCGTTCTCGGCGTCGACTTCGAAAGCCTCGTAGGCGCGCACGATCTTGGCCACCAGCGGATGGCGCACCACGTCGCGCGAGGTGAAGAAGGTGAAGCTGATGCCGTCGACACCGCGCAGCACTTCCACCGCGTGGCGCAGGCCCGAGCGGATGTGCCGGGGCAGGTCGACCTGGCTGACGTCGCCGGTGATCACCGCCACCGAGCCGAAGCCGATGCGGGTCAGGAACATCTTCATCTGCTCGACCGTGGTGTTCTGCGCCTCGTCCAGGATCACGTAGGAGTCGTTGAGCGTGCGTCCGCGCATGTAGGCCAGCGGCGCGATCTCGATCACGTTGCGTTCGATCAGCTTGGCGACCTTTTCGAAGCCGAGCATCTCGTACAGCGCGTCGTACAGCGGGCGCAGGTACGGGTCGACTTTCTGGCTGAGGTCGCCCGGCAGGAAACCGAGCTTCTCGCCCGCCTCCACCGCCGGGCGCACCAGCAGCAGGCGCTGCACGCGATTGGCCTCGAGCGCTTCGACGGCGCTGGCTACCGCGAGGTAAGTCTTGCCGGTGCCGGCCGGGCCGACGCCGAAGCTGATGTCGTGCGTGGTGATCGCGTGCAGGTAGCGCGCCTGGTTCGGCCCGCGTCCCTTGACCACGCCGCGTTTGACGCGGATCACCACTTCCTGCGCGCCCTCGGCTGCTTCAGCGGTGATCGCGTCGATGCCCGATTCGGCCAGGTGCAGGTTGATGATGGCGCCGGTCAGCGCTTCGCCGGCGGTGAGCTCGTACAGCGTGCGCAATACCTTTTCGGCAGCGCGGGTCGCCGGCTCTTCGCCCAGCACCTGGAAGATGCCACCACGGTGGTTTATCTCCACCCCCAGGCGCAGTTCGATCTGCCGCAGGTGTTCGTCCAGGGGGCCGCACAGATTGGCGAGGCGGGCGTTGTCGTCGGAGTCGATGACGAAGTCGCGCTTGTTGATGTCGGTCATAAGCGGCGAAGCGTAGCGCGGCGCACGTGGAAGAACCATCGCGGCCGGCGGTGCCGTGGGCTGCAACTGGCGGGTTGAAGTCCCCACGCTAACGCGCTCTTGAAACTAATTAATGGTTCAATTAATTTATCGACATGACTCGCCCCACGCCAGCAAAAGCACCCCGGCGTCGCGCCGGCCGACCGGGCGGCGACGATCTCGACCTGCGGGCGCACCTGCTCGACGCGGCCGCGGCACAGTTCGCCCGCAGCGGCATCGAAGGCAGCTCCTTGCGGGCGATCGCGGCGGCGGCCGGCGTCACCCCGGCGATGCTGCACTACTACTTCGGCGACAAGGCGCGGCTGACCCAGGCGCTGGTGGAGGAGCGCCTGATGCCGGCGATGCAGCCGCTGCGCGAGCGGCTGGAGCCAGTGGGCGACGATCCGCTTGCTCTGGCGGCGGCGTTCGCGCACGGCGTGGCCGAGATCGTGGAGCGGCATCCCTGGCTGCCGCCCTTGTGGGTGCGCGAGGTGTTGTGCGAGGGCGGCACGCTGCGCGAGGTGGTGTTCCGGCAGGTGGTGCCGATGCTGCCGCAGTGGCTGGCCGGCCGGTTCGCCGCTGCGCAGGCGGCCGGACGCATGAATCCCGCGCTCGATCCGCGCCTGATGGTGGTGTCGCTGGTCGGCTTGACGATGTTTCCGGCCGCGGCCGCCCCGGTCTGGAAGCAGGCCATGGACGCCGAGCCGCTGCGTTCGCGCGCCATGCTCGACCACACCCTGGCCTTGCTCGGCTCGGGCATGCGTGCTGGATCCGGTGGAGAGACGACATGAACGCTCCGTTGCGCCGGGGATCTCCCTGGCTTGCGCTGGCGGCCGCGCTGGCGCTGGCGGCCTGCAGCAGATCCGCGCCGCAGGCGCTGGGGACAATCGAATACGACCGCATTGCGCTGCCCGCCGCGGCAGCGGAGCGCATCGTGCGGATCGACGTCGGCGAGGGCGATACGGTGACTGCCGGCCAGCCGCTGCTGCAGCTCGATCCCGCCCGCACACAGGCGCAGCTGGCGGCCGCGCAGGCGCAGGTTGCCGAGCAGCGCGAGCGGCTGAACGAGCTGCAGGCGGGTCCGCGCCGCGAGGACATCGCCCGCGCGCGGGCCAGCCTCGCCGCCGCGCAGGCGCAGGCGCGCGAGGCGCACGCTTACTACGCACGACTGAAGCCGCTGCAGGGCCGCAACTATGTCGCCGCGGCCGAGCTGGACCGTGCCCGCGCCACCGCCGGTAGTGCCGAGGGTGAAGTCGCTGCAGCAACCGCTGCGCTGGACGCGCTGGTGCACGGGACGCGGCCGGAGCAACTGGCGCAGGCGCAATCGGCGCTGGCCGCGGCGCAGGCACAGGCCGACGCAGAGCGGGTCACCCTGGACAAGCTGAGCGTGGCCGCGCCCCGGGCGGGACGAATCGACAGCCTGCCCTACAAGCTCGGCGACCAGGCGCCGGTCGGTGCGCCCGTGGCGATCCTGCTGGCGGGCGACGCGCCGTACGCGCGCGTGTACATTCCCGAGCCGCAACGCACCCGCGTGCGCGTGGGCAGCCGGGTGCGGGTGTTTGTCGCCGGGCGGTCCCGCGCGCTGACCGGCGTGGTGCGGATGGTGCGCAGCGAGCCGGCGTTCACGCCGTACTACGCCCTCATCGGCGACGACGCCACGCGCCTGAGTTACCTGGCCGAAGTCACCCTCGACGCCGACGCCCGCGACCTGCCCGCCGGCCTGCCGGTGCGGGTGGAACTGCCTGCCGCGCCCGCGCCGTGAGCGAGCCGGCCGCCATGGCGGACACCGCGCCACCAGCGATCAGCGCCCGCGGCCTGACGCGCCGTTTCGGCCGGCTGACGGCGGTCGATCATGTCGATCTGGACGTGCCGGCGAAGCGCGTCTACGGCTTTCTGGGCCCCAACGGCTCGGGCAAGTCGACCACGATCCGCATGCTCTGCGGCCTGCTCACACCGAGCGCGGGCGAGATCGACGTGTTGGGGCTGCGCGTGCCGGAGCAGGCCGACGAATTGCGCGCGCGCATCGGCTACATGACCCAGCGCTTCTCGTTGTTCGAAGACCTCACGGTGCGCGAGAACCTGCAGTTCCTGGCGGCGGTGCAGGGCGTGCCGAGGGCGCGCACGCGCCGGCGCATCGACGAGCTGGTCGAGCAGTACCACTTCGGTGACCGCCAAGACCAGCTCGCCGGCACCATGAGTGGTGGCCAGAAGCAGCGCCTCGCGCTGGCCTGCGCGGTGATCCACGCGCCGGAGCTGCTGTTTCTGGACGAACCGACCAGCGCGGTGGATCCCGAGTCGCGGCGCGACTTCTGGGAGAAGCTGTTCGAACTGGCCGATGCCGGCACCACGCTGCTGGTGTCCACCCACCTGATGGACGAGGCCGAGCGCTGCCATCGCCTGGCGATCCTCGATCGGGGCAAGCTGGTGGCCGACGGTACGCCGGACCAGCTGACTGCGCGCCTGGACGGACGCACGTTCACCGTCGACACGCCGCAGCCACGCAAGGCGCAGCACGTGCTGTCCGATGTGCCGGGCGTGCTGGGCGTCGCCCAGGTGGGCAACCTGCTGCGCGTGCTGACCGACGACGCCAGCGCGGCGGATGCGCGCGAGCGGATGTGCGCGGCGCTGTCGCGGTCCGCGCTGGCGGGCGAGATAGCGGTTGCGGAGCCGAACCTGGAGGACGTGTTCGTAGCGGCGACACGCTCAGCGGAACGGGCCGCGCAGGAGCCGTCGTGAACCTGCGCCGGCTGTGGGCGATCGTGATCAAGGAGCTGCGCCAGTTGCGGCGCGACCGGGTGACGCTGGTGATGATCGTCGGCCTGCCGGTAGTCCAGCTGCTGCTGTTCGGTTACGCGATCAACTTCACCCTGCGGGGCCTGGACGCGGGTATCGCCGACCAGGCCGGCACCGCCGACTCGCGGGCGCTGGTGATGGACATGCTCAACACCGGCCTGGTGGCGCCGGTGGCAACCGTGCAGACGCCGGACCAGCTGATGGGCATGTTGCGTCGTGGCCGGATCAGCGTCGGCATCGTGATCCCGCCGGACTTCGAGCGGCGCCGCATCGACGGGCGCCAGGTGGCGCAGATCCTCGTCGACGGCACGGACACCGCAGTGCAGAACGCGGCGTCCCAGCTGGCGCAGACCCCGCTCGACAGCGCGCGCCCGGATACCCGGGCACCGGCAACGAGCACGCCGCCGGAGACGGCGATCGCGGTGGTGAGCTTCTACAACCCGCAGCGCAGCTCGGCGGTCAACATCGTGCCCGGGCTGATCGGCGTGATCCTGACCATGACGATGGTGCTGTTCACCGCCATCGCGATCGTGCGCGAGCGCGAGCGCGGCAACATGGAGCTGCTGATCGCCACGCCGCTGACCAGCACCGAGCTGATGATCGGCAAGGTGCTGCCCTACATCGTGATCGGCCTGATCCAGACCAGCGTGGTGCTGGCGCTCGGCGTGTGGTTGTTCGACGTGCCGGTGCGCGGGAGCCTGGCGGACGTCTATCTGTCGGCGGCCCTGCTGATCATGGCCAACCTCGCGATGGGCCTGCTGATCTCGACCCAGGCGCGGTCGCAGTTCCAGGCAATGCAGGTGACCTTCTTCGTGTTCCTGCCGTCGCTGCTGCTGTCCGGCTTCATGTTTCCGTTCGCGGGGATGCCAAGGCCGGTGCAATGGTTCGCCGAGATCCTCCCGCTGACGCACTTTCTTCGCCTGGTGCGCGGCGTGATGCTGCGCGGCGCGTCACCGGGCGAGGTGTGGCCGGACCTGCTGGCGCTGGTGGCATTCACTGCCGCGATGCTGGTGCTGGCGATCAGCCGCTTCCGCAAGCGGCTGGACTGAAGGCGGCCGCGGGCACCGCGCCACGGGTGACCGCTTCAGGCGGCGACGTCGTCGGTCAGGTGCAGCCGTCCGCGCAGCGAATTGCTCATCGCCTCGGTGATCTCGACGTCGACGAACTGGCCGATCAGGCGCGGGTGGCCGGCGAAATTCACGTAGCGCATGTTCTCGGTGCGGCCGCTGAGTTCGCTGGCATCGCGACGGCTGGGCTTTTCCACCAGCACGCGCTGCACGCTGCCGACCATCGCCTCGTTGATGGCCTTCGCGTTGGCGTTGATCGCTGCCTGCAGCTGGGCCAGTCGCTGCTGCTTGACCGCCATCGGCGTGTCGTCGGCGAGGTTGGCGGCCGGCGTGCCGGGGCGGGCGGAGAAGATGAAGGAAAAGCTCTGGTCGAAGCCGATATCGGCGATCAGCTTCATGGTCTTGCCGAAATCCTCGTCGGTCTCGCCGGGAAAGCCGACGATGAAGTCCGAACTGATGCAGATGTCCGGGCGCACCGCGCGCAGCTTGCGGATCTTCTGCTTGAACTCCAGCGCCGTGTAGCCGCGCTTCATCGCGCTGAGAATGCGGTCCGAGCCCGCCTGCACCGGCAGGTGCAGGTAGTTGGCCAGCTTCGGCACGCTGGCATACGCCTCGATCAGCGAGTCGGAGAACTCCAGCGGATGCGAGGTGGTGAAGCGGATCCGGCCGATGCCGTCGATCTGCGCGATGGCGTGGATCAGCACGGCCAGGTCGGCGGTGCCGCCGTCGTGGGTGGCGCCGCGGTACGCATTGACGTTCTGGCCCAGCAGGTTGACCTCGCGCACGCCCTGCTCGGCGAGCTGGGCGACCTCGACGAGCACGTCGTCGAACGGCCGGCTGATCTCCTCGCCGCGGGTGTACGGCACCACGCAGTAGCTGCAGTACTTGGAGCAGCCTTCCATGATCGACACGAACGCGGTCGGCCCCTCGGCGCGCGGCTCGGGCAGGTTGTCGAACTTTTCGATCTCGGGGAAGGAGATGTCCACCTGCGGCTTGCCGGTAGCGCGCTGCTTCTCGATCAGCTCGGGCAGGCGGTGCAGGGTCTGCGGGCCGAACACCAGGTCCACATACGGCGCGCGCTTGACGATCGCGTCGCCCTCCTGGCTCGCCACGCAGCCGCCCACGCCGATCAGCACCGGCTTGTCGCCGGCCTTGTGTTCCTTCCAGCGGCCGAGCTGGCTGAACACCTTTTCCTGTGCCTTTTCGCGGATCGAGCAGGTGTTGATCAGGATCACGTCCGCCTCGGACTCGTCCTGGGTCAGCTCGAGCCCGTGCGAGGCCTTGAGCACGTCGGCCATCTTGGTCGAGTCGTACTCGTTCATCTGGCAGCCGTGGGTCTTGATGAAAAGCTTGCCGCTCATGGGATCGGGTGCCGTGCCTTGCGTGGTGGACAGGAGTTGTCGAACCCGGCAGTTTACTCGCGGCCCCGCCGCGTCGCCACCATCGCTGCCTGCCGGATCAAGCACTTGCGCGACGCGGGGCGCGATGCAGTGGCGTGTTGTGAATGCCGGACCTGGTTCACGCGGCGTGCCTGCCGTACTTGGCGCAGTGGCCGCGATCGCTGCACACTGCGCGACATGACCGCCGCCACGCGCCACGGGGGAAGCGCCGGCCATCCGGCAGGCCGCTTCCCGCCTCGCTCGATCCTGCTTCGCTGGATGCTTTGCTGCGCCCTGCTGATGCTGGGCGCGCTGGCACAGCCGGCACACGCCGATGCCCTGTACCGTTGCACCGGGGCCAGCGGCGAGGCCGTTTACAGCAGCAATACCGCGGGCTATCGGCACTGCCAGCGCATCGGTTCCTACGCCGCGCCGCGCGCCGCCGGCACCCGGGCTCCGCGGGCGCGCCGTGATCGGTTCGGCAGCGTTGTTTCTTCCGTCAGTACCAGCGCCGACGCGATCACCGACGCACAGCGCGACCGCGCCCGGGCCGCTGCGTTGATCCGCGCACGCGCCCGGTTTGCCGACGTGCAGGCCTCGGTGCAGACCAGTGCCATCACGCTGTCCGGGCTCCCCGCCGCGCGGATGAGGGCGAGTGCGCCCGGCGCCAGCGGAGGCTGGAGCTACAGCGACTCCACCGCCGCCATGGCATCGGCCTCGACCCCGGAGGCGGGCGGCGGCAGTCGGGTGCTGCGGGGGGCGGTTTACCGGGTCAAGCGCGCGGACGGCAGCGTGGAATACACCAACATCGCGCCGCCCCGGCAGCGCGGCCATGCGGTCACCATGCTGTTCACCTACCTGGCCACCTGCATGGCTTGCGACCTGCACTCGCCGATCCACTGGAACTCGGTGCGGCTCAACCTGCAGGACTATGCCAGCGCGATCCGTCAGGCCAGCATCGAGTACGGCGTGGACGAGGCGTTCCTGCGCGCGATCATCCACGCCGAGAGCGCCTTCAACCCACACGCGCTGTCGCTCAAGGGCGCCCAGGGGCTGATGCAGCTGATGCCGGGCACCGCCAGCGACATGGGGGTGCTGGACGCCTTCGACGCCGAGCAGAACATCCGCGGCGGCGCGCGCTACCTGGGCGGGTTGCTGCAGGCATTCCACGGCAACGAGCGGCTGGCCGCGGCGGCCTACAATGCCGGGCCGGGCGCAGTGCAGCGCTACAGCGGGGTGCCGCCCTATGCCGAGACTCGGGTTTACGTGGAGCGCGTCGAGGCACTGCGACAGCGCTATGGCAAGGCCATCCACCCGCCGTTGACGATGCGTGGCGGCATGGCTTCAGCCCTCCAGTGAACTGTCCACGTCGAGGTTGGGCGGGCGCTGGGCGATAGTCACCGAAAGACGAAACGGCACGCCGTTGCGCAGCCCCGAGACATCTACCGTGCTGCCGGGCTTGAGTGCCGCCTCACGCTTGCGCAGGTCGGACGGATCCGCAATGTCGTCGTGGCCTATCCGCAGCAGGATGTCATGCGCCTGGATGCCGGCTGCCGCGGCCGGGCTGCCTGGATAGACCTCGGCAACCTCCACGCCGCGCGCCGCTGCCGGCAGGCCGCTGTCTGCCGCCACGGGCACGAAAGTGTAGTCGGCGCCCAGCCAGCCGCGCACCACGTGGCCACTGTCGATGATCTGGTCGAGCACCTTCTTGGCGTTGTCCACGGGAATCGCAAAGCCAATGCCTTCGGCGTTGGCGGCCTTGCCGATCAGCAGGGTGTTGATGCCCACCAGATTGCCCTGGGCGTCGATCAGGGCTCCGCCGGAGTTGCCCAGGTTGATTGCCGCATCGGTCTGGATGAAGTCCTCCGGGCTCGCGCTGCTCAGCTGGCGCCCAATCGCGCTGACGATGCCCATCGTGACGGTCTGGTTGAGCCCGAAGGGGTTGCCGATCGCCAGTACCACGTCGCCCGCCCGCACCTCGGTATGGGGCCGGATGTGGGCCACTGGCAGATTGCCGGCGTCGATCTTCAGCACGGCCAGGTCGGTTTCCTGGTCGGCGCCGACCAACGTGGCCTTGGCTACCCGGCCGTCATACAGCAGCACCTGGATGTCGTCGGCGTTGGCAATCACGTGGTTGTTGGTAAGCACATAGCCATCGGCATTGACGATGACCCCGGAACCGAGGCTCTGCTCGCGCCGCTTGTACGCCGGTCCTGCCGGGCGTCCGCCGAACAGGCGTTGCAGCAGCGGGTCCGAGTACATGCGCAAGGCCTGCTCGGTCACCGTCTTGTTGGCATAGATGTTGACCACCGACGGCGCCGCCCGGGCCACCGCATCGGCATAGGACAGCGTGGGGCCGGCCGCCGGTGCGGCCACTGCGGCGGCGGGCGGGTTGGCGTCGAGACCGAAACGCTCGCGCAGCCGCTGGCCGCTGCCGGGCCAGAACAGCCCCACCACGAACGCCAGCGCGAGTCCGAGCACCACGAATCGGGCGATGAAAGCGAGCGTGCCGGCGGCGTGTTTCATGGAGTGGGCTTTCGTAAAATGATGCGCGGAAGCTGAGCGCGCGCGCCGGGCTGCGGCGCGTCACCGCAGAGCGGGTTTGATTGTACGGGGCAGGGGCTGACGCTACACTAACGCGATTTTTGCGGGTGCCGGATTCCGTCCGGTGCTTGCCAAGCAGGCCGTTCCGGTTTGTCCACGTCATGTTCTGAAGGGGCAGCGTCGTTCGCGGGTTTTCGCGTGCCGCGCAAGCTTCGGAACGGGTCGCGGGCCTCCGGGCATCCAGCCCCGGGCTGTTGACCTGCTTCGCAAGCACCAGTGGAAGCCACCGGTCCGCACCTCAATGGCATTGCAAGTTCCGGAGAGCCTGATGGCGAATGAAGTCGTCGATCACGGCCGCCGCCGTTTCCTCACAGCCACCACCGCGGTGGTGGGTGGTGCAGGAGTCGTCGCGGCAGTCGTGCCCTTTATCAAGACGTGGGAACCCAGCGCGCGCGCCAAGGCCGCCGGTGCTCCGGTGACGGTGGACATCAGCAAGATCGAGCAGGGCCAGAAGGTCACCTTCCCGTGGCGCAGCCTGCCGGTGTTCGTGGTGAACCGCACCAAGGCGCAGCTCGCGGTGTTGCCGATGGTCGATTCGCGTCTGGTCGATCCCACGTCCACGGGCATCTCGGCCGACCAGCAGCCGAAGTACGCGCAGAACGAAAGCCGCGCGATCAAGCCGGAATGGCTGGTGGTGGTGGGCATCTGCACCCACCTTGGCTGCGTGCCGGACTTCGTCCCGGAGATCAAGCCCGAGCCGTTCGACCCGAACTGGAAGGGTGGCTTCTACTGCCCCTGCCACAAGTCGCGCTACGACATGGCCGGGCGCGTGTTCCAGGGCGTGCCCGCGCCGAAGAACCTGCAGGTGCCGCCGTATCACTTCGTCGACGACAGCACCATCCAGATCGGCGTTGATCCGAAGGAGGCCAGCTGATGGCTAACGTATTCTCCCGCGTGGGTGACTGGGTCAACGAGCGTGCTCCGAACATGATGCCTGCGTATCGCAAGCACATGACCGAGTACTACGCGCCGAAGAACTTCAACCTCTGGTACTACTTCGGTTCGCTGGCGCTGCTGGTGCTGGTCAACCAGATCGTCACCGGCATCTTCCTCACCATGAACTACAAGACCAGCGCGCTCGAAGCGTTCGCCTCGGTCGAGTACATCATGCGTGACGTGGAGTGGGGCTGGCTGATCCGCTACATGCACTCCACCGGCGCCTCGCTGTTCTTCATCGTGGTGTTCCTGCACATGTTCCGCGGCCTGATGTACGGCTCGTTCAAGAAGCCGCGCGAGCTGGTGTGGGTGCTGGGCATGCTGATCTTCCTGGTGCTGATGGCCGAGGCCTTCATGGGCTACGTGCTGCCGTGGGGCAACATGTCGTTCTGGGGCGCCAAGGTGATCATCTCGCTGTTCGGCACCATCCCCTACATCGGCGACGCGCTGGTGCAGTGGATCATGGGCGACTACATCCCGG
Organism: Dyella sp.; assembly: GCF_035685805.1. Lineage (GTDB taxonomy): Bacteria > Pseudomonadota > Gammaproteobacteria > Xanthomonadales > Rhodanobacteraceae > Dyella_A. Next base: position 19,148 of record NZ_DASSAB010000033.1, read on the forward strand.
CCGACGCGACGCTCAACCGGTTCTTCGCACTGCACGTGATCGCGATGCCGCTGGTGCTGCTGTTGCTGGTGGTGCTGCATATCGCGGCGCTGCACGAGGTGGGATCCAACAACCCTGACGGCGTGGATATCAAGAAGGGACCCAAGGGCAACCGCTGGGATGCGCTGAAGCCGGCCGACGGCATTCCGTTCCACCCGTACTACACGGTGAAGGATCTGGTCGGCGTGGGCTTCTTCCTGCTGATCGCCGCGTTCATCATCTTCTTTGCGCCGACCTTCGGTGGCTGGTTCCTGGAGCACGACAACTTCATCCCGGCCAACAACCTGGTGACGCCGTCGCACATCAAGCCGGTGTGGTACTTCACCCCCTTCTACGCGATTCTCCGCATGATCCCGTCGTTCCTGGGCACGGCGTTCTGGGGCGTTCTGGGCATGTTCGGCGCCATCGCCGTGCTGTTCGCCATGCCGTGGATCGACGTGGGCAAGGTGCGCTCGATCCGCTATCGCGGCACGGGCTACAAGGTGGCGCTGGGCGTGTTCGTGCTCTCGTTCATCATGCTCGGTGCAGTCGGTGCCGGCGTGACGGCCGAGGTGATTCCCGAGTGGTTCGGCGACGTCGACGTGACGTTCTGGGAGAACCTGTTCGGCCGCGTGATGACCTTGATTTACTTTGGCTTCTTCGTCTTCCTCGGGCTCTACACGCGCCTTGGCTGGGAGTCGACCAAGCCGGTTCCGGAACGGGTGACGATGCATGACTAAGCGCTATTTTTTCTCGATCGCGCTGGCCCTCGGCCTGCTCGCCGGCAGCCTGTCGGCTGCGGCCTCCGAGGAGGGCGGCCTGCCCTCGTCCGGTGCCAGCATCAACGATCAGGCGTCTCTCCAGCGCGGCGCCAAGCTCTTCTTCAACTACTGCGCGGGCTGCCATTCGCTCAAGTACATGCGCTACTCGCGCATGGCGGAAGACCTTGGCCTGTCCGAGCAGGAGGTGATGCAGAACCTCAACTTCACCGGCGCCAAGTTCGGCGAGACCATCGAGTCGCACATGCCGGCCGAAGAGGCCGCCAAGTGGTTCGGCAAGGCACCGCCGGATCTGTCGCTTGAAGTACGTGCCAAGACCGCTGACTGGGTCTATGCCTACCTCAATGCGTTCTACGTGGACCCGAGCCGCCCGGTGGGCTGGAACAACACGGTGTTCCCGAACGCCGCGATGCCGAACCCGCTGTGGGAGCTGCAGGGTGTGCAGACCGCGGTGCGCAAGGAAGGCGAGGAGGGCGTCGAGAAGCTCGAGCTCTCCAAGCCGGGCAAGATGACCCCGGCGCAGTACCAGCAGGCCACGCGTGACCTCACCAGCTTCCTCGAGTACGTGTCCGAGCCGGCGGCGATCCAGCGCAAGCACTACGGGATCTGGGTGCTTCTGTTCCTCGCCGGCTTCACCTTCCTGGCTTACCTGCTCAAGAAGGAATACTGGAAGGACGTGCACTGAGCGTCGCTCCATTGGTAACCCTGCGGCGGCCACTGGCCGCCGCGTTACGTTGTTAGTCGGGGAGATTGCGCATGGTTCAAAGCGCCCGTTCGCGTACGGTGCTCACCCTTTACACCACCGCCGATGACGTCCAGTGTCATCGCGTGCGTCTGCTGCTGGCCGCCAAGGGCGTCAGCTACGAGCGGGTGATGGTGGAACCCGGCAAGCCGCCGGAAGATCTCGTCGACCTGAATCCGTACGCGAGCACGCCGACCCTGGTCGATCGCGATTTGACGCTGTACGACACATCGGTGGTCTGCGAGTACCTCGACGAGCGCTACCCGCATCCGCCGCTGATGCCCATCGATCCGCAGTCGCGCGCGCGACTGCGCCTCGCGGCGGTGCGTATCGAGCGCGACTGGCTGCCGGAAGTGGACATCATCCGCGCCGGTGGACGCCCCGCCGACGCGGCGCGCAAGCGTCTGCGAGAGCACCTGCTGGTGGCGTTGCCGCTGTTCAAGGCGGCGAAATTCTTCCTCAATCCGGAAATGAGCCTGGCCGATTGCCTGGTGGCTCCGGTGGTCTGGCGGCTGCCGTGGCTGGGCGTGGATCTGGGGCGCGAGGGGCGTCCGATCCTCGACTACGGCGAGCGGCTGTTCAACGGCCAGGGCTACGCGCGCAGCCTTACCGCGGAAGAAAAAGCCATGCGGGCGGCATGATGGGCGCCGACGAAGCGCCGCCGATGAGCTCCAATCGCCCGTATCTGCTGCGGGCGATCTACGACTGGATCTCGGACAATAACCTGACCCCGTACATCCTGGTCGATGCAGGCAAGGAGGGCGTGCGGGTGCCGCCGCAGGTGATCAAGAACGGCCAGGTCGTGCTGAATCTCGCCATGCGCGCTGTGGCCAACCTCGACCTGGGCAACGACTGGATCAGCTTCCAGGCCCGCTTCTCCGGCGTCAGCCAGTCGATCCTCATTCCGGTTCACGCCGTGCTGGCGCTTTATGCGCAGGAAAACGGGCAGGGCATGATGTTTCCCGCCGAAGAGGGTGATGGCGACACGCCGCCAACTCCGCCAAGCGACGGCGGTGAACCGCCCGCTGGTCCCGACGCCGGCCCCGATGGCGACGACAAGCCTCGTCGCGGCGCGCCGCACCTGCGGGTGGTCAAGTAGCGGCCAGCGTTCCTGCGTACGCGCGCGCAAGGCGCGTACGCATGGAACTCGCTGCACCGCGTACTGCGCTTTTCAGTCGCCTCGCTGCTCCAGGCGCGGGCGCGGGCGGAGCGGCACCACGTTGTCGGGAGCGGTCAAGCGGGCTTCCGGTTCGGCCGCTTCTTTCGGGCCGTCTGGGGCGGATACCGCCCCCACCGTGTTGAACCAGCGGCTCGTCGGCAGCTGCACTTCCGTGACTCGTCCCGCGGCCATCCAGAGCCGGCCATGGCTGCGGTCGTCTCCGGCCACGCTGACATCGAAGCCGTAGCAACGCTCCAGCAGGCGCTGGCCGTCGATGCGGCGCAAGCGCAAGGCGCGCATGCCTACCGTTTCGTCCAGCAGCTGAAGCTCGTGACGCTCGCACAGGCGGCGCACCTCCAGCACGGCTACCTCTCGCGCCCGGGCAAGCTGGAGCCATGTCACCACGATGCCGCCGAGGCAGACAAGAAGCATGAGGTCGTGCAGATTGCCCATCTCCGCAGTGTGTGTGCCGCCGGGCGGCTCCGCAAGGCCAGGCGCCGCGAGCGTGCAGCGCGGGGACCGGTGCGGGGATGAAGTTCGCTGGCGCCGCTAGTGCAACCGCAGGCGCAGCGAAAGATCGACCGCCCTGACGTGCTTGGTCAGCGCGCCCACCGACACGAAGTCGACGCCACTGGCGGCGATCTCGCCGATGCGGTCCAGGTCGACGTTGCCGGATACTTCCAGCGACGCCCGGCCATTGGCGATCCGCACCGCTTCCCGCATCGAAGCCGGGTCGAAGTTGTCGATCATGATGCGATCAGCGCCGGCATCCAGCGCCTGTCGCAGCTCATCGAGCGTTTCCACCTCGACTTCCAGCGGGAGATCCGGATGAATGCGGCGGCCGTTACCCACCGCCAGCGCAATGCTGCCAGCGGCGATGATGTGGTTTTCCTTGATCAGGATGCCGTCGTGCAGGCCGATGCGGTGGTTGACGCCGCCGCCGCAACGCACCGCGTACTTCTGCGCCAGTCTCAGGCCCGGAATGGTCTTGCGGGTATCGAGCAGCCGCGTCCGCGAGCCGGCGAGCGCAGCCACGAACCCGGCAGTGACCGTGGCGGTGCCGGAGAGCAGCTGCAGGAAATTGAGCGCCGAACGCTCCGCGGTGACCAGCGCACGTGCGTTGCCTCGCAACCGGCATAGCGTGCTGTCGGCCGGGACGCGATCACCGTCGACGGCGTTCCACTCGATGCTTACCTCGGCGTCCAGCGACCTGAAACATGCGTCGAACCAGGCGCTGCCAGCCAGTACCGCGGGCTCGCGACAGACCAATACCGCCTCGGCCGAGGCATCGGCCGGTAGCAGGTCGGCCGTTGCGTCTCCGGAACCGAGATCTTCGGCCAGGGCTCGTTCGACATCCTGCTGGATCAGTTCGGCGGCAGGGCGGGCGAAACGGTTCTCCGACGTCATTCGTGCTCTGCGTTATCGGCGGCGGGTTGGCTGAGCCGGCCCACGATGGCATCCATGGCGCGGTCGAAGAATGCGTTGGAGGCCAGCAGTCGGGCGGTTCCGTCGGCAAAGGACGCAGCCAGCTCCGGCGGTGAATAATCGCCCACCTTCAGACCGCGCCGGTTGACGAACAGGTAGCGTCCGCTCATCGGGCTGATCCACGACAGCTTCGCCCGTTCAACCGCACCTTCGGCCGGACAGAACTCGACCCAGACGCCCGGCTTCATCGCGCCCACCGTTGCCATCTGCTCGCGTACCTCCGGCGGCAGGATCGCGAGCGACTCCTCGGCCTCCAGCTCCACCGCTGGGGCGGGCTCGGGTACCGACTCGACGATCGACTGCACGCTCTCCGGAATGGCGGGCGGGGCCTGGATCGGGCTCGCGTCGGCGGGCGCCGCGGGGGCTTCACCCAACTGCTGGCGGTAGTAAGCCTGCAGCTGGGTCAGCAGCCGCTCGACGTCGTCCTCCTGGAACGCGACGTTCGCCAGGCCGCGGCGCAGCGCGCGCTCGATACCGGGCAACATCTGCCGCAGCGTGGCGCGACCTTCTTCGTCTCCGGCCAGCCGGGTGCTGGCAATCAGCTCGTTCACGAAGCGCAGACCATCGGCGAATTCCGGCGAGCCATCGCCTTGGCGCAACAGGATCAGTACCAGGTAGTTCGCCCAGGCGCGCGCGAGCACGCCATGGATCAGTGGCGGCAGCGGCTTGCCATCGATGCGGTCGAGGATTTCGCGAGCGGCGCGACGGCGGGCCTGCTCCAGCTTCTCGCGGCCGCGAGTGGACTCTGCCACGCGCTGCTCGGCCAGCTCCGCGCGCTTGCGGGTCAGTTCCTGGAACTCCTGCAGATCAACGGCCAGGCGCTCGAAAATGCCCATGTCGTCATCGAAGTCGTGCAGCAGCTGCTCGACGATGGACTTCACCTTGTCGTGCAGGCGACGATCCTTGTCGGACTCTTCCGACCAGCCCTTGGCAACGTCCGCCAGGCTGTCCAGCAGCCGGCGTGCCGGATGCTGGCGGTGAGCGAACAGCCGCCGGTCCAGGATTGCCGCCTTGAGATAGGGAATCTGCAGCCGGGCCAGCATGACCTGCATCTGCGCGGGCAGGTTGCGGTCCTCGAGGATGAACTCGAACAACATGCTGACCAGGTCGATGGTGTCTTCATCGATGGATGACACGTGGTGCGGACGCTCGCCGCGCAGGGAGCCGATCTGGTTGAACAATTGCTCCTTGAGCTGGGCCACCTCATGCGCGATGTCGGCGCCGGAGGCGTCCCCGTAGTTCGGCAGCGAGCCGTCGGTTGCGATCTGGCTCTGCAGCACGCTCAACGCACCGAGCAGCTCATTGGCTGTGGGAATCGTCTGCGGCCCCGGTGCCGCGCCGCCACCGAGGCTGCCGTTCGGCTGGCCGCGGCGAGCGCTGAACAACGCGTGCAGCGTATGGAGCAGGTTGCCGGCGTCCTCGGCCGCGCCATCGATGCCTGTCCCGTCGGCCGCGTCGCTACCGGCCGGGCCGCGGCTGGCGGCCCCGCGCGCGGCCGTGCCGCGGGCAATCTCGCGCCGCAGCTGCGGCAGCACGCCGGCACGCACGAGTTCGACGTTCAACTCCTGGTACAACTCTTCCAGTCCGGAGAGGACATAGCGGTCAAACAGCTTGTAGATGATCAGCTTGACGCGCATGTCGGCCGCCAGCTCCCGCATCGCCTGCCGGAACGTCTGGGTAAGCACGCCCGGCCCGACCGGGTTGTTCGCGTCGTCCACCTTGATGCCGCCGCAGATCACGCCCAGGCGCTGGTTTACCGCGAACAGCTCGCGGGTCAGGCGCGCCTCGTTCTTGCTGATCATGCTGGTGATCGCCAGCGACTCTTCCAGTTCGTTGTCGGCCACCAGGCTGAGCTCGACCCCGCCGGTCGTGACGGGCGGGGCTTCGGCGGACGCGGCGCGCCGGTTGGCAGCAAAATCGGACAAGCCGCGACTGAACTGGGCCAGATAGCTGCGCTCCACGGCAGGGCGGCGCTTGCGCACCTCGCGCATGCCGTCGAAATAGTGCATCTGCGCCGCGTTGTTCTCGGCCTTTTCCGCGAGATCGAACAGCGCGTCATCAACGTGCTCGAACATGTTGCCCAGCAGCTTCTGCAGCTTGCGGCTGGCGGTGTCGCGAACCGCGTGCAACAAGTCGCCCAGCCGCTCTGGCGAGTCGCTGCGCTGGCTGAGACTGACGATCTTGGTTGGTTCGATGGCGTCTTTCATCGCCGTCCCCCGAGGCGTTGCCGCATGGACAACAGCGGCCACTGCGGCCGCACGAGTCCCAACAATAAGCCCAGTTTGATTACCGTGTCATGCGCTGGGCAGCAGTTTTTCGTCAACCGGCGGGAAAATCGGCCAGCTGGGTGGTGCCGATGCCTTCTTCAGGCAGCATGACCGGAATGCCGTCTTCGACCCGGTACAGCACCTTGCGGTCGGTCGTGACGAGCGCTTCGTCGATGCGGGCCGTCACCGGGGCGTGCCCCACGTTTTGCAGATCACCGGCCGCGATGGCGCGGTTCAGCGCATCCAGCTCCGCGCGGGTCGCCGGCCTCACCGGCGTCTTGCTGACCGGACAGCAGAGAATGTCGAGCAGGCGCTTGTCCATGAGGCTTGAGGGTGTCTGCGCTGGGGAAAGCCCCTACAATAATTGTTTTTGGACGCGCCAGCCATGTCGAAAGCCGCACTGCAGCCACGCGTGGGCGTGGTCATGGGTTCCCGCTCGGACTGGGAGACGATGCAGCACGCGGTCGAGTTGCTCGACCAGCTCGGGGTGCCGCACGAGGTGCAGGTGGTCTCGGCGCACCGCACGCCGGACCTGCTTTTCCGCTACGCCGAACAGGCTGCCGGGCGCGGCATCCAGGTGATCATTGCCGGCGCCGGCGGCGCCGCCCATCTGCCGGGCATGCTGGCGGCCAAGACTCGCCTGCCGGTGCTTGGCGTGCCGGTGCAGTCGCGTGCGCTCAATGGCATGGATTCGCTGCTGTCGATTGCGCAGATGCCAGCCGGCATCCCGGTCGGGACGCTCGCGATCGGCCGCGCTGGCGCGGTGAATGCCGCACTGCTTGCCGGGGCGATCCTGGCGCTGCAGGACGACAAGCTGGCCGGTGCGCTCGACGCTTTCCGAGCGCGGCAGACGCAGGCCGTGCTCGACCAGCCGGACCCGCGCGCATGAGCGGGCAAGACCGGGCCGTTCTCGGGATCCTCGGCGGCGGTCAGCTGGCACGCATGCTCGCGCTTGCTGCTGCGCCGCTGGGCGTACGCTGCGTGGTCGTGGATGGGGCTGCCGACGCCTGCGCGGGGCAGGTGGCGGCACTCACCGTGGCGGCCTGGGACGACAAGCCGGCGTTGGCCGCTTTCGCTTCCACGGTCGATGTGGCGACCTTCGATTTCGAGAACGTGCCGGCGCAGACCGCTCATCGACTGGCCGAGCAGCTGCCGGTTTTCCCCAATCCGTCCGCATTGGCGGTCGCGCAGGACCGGCTCACCGAAAAGACCCTGTTCCGCGAGTGCGGGTTGGCAACTCCCGAGTTCGTGCCGGTCGACACCCGCGAAGAACTGCAGCGGGCGCTGGCGATCACGGGGGTACCGGCGATCCTCAAGACGCGCCGGCTCGGCTATGACGGCAAGGGGCAGTTCCGCCTGCACTCGCTCGCGGACGCCGATGCGGCCTGGATGGCACTGGGGGCGCAGGCGTCGGCGCACGGGCTGATTCTCGAGGCATTCGTCCCGTTCGAGCGGGAGCTCTCGGTGCTGGCGGTGCGCGGTCGCGACGGCGAGTTCCGGACCTGGCCGCTGACCCGCAACTGGCATACCGACGGGGTGCTGAGCCTCAGCTTGGCCCCGGCGCCCGACATCGATGCGCTGCAGCCCCGGGCCACGGCGCTGGCAAAGACGCTGGCCGAGCGGCTGGACTACGTGGGCGTGTTCGCGCTGGAGCTGTTCGTCAAGGACGGGCAGTTGCTGGGCAACGAGATGGCCCCGCGGGTGCACAACTCCGGCCACTGGACGATCGAGGGCTCGCACACCAGTCAGTTCGAGAACCATGTGCGGGCCGTGCTGGGCCTGCCGCTCGGCGACACCGGCGCGCGCGGGCTGTCGGTGATGTTCAACTGGATTGGTGAGCTTCCGGCAAAGGAGCCGCTGTTGCGGGCGGTGGATGGGCACTGGCACGACTACGGCAAAGAGGCGCGCCCCGGCCGCAAGGTTGGGCATGCCACCCTGTGCGCACCCGACGCCACGACGTTGGCCGATCGCGTGGCCGCGGTCGCGCAGGCACTGGGTCGGCAGGAGCAGGCCCGGCCGCTGCTGGACTTGCTGAGCTGATTCTGCGGGGACTTGCGAACAAAAAACGGAGCCGTCACCGGCTCCGTTTTTTTATTCAGGCTTTTACCGACGGCGTCAGAGGCGAGCGCGCTCGCGATGCCGCCGTCTCGTGATCACGCCAGGTTCTGCGCCGCAAAATCCCAGTTGACCAGGTGCCAGAAAGCTTCCAGGTACTTCGGGCGGGCGTTGCGATAATCGATGTAATAGGCGTGTTCCCACACGTCGGCCGTGAACAGCGGCTTGTCGCTACCGGTGATCGGAGTGGCCGCGTTGGAGGTATTGACGATGCCGAGCGAGCCGTCCGGGCGCTGCACCAGCCAGGTCCAGCCCGAACCGAAGTTGCCGGCGGCAGATTTGCTGAACTCCTCCTTGAACTTGTCCACCGAGCCAAACGCCTTGCTGATCGCGTCGGCCAGCTTGCCGGTAGGCTCGCCACCGCCGTTGGGCTTCATCGAGTTCCAGTAGAAGGTGTGGTTCCACACCTGGGCGGAATTGTTGAACACGCCGCCGGAGGACTTCTTGACGATCTCCTCGAGCGGGGCATCCTCGAATTCGGTGCCCTTGATGAGATTGTTGAGATTGGTCACATAGGCCTGGTGATGCTTGCCATAGTGGTATTCCAGCGTCTCGGCAGAGATATGCGGTTCGAGTGCATTCTTTTCATAGGGCAGGGCAGGCAGTTCGATCGCCATGACTTTGGCTCCTTGACGGTGGCTAGAAGGGGAAAGGGCAGGCCGCGCATGCGCGGCGGCCGGAGAGCGGCTGATACACTAGCGGCTTGACTGCATTGTAGTGATGAAACCCCCAGTTATGGACGTCAACGAGCGAATCAAGGCGGTGCTCGCCGAACACGCCATGGTGCTTTTCATGAAAGGCACGCCGCGCTTTCCCATGTGCGGGTTTTCCAGCCGAGCGGTCCACGCGCTCGAAGCGGCGGGGGCATCGTTCCACGCGGTCAACGTGCTGGCCGATCCGGAGATGCGGGCGGCCCTTCCGCACTATGCCAACTGGCCGACGTTTCCCCAGTTCTACATCCAGGGCGAACTGATCGGCGGGTGCGACATCATGGAAGACCTGCACGCCGCCGGCGAACTGCAGCGCATGGCCTCGGACGTACTCGGGGCAGTGCACGAATGAGCCTGCCGATGATCAAGCGGCCGGCGCATGCGCCGGCCGATGCGCTCGCCGAGCGCGTGGTGCTGGTGACGGGCGCCTACGGTGGCCTTGGCTCTGCGGTCGCCCACGCCGCTGCGCATGCCGGCGCGACCGTGATCCTTGCCGGGCGCCGCAAGCGCCAGCTGGAGCAGTTGTACGACGAGATGGTCCGGCAGCAGCTGCCCGAGCCGGTGATCCATCCGCTGGACCTGGAGGCCGCGACGCCTGCGGATTACGAGGCGCTTGCCGACGCGATCGAGCGCGATCTGGGTCGGCTCGACGGCATCGTCCATGCCGCCGTGAGCTTTACTGGATTAACGCCGCTTGCGATGCACAAGCCGGACCACTTCCTGCGCGCGATGCACGTGAACGTATCCGCTCCGTTCGCACTTACCCAGGCCTGCCTGCCGCTGCTCGCAGGCGCTGCAGACAGTGCGGTGGTGTTCGTGCATGACGATCCCGATCTCGTGGCCCGTGCGCACTGGGGTGGCTATGGTGCGTCGAAAGCGGCGCTGGAACGCATGGCGGAAATCCTGCATCACGAGAATGATCGCGGCAGTGTGCGTGTCCACGGCGTGCTGCCGGCGCCAATGCGCACGGCGCTGCGGCGGGAAGCGTATTTCGGCGAGGACACGCTGATGCATCCGCTGCCCGATGTGACTGCCGAGGCGGTGGTCTATCTGCTCAGCGCCGAGGGCGCGGGTGCGCGCGGTGCCGTACTCGATCTGCGCGCCTGATCGCGCCGGCGAATTGGTCGAAGCCGACTCCCTCACTTACACGGCAATACGCACAGGGGTTGTTCTATGGAAACGCAGATGACCACGTTGTCGGCGGGAATCCTGCTGTTTCTCATCATGGACCCGCTGGGCAACATCCCGTTCTTCCTCAGCCTGCTCAAGGACGTTCCACCGCGTCGACGCCGGCTGGTCATGGTGCGCGAGCTGCTGATCGCGCTCGGGGTGCTGCTGGTGTTCCTGGTGGGCGGGCAGGTGATTCTCAAGGCCCTGCAGTTGCGCCAGGAGTCGATCAGCATCGCAGGCGGCATCGTGTTGTTTCTCATCGGCATCCGCATGGTGTTTCCGCCCGCGGATGGTGGCGGGATCTTCGGCAAGCCCGGCGAGGGCGAGCCATTCATCGTGCCGATGGCGATTCCCGGCGTGGCGGGTCCTTCCGCGATGGCCGCGCTGTTGCTGCTCACCAATACCCAGCCGGGCCGCACCGCCGATTGGGCGATGGCGCTGGTGCTGGCGTGGCTGGCGACGTCGTTGATCCTGCTCAGCTCCACCTACCTTTTCCGTTGGCTCGGCGAAAGCGTGCTCACTGCACTGGAGCGGGTGATGGGCATGTTGCTGATCGCGCTCTCGGTGCAGATGTTCCTCGGCGGCATCGCGGCGTACCTGCACCTGGCTGTTTGAAACGGCGATCGCAACGATTTGTCGTCGCGACTGCTCCAGGGCATCAAGCGACTGTCATAATTGGCCGCCAGCATGGGCAGAGCCCCAGGAGATGGTCATGCTCAGCATCGACAAAAGCCTCATTGAGCGTATGCCTTGGCTTGCCCAGCATCCGCGGATCCGCCGCCCCGTTGCGGGCGTGCTGGGCCGACTGGCCGATGAGGCAGGCTTCAATCGCGTGCTGCGCGCGGTTGGTGATGTCGAGGGGTTCGACTTCGTCGAGCGCACGCTGGAGGTGCTCGGCGCCAGCTACCGGATCAACCCGCGCGAACGCGAGAACATCCCGGTCGACGGTCCGTTGCTGGTGGTCGCAAACCATCCGCTGGGCATGGTCGATGCGCTCGCGCTGCTGCATCTGATCGGTTCGGTCAGGCCGGACGTGCGCATTCTGGGCAATGACTGGCTGGCGCTGATCGAGCCACTGCGTCGCCTGCTGCTGCCGGTGGATGTCTTCGGCAAGGGCGCGGCTTCCAAACTGCGCAACATCTATCGGGCGCTGGACAATGGCGAGGCGCTGATCGTGTTCCCCGCCGGCGAGGTATCGCGTCTGGGACCCGGCGGTCTGCGCGACGGTGTCTGGTCCGACGGATTTGCCCGGCTGGCGCTGCGCAGCAAGGCACCGGTGCTGCCGGTGCACATGGCGGCACGCAACTCGGCGATGTTCTACGGCCTGTCGATGCTGGCCAAGCCCTTGTCCACCGCCATGCTGCCGCGCGAAGCGGTAGCGCCGACGCGCCAGCGCATCGGCTTCAGTGTCGGTGCGCTGGTCAGTGCCGAAGAACTCGCCCAGCGTAGCGGCGACGACCCGGCGCAGGCCGCCAAGCTCATGCGCCGGCACGTTTACCGTGTTGGCCGACATCGCGGCCTGGTGTTCGGCGGCCAGGCGCCGCTGGCCCATCCGGAACCCGCCGAACGGGTGGTCGCAGGTCTTGCCGCCGACGCGGAGAAGCTGGCCGAGCTGGCTGATGGCAAGCAGGTGATGCTGTTCAAGGGTGCTGCCGACAGCCCCGTGCTGCGCGAGATCGGGCGCCTGCGTGAGCTGACCTTCCGCAAGGTCGGCGAAGGCACGGGAGCGCGCCGCGATCTGGATGTCTACGACAGCTACTACGAGCATCTGGTCCTGTGGGATCCGAAGGCGCTGCGCATTGTGGGCTCGTACCGCTTCGGCCACGGCGGTCGCATCATCGCCGAGCGGGGCCTGGCCTCGCTCTATACCGCCAGCCTGTTCAATTATTCGCCGGCACTGGAGTCCCGCCTCGCGCAGGGACTGGAGCTTGGCCGCAGCTTCATCGCCCCTGCGTACTGGAAGTCGCGTGCGCTCGACCAGCTCTGGCAGGGGATCGGCCTGTACCTGCAGCGTCATCCGGAGCTTCGTTACCTGTTCGGCCCGGTGAGCATGTCGGTGAACCTTCCGCGCGAGGCACGGGAGTGGATCGCCGCAGCGCACCAGCATTACTTCGGTGCGCCGGGATTGGCCTCTGCCCGGCAGCCGTTCGTGATTTCGCGAGACGTGATCGAGTTGGTCCGTGCCGCGCTCGCCGGGCTCGAGCCCAGCGCGGGCCTGGGCAAGTTGAAACATCATCTGGATGCGCTCGGCGTGAGCCTGCCAGTGCTCTATCGCCAGTACGTGGATCTGGTCGAGCCACAAGGGGTGCAGTTCCTGGATTTCGGTGAGGACCCCGGTTTCTCCGGTTGCGTCGACGGACTGGTGATGCTGGATCTGGCAAACCTCAAGCCGGCCAAGCGAGCGCGCTATCTGGGCAAGTCGTGACTGGGGCCTGGCGCCGCGTGAAAACGCCTCACCCGCTCGATGGCCGTGCCGGTGGAGCTGAAGTGAAACCGTTACAAAAGTGTCATACACTATCGTTAAAGTCGGTTTAACAATTAGTTGGCAGGTGGGTGGACCACCGCGAGCTGCTCGTCCGACACACGCGTCACACCAAAACCGGGGAACGCACCTTCCACTGCCGCCTGGCATCCGCTGGGCCGTGAGCCGTTTGCGTTCCTGAAACCGATTTCCGTTGCGAACCCAAGGGTCGATACCGTAATGAACAGTCGAATTCGCTCCAAAGTCCTGCCGTTTGCCATCGCCTCGTTGCTGGCCGTGTCGGCACCTGCGATGGCGCAGGACACCTCCTCGTCGATCAGTGGCCGTGTGCTTGATGCCAGTGGCCAGCCGGTGGCAAATGCCACGGTTCAGATCGTGCACGAGCCGTCGGGCACCACCAAGGTGGTTACCACTGACGCCAGCGGTCGCTACGTGGCGCAGGGCCTGCGCGTGGGCGGCCCGTTCGACGTCAAGGTCAGCAAGGACGGCACCGAAGCCGACCAGGACAACGTCTACCTGCAGCTCGGCCAGGAGTCGGCGATCAACATCACGATGAGCCCGGCCAGCGCCCAGCAGGCAACCGAGCTCGGCGGCGTCACCGTGTCCGCCAGCGCTCTGGCGCAGACCTTCAGCCCCGACAACAAGGGCCTGTCGACCAACGTGTCGGCGCGCGAGATCGAAGCCATGCCGACGCCGGATCGCTCGATCCAGAACATTGTCCGACTCGATCCGCGCATCGTCGTCACCGACCGCGCCGCCGGTTCGTTTTCGGCCGTCGGCCAGAACAGCCGCTACAACAACATCACGGTGGATTCGGTCAGCGCGAACGACCCCTTCGGCCTGAACGCGAACGGCCTGCCGACCCTGGCTACCCCGATCTCGCAGGACACGATCGAGGAATACAACATTTCCACCGCCAACTATGACGTTGCTACCCGCCGCGGCGTGGGCGCGATCGTCAATGCGGTGACCAAGAGCGGCACCAACGATTTCCACGGTTCTGTCTACTACGTGTTCCAGAACCAGAACATGATTGGCAAGAACGAGGACGACGCGAAGTTCAACGGTTTCGATCGTCAGTGGACCGGTGGCGCAACGGTCGGTGGTCCGATCGTCAAGGACAAGCTGTTCTTCTTCCTCTCGGCGGAAAAGAGCAAGCAGATCGGTGCGGGCAGTTCGTATGGTCCGGAAGGCACCGGTGCCAGCGTTACCGTGAAGGGTCTGACCCCGGAGCAGGTGGAGCAGGTGCGCGATATCGCCGCCCAGTACGGCATCACCAACATCGGCACGTACGGCGGTGGCAGCACCGACCTCGAAGACAAGCGCTATCTCGGCAAGATCGACTGGAACATCACCGACAACCACCGCGCCAGCTTCACCTACAGCCGGACCAACGAGAGCAAGCCGACCATCCCCGGCAGCAGCTCCAAGCTGGTGCTCTCCAGCGGCTGGTACAACTCCGAGACCAAGAACACCAGCTACGCGCTGCATTTCTACGATGACTGGTCGGAGAACTTCTCCACCGATACCACCATCTCGTACGCCAAGTTCCACAAGGGCAGCAGCCCGGTGACCGGCGGCGATCTGCCCGATATCACGGTCTACCCGCTGACCTACAGGGATTCCGCGGTCGAGTTCGGCACCAACTACTCGTACCAGGCCAACGTGCTGGACGTGAAGACGCTGAATGCAGCGTGGGCGGGCACCTATTACGCAGGTGACCACACCCTCAAGGGCGGCTTCGACTACGAGCGCGACACCACCTACAACCTGTTCCTGCAGAACTACTTCGGCAGCTACACGTTCGAGGGCTCTGACGACATCAACCCGGCTACCGGTGAGAAGTACACCGGGCTGGAGAATTTCGCGCGTGGCTCGTACTACCAGTACCGCTACAACCGTCCGACCAGCGGCAACCTGGATGACGTTGCTGCGAACTTCGAGCTGAAGCAGTGGGGCGTGTTCCTGCAGGACACCTGGCAGGTCACCAACAATTTGTCGGTGCAGTACGGCGTGCGTGTCGACATTCCGCTGGTGAGCGACAAGCCGCAGTACAACCCGGCGTTCGCTGCGGCTCCGGGGGTTGATCCGGTGACGGGCAAGGCAACCGGCGGCTTCGGGCGCACCAACCAGACCACCATCAACGGCAACCGTGTGGTGCAGCCGCGCATGTCGTTCAACTACGCCTTCGACACCGAGCTGCTGACCCAGTTGCGCGGTGGTGCCGGCCTGTTCATCTCCAACCCGCCGGGCGTGTGGATCGGCAACATCTATTCCAACTCGGGCGCCACCCAGACGCAGTACAACTGTGGTCCGACCCAGAACGGTTGCAGCGATGATCTGCCTGCTTTCAGCCCGGATGCGCACAACCAGAACGACGGTCAGGCCGGCTCCGGCCAGCAGACCGTCAACACGATCGAGCCGGGCTTCCGCCTGCCGAGCGTGTGGAAGTTCAGCCTGGGCTTCGACAAGGAACTGCCGTGGTGGGGCCTGATCGCCACCGCCGACTACGAGCACATCAAGGTCCGCGACGCGATCTGGTACCAGAACCTGAACCTGGGCGCGCCCACCGGCGTGCTGCCGGACGGTCGCTTCAGCTACGCCCAGGACCCGACTGTCGACCCGCGTTCGACGACATCGCGCTATCTGGCGAACCCGGCGTTCTCCGATTCCATGGTCAACCTTGCCAACACCAGCCGCGGCAGTGCCGACAGCCTCGCGCTGTCGTTGAAGAAGCCGTTCTCGACCGATTGGTCGGGCATGGTCGGCTTCACCTGGAGCCGTTCGACCGAGGTCAACCCGGGAACCAGCAGCGTGGCGCGCTCCAACTACGTCAACAACTACGTGGTCAACCCGAACGAGAACGTCGCCAGCCCGTCCAATTCGTCGATCCCGCGTCGCGTGATTGCCGGCCTGAACTGGCAGCACCGCTTCTTCGGCAACTACGCAACCAGCGCCAGCATCTTCTATGACGGGCACAGCGCTTCGCCGTACAGCTGGACGTTCGGCAACGACGCCAATGGCGATGGGTTCACCAACGACCTGGTCTACATCCCCAACCAGGGCGATGTGGTCTTCAAGAACGGCACCGACGAGAAGCTCATCCAGCAGTTCTACAGCTTCATCAGCAAGAACGATTACCTGAAGAACCATCAGGGCGGCGCGGCCGGCCGCAACGGTGACCGCGCGGGCTGGCTGAACCAGATCGACCTGAGCTTCAGCCAGGAGATCCCGGGCATCTTCAAAGGGAACAAGGGCCAGATCAAGCTCGACGTCTACAACTTCACCAACCTGCTGAACAAGCACTGGGGCATCGAGAAGCGCGCCAACTTCCCTGGTTACCGGGCGCTGGCCGATTTCTACGGCACCCAGGATGGCAAGTACGTCTACGACATCACGGGCAGCCGTTACCTCGATGACAACGGCAACTACAGCCCGGAGCAGGTGCCTACCTCGACCTATCCGAGCGATCTCGCCCAGCGCTGGGCCGTGCAGCTCACCGTGCGGTACACCTTCTGATCCTCTGATCGGATCTTGCTGCAACTCAGCCGGCGCCCGCGAGGGCGCCGGTTTTTTATTGCCTTGACCGTGACATGAGTGCGGGGGATGCTTGGCGGTCCGCCACGGCGCTGCATGAGGCAGTGGGCCGTCAGCGGCAGGAGAGTTTGCGGATGAACGAGATTCACGCCGGCGCCGCCGGCAAGGCAACCACCGTCAGCGCGCGCATTTCGCCCGCCGGTGGCCTGGACATTCTTTCGCGCAACGAAGTGGCGCGGCTGCGCGATGCCAGCGGTTCGGGCATGCACGCCCTGTTGCGCCGCTGTGCGCTGGCGGTGCTGACCTCGGGCAGCATGAGCGACGACCCGCGTTCGATGTTCGAGCTGTACCCGCACTTCGATATCCAGGTGCTGCAGCAGGATCGCGGCATCAAGATCGAGCTGACCCACGCGCCGGCGCAGGCGTTCGTCGACGGCCAGATCATCCGTGGCATCAACGAGCTGCTGGTGGCGGTGGTGCGCGACATCGTCTACGTGTCGACCCAGCTGGAGCAGGGCGGTTTCGACCTCGACGACACCGTGGGTCTCACCCATGCGGTGTTCGAGATCCTGCGCAACGCGCGCATCCTCAAGCCGCAGATCGACCCGAACCTGGTGGTGTGCTGGGGTGGTCACTCGATCTCGCGCGACGAGTACGAATACACCAAGCAGGTCGGCTACCAGCTCGGCCTGCGCGGCATGGACATCTGCACGGGCTGCGGCCCGGGCGCCATGAAGGGCCCGATGAAGGGTGCCACCATCGCCCACGCCAAGCAGCGTCGGCGCAACAACCGTTACATCGGCATCACCGAGCCGGGCATCATCGCGGCCGAGTCGCCGAACCCGATCGTCAACCAGCTGGTGATCATGCCGGACATCGAGAAGCGCCTGGAGGCGTTCGTGCGGATGGGGCACGGCATCATCGTGTTCCCCGGTGGCGTGGGCACGGCGGAGGAAATCCTCTATCTGCTCGGCATCCTTCTTCACCCGGACAACGCAGGCGTGCCGTTCCCGCTAATCTTTACCGGGCCGCGTCAGTCCGCCGCGTATTTCGAGCAGATCGATCGCTTCCTGCGGCTGACGCTGGGCGAGGATGTGGCCCAGCATTACCAGATCATCGTGGACGATCCGGCGGCGGTGGCTCGGGCGATGGTCAAGGGCGTGGACAAGGTGCGCAACCATCGCCTGGACAACAAGGATGCGTTCTTCTTCAACTGGGCGCTGAGCATTCCCTTTGCCTTCCAGATGCCGTTCCGTCCCACCCATGAGGCGATGCGGGCGCTGGCCATTCATCGGGATCGGCCGCGGCACGAACTGGCCGCCGACCTGCGTCGGGCGTTCTCGGGCATCGTCGCCGGCAATGTGAAGGAAGAGGGCGTACGGGCCATCGAGCAGCACGGCCCGTTCGATATCGACGGCGAGGCAGACATCATGCGTTCGCTGGACGAACTGCTGCAGGCATTTGTTTCGCAGCACCGCATGAAGCTGCCTGGCGGCACGGCCTATGAACCTTGCTATCGCGTGCGTTCGGCCTGAGCGTTGATGAGGCTGGCCGTGTCTTGACAGCCCGTTCCTCCCTCGACAAACTACGCAGCTCCCGCCCGAATAGCTCAGCTGGTTAGAGCACTTGACTGTTAATCAGGGGGTCGTTGGTTCGAGTCCAACTTCGGGCGCCACATGCAACAAAAAAGCCGGCAGAGATGCCGGCTTTTTTGTTTGGCGCGAGGCAATGGTTCATCCGGCCCCACGGCACGCAGCTGCCTGCGGCCCTGACGCCGGGGCGCCGCGGATACGCCCGGCGTTGGACACCACCACATTCAGTGGCGGCTGGCGGTTGTCCGGGGAGCACAGCGTGATGGTGAGGTTGCTTCCTGGCGCGGTGCCGTCGGCGTGAAACCGCACCCGGTAGCGGCCGGTGCCACTGCGCACGACGACGTGCTTCGCCATCGATGAGCCTGCATACAATGGCCGGCCATCCGGCTGGCCATCGGCATCGCGGTCTTCGCCGACCAGCCAGCCGCCGCTCCAGACGTTGCTCCCGTTGCATTGTTGCCCGTCGTCGGTGGGGCAGAATACGGTGGTAACGCCGCGGGTGACGGCGGTGAGGCGTGCATGGTTGAGACCGGCGATGAAGTCGGTCTGCATCGACTGCAGGCGGCTGCGCGCCATCAAGCCGCCCAGCGAGGGCGCGGCGATGCTGGCGACGATGGCGACCACCGCCAGCGCCATGATCTGCTCGATGAGGGTCACGCCTGCCTGGGCGCGGTGACCACGGTAACGGTGTCCTTTCCCGTCTTGCATGCCTTTGCTCCTGCGAGGGCGCTTTTGATCGTAGGCGCCCTCCGGCCTCGCCTGCAGTGGACGCAGGCAGCTCGCGCGCGTGGGTGGCTGCTGACACGCCCTGTCAGCAGCTGCGATTTAAAATGCGGGTCCGCGCCCGCATGTAACCGCCATGACCGATCGCTTCGAACTCGTCTCTCCCTATCAGCCTGCCGGCGACCAGCCACAGGCCATCAAGCGCCTCAGCGAGGGCTTCGAGGCCGGTCTGGCGGCACAGACGCTGCTCGGCGTGACCGGCTCGGGCAAGACCTACACCATCGCCAACGTGATCCAGCAGGTGCAGCGGCCGACCATCGTGATGGCGCCGAACAAGACGCTCGCGGCGCAGCTGTATGGCGAGTTCAAGGAGTTTTTCCCGCACAACGCGGTGGAGTATTTCGTCAGTTACTACGACTACTACCAGCCCGAGGCCTATGTGGTGGCCTCCGACACGTTCATCGAGAAGGATGCGTCGATCAACGAGCACATCGAGCAGATGCGCCTGGCTGCCACCAAGGCGCTGCTGTCGCGGCGGGATTCGATCATCGTTGCCACCGTATCGGCCATTTATGGCCTGGGCAATCCGGAAGACTATCTCTCGCTGCGGCTGATCCTGGCCAAGGGCGAGCGGATCGATCAGCGCCAGCTGATTCGCCAGCTGACCGAGCTGCAATACACCCGCAACGAGATGGAACTGCGCCGCGGCACCTACCGGGTGCGCGGCGAGATCATCGATGTCTTCCCGGCAGAGTCCGAAACCGAGGCGCTGCGCGTGGAGCTCTTCGATGGTGAGGTGGAGAACATGGCGCTGTTCGATCCGCTCACCGGCGAGGTGATCCGCAAGGTGCCCCGCTACACGGTCTACCCGCGCACGCACTACGCGTCGACCCGCGAGAGCGTGCTCAACGCGATCGAGACGGTGAAGGTCGAGCTGAAGGAGCGGCTGGACCAGCTGTACGCCAACAGCAAGCTGCTCGAAGCCCAGCGGCTGGATCAGCGCACCCGTTTCGACATCGAGATGATGGCCGAGGTGGGCTACTGCCAGGGTATCGAGAACTACTCGCGGCACCTCACGCGGCGGCTGCCTGGCGAGCCGCCACCGACGCTGTTCGACTACCTGCCGGCGGACGGCCTGCTGGTGGTGGACGAGTCCCACGTGACGGTCCCGCAGCTGGGGGCCATGTACAAGGGCGACCGGTCGCGCAAGGAGACGCTGGTGGAGTTCGGTTTCCGGCTGCCCTCGGCCATGGACAACCGCCCACTGCGCTTCGAGGAGTGGGAGCAGCGCGTGCCGCGGGCGATCTACGTCTCGGCCACGCCGCGCGACTACGAGCTGAAGAAGTCCGGCGATGCGGTGGTCGAACTGGTGGTGCGACCCACCGGCCTGGTCGATCCCGAGGTGGAGGTGCGCCCGGTGCGCACCCAGGTCGACGACCTGCTGAGCGAGGTCCACAAGCAGATCGCCAAGGGTGACCGCACGCTGGTGACCACATTGACCAAGCGCATGGCGGAGAATCTCACCGAGTACCTGTCCGAGCACGACGTGAAGGTGCGCTATCTGCACTCGGACATCGAGACCGTCGAGCGCAGCGAGATCATCCGCGACCTGCGACTGGGCGAGTTCGACGTGCTGGTGGGCATCAACCTGCTGCGCGAGGGGCTGGACATGCCCGAGGTTTCGCTGGTGGCGATCCTGGATGCCGACAAGGAGGGTTTCCTGCGATCCACCGGCTCGCTGATCCAGACGATCGGGCGCGCCGCGCGGAACGTGCGCGGCCGCGCCATTCTCTACGCCGACCAGATCACCGGCTCGATGCAGGCAGCGATGGAGGAGACCGCCCGGCGCCGTGAGAAACAGATCGCCTGGAACGCCTCGCAGGGCATCACGCCCCAGACGGTGGTGCGGCGGATCGCCGACATCATGGAAGGCGCCCGCAGTGATGCCGGCGCGCGCGGGCGCGGTGGCAAGCGTGGTGGCCGCGAGCGCGAGAAGGCGGTGGCGGAGGTGGGCGGCGATTACGCCGCAATGAGCCCCGCCCAGGCTTCGGCAGCGATCAAGAAGCTCGAGAGCCAGATGTACAAGCACGCCCAGAACCTCGAGTTCGAGGATGCCGCCCGCCTGCGCGACCAGATCGGAAAGCTGCGCGAGCAGGCGCTTCGCTGAGTGCGGGGGCGCGGGCTCTTGCCGGTGCGAAGGTCCTTGCGCCGCATTTTGCCCTTTGGCTATACTTCGCGGCTCTTGGGCGGTTAGCTCAGCGGTAGAGCACTACCTTGACATGGTAGGGGTCACAAGTTCGATCCTTGTACCGCCCACCAAGAGTTGAACAAAAGCCGGCGCAGTGCGCCGGCTTTTTTCATTCTCCCCTCGAGTCCAACGTGCCGCCCGGTGCACCCTTCCGCTGAACCGGCCTCGGCCGTTATGCACCGACGGCTGAGCGGAGGATTCGCAACAATTCTTCCAGCGGGAACGGCTTCTGCAGCACCCGGTATACCGCCGATTGCAGCGTCGCGGGCAACGGCGAGGGCGCGTAACCTGTCATCAGGATCACCTTCAGGCCCGGGTGGGCGGCGTTGCCCGCTTCGGCCACCGTATAGCCGTCCATGTCCGGCAGCTTGATATCGCTGAGCAGCAGATCGATCGGCGCATCGGACTGGAGCACCGCTAGTGCGGCGGCTCCGTGGGCCGCCTCGGTCACGAGAAAGCCGGCGTCGCGCAGGAGTTCCGAAAGAATCTCGCGCAGGAGGGCCTCGTCTTCGACCAGCAGGAGCCGGAACGGTGCCGCGGGAGTGGGGGGTGGCATCACGCTTCCTCGCTGATGAGGTCGACAGTGTCTCGCGGCAGCACGATGTGCAGGGTGGTGCCGTGGCCTGCCTGGCTTTCGATCCAGATCACGCCGTGGGACTGCTCGACGTAGCCCAGGATGGTGCTCAGCCCCAGGCCCGAACCCTGGCCGACCGGTTTGGTGGTGAAAAACGGATCGAACGCCTTGCGGCGCACGTCATCGCTCATGCCCGTGCCGGTGTCGGTCACCTGCAGGTGCACGTGATCACCGGCGGGAACCTCGTTGACCCGCCGACCGGTATCCACGGTGATGTCTTCTGTTCGCAGGGTGATGCGCCCGCCGCTGGGCATCGCGTCGCGGGCATTGATGATCAGGTTCAGGATCGCGTTTTCCATCTGGTTGGCGTCGCAGAACACGCTCCAGCGGGATTGAAGCTGGAAGTCGATACTCACGTTCGAGCCCAGCGAGTGGCCGAGCAAGGGCTGGATGCCGCGGATCAGGTCGTCCAGGTTGAGCCGTTTCGGCGACAAGGGCTGTTTGCGCGCGAAGCTCAGAAGCCGCTGGACCAGGCCGGCAGCACGATCGATCGCCTCGTGGGCCATGTCCAGGTAACGGCTTAGCTGGAGGTCGCGGCTCCCGCGAGCGACTACAACAGGCGCCTCTCCTCCAGGCGCCGGCGGTTCGTCATGCCCGGCCGCCAGCGTCTCGTGGAACGGGCGCTCAATCGTTGCGGGACTCTGCTGCAGGCGCTGCTCGAGCCGGGTGAGGCTGCCGCGGATGATCATCAGCAGGTTGTTGAAATCGTGCGCGACACCACCGGAGAGTTGGCCGATGGCTTCCATCTTCTGGCTTTGCCGAAGGGCCTCTTCGGTCCGCGCGCGTTGCTCCATCTCGGCGCTGAGGCGGGTGTAGGCGTCGGCCAACTCGGTGGCGCGCTCGCCCAGCGCGGCGTTGGCGCGCGCGAGCGCGCGCTGGGCCACAGCCAACGCGGTCAGCATCAGCGCCGCCATGAGTGTCAGCAGCAGGACACCGCTGTAGCGCGTCGCTTGCGCGAGCAGTGATTCGCGGGTGCTGCGCAGGTAGACGAAGCCCACGAGCGTACTGCCTTGTCGGGCCGTCACCTCCACCAGGCCCGCCTCGGGCCGAAGCGTTTCGCGGCCGATAAGCGCAGGGTCGATGGGCAGCGTTCCCGGCCGATGGAACCCGGCCACCCGCCGGTGCGCCTGGTCGTAGACCGCCGCAGCCTCGAGTCGGGAGTCGAGCTCCAATGCGTTGACGTATTCCTGGGCGGTTGCGCGGTCATTGAACGCGATCGCAGCGGTCACGCTGGCTGCCAGGATATTCGCCTGTACGGTCAACCGATGACCGCGCTCGATCCGGTTCGCGTGGTACTGGTAAGCCGTGGTGAGGGCGCCGGCTGCCAACAGCATCAAGGTGGCCATGACCGCCACCACGGGCCTGGACACCAGCGGCTGCCTGGTGCTCCCGGCGGTCACGAGTCGCTCCTGGCCGCCATCGAAAGTTCCATCAGCTTGGCGCTGATCGCCAGCTGGTGGCGGGAAGCGGCCTCAGCATCGATCCGAAATCGCACCCGCCCGTCGCTCAGCACGAAATGCACGATCGATCCCGGCGCGTCGATATCGGAGTCGGTCACGGTGAGCACGGGCTTGCCGCTGACTGCTGCGAGGATCTGCTCCACGCGCTGGCGGGACGCCTGTCCGATGAACAGGATCTGGCAGCCGTCCGCCTTGCTCGCGGTGTCCAGTTCACGCACCTCGAACGGGTGTGTTCCATACGTCTGGCTGGCCACGGCGGTTTGCAGGTAGCCGTGGAACGGATCGTCGCCGATCACGCAGATCACGAAAGGTGCCTGCGGCGTGGGCAGGGTTCCGCCGGGCCAGTCGACAAACGGCGCCAGCTTGTACAGATAGGTGGCCTTGACTGCGTATTCCAGCGAAAGCGAAGGCGGGGCGGGCTGCGCGGGCGCAGCAACGCAAGCCAGAGCCATCAGCAGGGCAAGCATGGCCGGTATGCCGCGGCGCCGGCCAAGGCGCAAGGCAGCACGCCGGGCCAGCGCCACGCGCCCCGGAGCCGTGGTCCTGTGGCCATGCGTCCTCATTTGAGTTTCAGACGCAGGTCGATCGAGAGGCTGCGGCCGATGCGATCGCCGGACACGCGCTCCTGATGCCAGTCGTGCAGCAGGTTGGTGCCGATCAGCGCGACATCCAGTGTGTCGCTGGCCCGCCAGGCCAGCCGCGCATCGAGTTCCACATAGCCAGGCAGGTGGGGCTCGGGCAAGGCGGCGACTTCACGCACGTTGGCGTCCAGCATCCACCGATCGGAAAGATTCATGCTGGAGCGGATGAAACCGTAGTGGCGCGGATCGTTGCCGGCCTGGGAAACACCGAGCAAGCCGCTGGCGCCGCTCTTGAAATGGAACCGCTGGCGTTGCGCAGTGATGCCGGCGCTCAGTCGCCACCAGTCATTGACCTCATAACTGCCCCAGGCCTCCACCCCGTAACTGTGCCCGGCCATGCCATTTCCCCACAGCAGCGGCAGGCCGGCGGGAGAGAATTCGATGCTCTTGAGGTCGTCGTACGCGTGGTAGAAGCTCGCCAGCGACAGCGTCGCGCGGGTGGCGAACTGCATCCGCCAGCCGGCTTCGAAGGCGGTGAGTTTTTCGCGCCGGAAATGCGGGTTGCCGACCAGGAACGGCTGGGAACCGACCTGTTCGACAACGTCCTCGTCGAAAGGTGTTGGCGTACGCACGGCGCGCGAGGCGGCGGCCCACAGCGACTGCTGCCCGGTGGCGGCCCAGGACATTCGCACACTCGGCATCAGCGAGACGCCCGAGTACGGGTCGTTCTCCGCCTTCAGCCCCAGCGTCAACTGGGTGTGCGGCGACAGCGCAACCTGGTCCTGCACGAACGCATTCGCCAGGTTCTGCGTGTTGACGGCCGGGTCCCACAGAAGGGAGTTGGCGATGCCGATGCGCGGGATGATCTTGTAGTGGTAGATGCGGTCGCCGATGCCCCAGGTGAGCTTGTGCTTGCCGGCGACGGCAAGATCCTGCTGCAGTTCGATGTCGCCGGTGTCCAGGTAGAAGCCGCCACCGCTGGCATCGGCCCAGCGATGCACGTGGTCATAGTAGGCCTGCAACTGAATGCTGGAGGCCTCGCTGGCGCGCCGCCAGCGCACCAGCACGCTGCCCCCGGCGTTGCGCCGGTCCGTGGTGCCAGACTGCCCCTCGCGGCCTTGATGCAGGTAGCCCTGCGCCATCAGGGTGTCCGCCGGACCCAGCTCCCAGTCCAGCCGGGCGCCGGCCTGCTGCTGATGGCTGCCGTTGCGGGCGTCATTGACTGCCTGGTCGTCGAAAGCGTCCACGTGCAGGTCACGCGCATAGACCCGGTAATGGGCGCTGTCGCCAAGCGCGCCGCCGTACTGCACCGCCGCGCTGTGCTGCAGGTTGCCGACACTGGCGGTGATGACCGTGCCGGTAGTTGTCGCAGCATCGCGGGTAATGATGTTGATTACCCCGTTGACCGCGTTGGCGCCCCACAGCGCGCCGCCCGGGCCGCTGATGACCTCGATGCGCTCGACGTTCTCCGGCAGCACGTACTGGTCATCCCAGTACATGCCCGAGAAAATCGGCGAGTACACGCTGCGGCCATCGATCAGCACCAGCAGCTTGTTCGGGAAGTTCTGCGCCGCGTCACTGCCGCTGAGGCCTCGTGCAGCAATCACGTAGTCGCTCGGGCTAGTCCGGAACACCTCCAGGTTGGGCGCCAGCCGCAGGGCCTCGGGCAGGTTGCGTGCGCCGGAGCGGATGATGTCGTCATGGCTGATGACGTAGACCGACGAAGGTGCCGTGGCGAGCGGCTGCGGGCGCTTGGCAACCGAGGACACCAGCACATTCCCCAGGTCCTCGATGGACAGGCGGCTGAGATCCTGCGGCCCCACGTCTGCCATGGCCGGTTGCAGGCCCATGGCGAACATGGCCAGCAATGCGCCACGACGCCGCCCGCGCGGTGCGCAGCGGCCGCTGTTGCATTGATGAGTAAAGTTTGAGCAGCGCATGAATCTGGTTCCCCGAACCTGCACTCAGCGTTGTCCGCTCAGCAACCTGCCGGCAACTACCGTTGAGGTGGGTAGTACCCGCAAGCTACGAGCGACAAACCGGCACTATAAGGGAACCGCGGTGCAGCAATTCTGCGTCATGCGCTCAAAATTGGGCTGCGGCGTGCGTACCGCAGTCAGGCACAAATGGGCCGCCGGGTCGAGGCGGACCGGATTTTCTACTGGCACGCTGCCGCCGTGTTCGCTCCAGCACCGCAGCTGCGCCACAATGAGCAGTCTCTTCCTTGGGCCCCCGCATGACCTACCTCTGGATCAAGTCGTTTCATCTTCTGTTCGTGATCGCGTGGATGGCGACGGTGTTCTACCTGCCGCGCATCCTGGTGAACGTGGCCGAGGCGGGGGGCGATGCGGCGGTGCGTGCGCGGCTGCAGCTGATGGGGCGGCGGCTGTACAAGTTCGGCCACAATATGTTCGGCATCGCGTTCGCATTCGGACTCGTACTGTGGCAGGGCTGGCGGGTGTGGCCGGCGGCCCTGCCCAATGTCACTGCGGGGATGCACTGGATCGACGCCAAGCTGGGGCTGGTGGCGGTGTTGCTGGCCTATTTCATCGCATGCGGGCGGCTGCTCAAGGGCAGCGAGCAGGGGCGCACCTTGCCCTCATCCAGGGCGCTGCGCTGGCTGAACGAGTTGCCGGTACTGGTGTTGCTCGCGGTGATTTTCCTGGTGCTGGCCAAGCCGTTCTAGGTCTACGCAGCAAGACCTCGGGTCCGGGCGTTGCTGCCGCCATGAAGGCGGTAGCGCACGATGCGGGTGCTCGAGCACGACCGTCCGCTCGCCTTGCACCGAGCGATGCGTCGACCAGCCAGGCGTGGGCAGTGCCGGTTGGAGCAGGACGACCCCTCGCGGGATACCGTGGGTCTGCCGGCCATGCCGGCAAAGCCGAGTGCCGAGCGAACCATTTCGCACCGAGCCACCACAGCAACGCCCAGGCCGCAGCGGTGGTCCAGCCGGCGATCACGCCAGTCGGCCAGTGCACGACGAGATAGACCCGGCTGATACTCAAAAGGGCCGCAAGCGCGCAGGACGGGCTCATTCAGATAGATCTTCAGACCGGGCGTGGCGACGGTTTCGGCGAGCAGCGATTCCAGGTCAGGTAGACCATCGCGCGTCCGCTGCGAAAGCTGGCGGTGACCACTAGGTCACCGTGCGGAAACAGCTGCGGGCGGGGGCGATGGAAGCCCTGTTTGAGCAGGCGGGCGGCGAGCGCACCCCGGTGATGGCCTGCGCCACGAACGGCCCCGGGCCGTGCCGGCATGCGAGCAGCAGAAAGAGGATCACCGCCAGCACCAGCCACCCCAGCAGGGTCACGCTGCCCGGCGCGGCCATGTCGCGGGTGGCGTCCTGCGGCCACGCCGGCCCCGGCGGCGTCTCTGGATGGCCGGCCACCCGCATCGACAGCAGCATCAATTGGCCCAGGTGTCGGTTGTCGCCTTCGACCATTTCGCCGGCCGTCCCGATGAACACCCACAGTGCCCGGCGATCACCGCAAGCAGCGCCAGCAGTCGTGGTTCGATGCGTTGGGTGAGATGGCCCAGGGCGCTGCTCGGTCTGGGTGCTACTGCTGGTGGGTTTCCGAAGCACGTCGACCGGGCTGCGCAAATCGCCCCGGCGATCAGCTGCCGTGATAGGCGCGGTACCACTCCACGAAGCGCGCCACGCCCTCCTCGATGGGCGTGCCGGGACAGTAGCCGACGTCGCGGCGCAACGCCGATACGTCGGCCCAGGTGTCCGGGACGTCGCCCGGCTGCATCGGCAGCAAACGCTTTTCCACCGTGCGGCCCAGTGCCTGCTCCATCAGTTCGATGAAGCGCAGCAGTTGCACCGGCTGATCGTTGCCGATGTTGTAGACCCGATAGGGTGCCAGCGAGGTGCCGGCGTTCGGCTGCATCGGGTCGTATGCGGGATCGGGCGTGGCCGGGTGGTCGAGGGTGCGGATCACGCCCTCGACGATGTCGTCCACATAGGTGAAGTCGCGGCTGTGGTTGCCGAAGTTGAACACGTCGATCGGCTCGCCCCGGCTGATGCGGTCGGCGAACAGCATCGGCGACATGTCCGGCCGACCCCACGGACCGTACACCGTGAAAAATCGCAGCCCCGTCGTCGGCAGCCCGTAAAGATGGCTGTAGGTGTGGGCCATCAGCTCGTTCGCCTTCTTGGTGGCGGCGTAGAGGCTGACCGGATGATCCACCGCGTCTTCGACGGCGAACGGCAGCTTGCGGTTGGCGCCGTAGACCGAGCTGGACGAGGCGTAGACGAGATGCTCCACCGCGTGATGCCGGCATGCCTCCAGGATGTGGGTGAACCCGACCAGGTTGCTGCTCACGTAGGCGTGCGGATTCTTGAGCGAATAGCGCACGCCGGCCTGCGCCGCGAGGTTGACCACGCGCTGCGGCCGGAATCGGGAAAATGCGCTTTGCACGGCATCGGCATCGGCCAGGTCCGCACGCTGGTGGGTGTAAGCCGGATGCTGCGCGAACTGCGCCAGCCGGGCCTCTTTCAGTGCCGTGTCGTAGTAGTCGTTGTGATTGTCCAGACCCCACACTTCATCTCCGCGCGCCAGCAGCCGTTGCGCGAGCGCCGCCCCGATGAAGCCGGCGGTGCCGGTGACAAGAATACGCATGGCGTCGGTTCCCTGAGGCGAAGCGGCGATTCTATCGCCCACCTGACGGACGTGGTCTTTGCGGTGTGAAAGGAGGCGCCCCAGGGCACCTGTTCCGGCGCATTTTCTCGGCTAGACTAGGTATCTGCTTCGATCTTCCTGCCAAGGTGGCTCGCGTGCCAAACGCCGGCCGAGTGTGCGACATGTCCACTACCTCCCGCCCACGCTGACTTTTTCCACGCCTTGTCATCAGGAAAAGGGCGTCCAGCCCTTTTTTGCTTTCAAAAGAGACTTTTCATGATCGAGATCACCCTTCCCGACGGCAGCAAGCGGCCGTTCGAGCATCCCGTGAGCGTGCAGGACGTGGCCGCCTCCATTGGCGCCGGACTGGCCAAGGCCACTTTGGCCGGCAAGGTCGACGGCAAGCTCGTCGATGCCGGCTTCCCGATCGATCACGACGCCAGCCTGCAGATCGTCACCGACAAGAGCCCGGAGGCGCTGGAGATCCTGCGTCATTCCACTGCGCACCTGATGGGCCAGGCAGTGCAACGGCTGTACCCGGGCGCGCAGGTCACCATCGGCCCGGTGATCGACAACGGCTTCTACTACGACTTCGCCTACGAGCGGCCTTTCACCCCGGAAGACCTACCGAAGATCGAGGCCGAGATGCACAAGATCGTTGCCGAGCAATTGCCGGTGACGCGCAGCGTGAAATCGCGCGACGAGGCCGTGGCGTTCTTCCGCGGTCTGGGTGAGGAGTACAAGGCGCAGATCATCGAGTCGATTCCGGCCAGCGAGGATCTGTCGCTTTACTCCCAGGGCGAATTCACCGACCTGTGCCGCGGCCCGCACGTGCCCAACACCGGCAAGCTGCGTGCGTTCAAGCTGATGAAGGTGGCGGGCGCCTATTGGCGGGGCGATTCCAACAACGCGATGCTCACCCGCATCTACGGCACCGCCTGGCTGAACGACAAGGATCTGAAGGCCTACCTGCATCAGTTGGAAGAGGCTGAAAAGCGCGATCACCGCAAGATCGGCAAGGCGTTGAATCTGTTCCACCAGCAGGAAGAAAGCCCGGGGATGGTGTTCTGGCATCCCAAAGGCTGGGCGATCTGGCAGCAGGTTGAACAGTACATGCGCGACGTCTACCGCAAGAGCGGCTATCAGGAAGTGCGTTGCCCGCAGGTGCTGGACGTGTCGCTGTGGAAGCGGTCCGGCCACTGGGACAATTACGCCGAGAACATGTTCTTCACCGAGTCGGAGAAGCATACGTACGCGCTGAAGCCGATGAACTGCCCCGGCCATGTGCAGATCTTCAACACCGGCCTGCACAGTTACCGCGAGTTGCCCATTCGTTACGGGGAGTTCGGCGGATGCCACCGCAACGAGCCGTCCGGTGCACTGCACGGCATCATGCGCGTGCGTGCGTTTACCCAGGACGATGGCCATATCTTCTGCACCGCCGAACAGATCGAGTCCGAAGTCACCGCCTTCCACCAGCAGGCGATGGCGGTGTACGGCGACTTCGGCTTCGAAGACATCGCGTTGAAGATCGCACTGCGTCCAGACAAGCGCATTGGCACTGACGCGGTCTGGGATCGGGCCGAGGCCGCGCTGCGCGCGGCGCTGTCGGCCGCCGGCGTGCAGTGGGAAGAGCTGCCGGGCGAAGGAGCCTTCTATGGCCCGAAGATCGAGTACCACATGAAGGACTCGATCGGTCGGGCATGGCAGGTGGGCACCATGCAGGTCGATTTCATGATGCCGGAGCGCCTGGGCGCCGAGTATGTCGACGAAAACTCGCAGCGCCAGCACCCTGTGATGCTGCATCGCGCCATCGTCGGTTCCATGGAGCGCTTCATCGGCATCCTGATCGAGCACCACGCAGGCCTGCTGCCGCCGTGGCTGGCGCCGGTGCAGGCGGCGGTGTTCAGCATTACCGACGCCCAGGCGGATTATGTCGCTGAGGTAACGCAAGCCCTTGTCGACAAAGGTTTCCGGGTAGAGGCCGATTTGCGCAACGAGAAGGTCGGCTATAAAATCAGGGAGCATACGATCCAGAAAGTGCCGTACCTGCTTGTCGTTGGTGATCGCGAGAAGGAGGCCGGTGCCGTTTCTGTGCGTACCCGTTCGGGGGAAGATCTCGGCAGCATGCCGCTGGCCGACTTCATCGAACGTCTGCAGGCCGAGACGCGCCGTTGACGGCGCGCCCGGTTCAATAACAATTTTCTGGAGGATAGTGGTATCGCAACCACCGACAGCAAGGGCAATCGCCGCAACCTCGAGATCCGCGTTCCGCGGGTCCGCGTGATCGGCGTCGATTCCGAACAGCTTGGCATTCTCACCCGTGACGAGGCCTTGGCCCTGGCGCAGGAAGCAGGCATGGATCTGGTCGAGATCCAGCCGAACGGCGATCCGCCGGTCTGCCGCATCATGGATTACGGCAAGTTCAAGTTCGAAGCCCAGAAGAAGGCTTCCGCCGCCAAGAAGAAGCAGAAGCAGGTCGAGATCAAGGAAGTGAAGTTTCGCCCCGTGACCGACGTGGGCGACTACCAGATCAAGCTGCGCAACATGCTCCGCTTCCTGGAAGAGGGCGACAAGGTCAAGGTCACCATCCGCTTTCGCGGCCGCGAGATGTCCCATCAGGATCTGGGCCAGAACCTGGCCAAGAAGATCCAGGAAGACGTCGGCGAGAACGGTCAGGTTGAATCGTTCCCGCGTCTCGAGGGGCGCCAGATGGTCATGATGATCGGGCCGAAGAAAAAGTAGGCGATCACGCGGCCGGTTCGCCCGGCGCGGACAGTGCAATCGGCGGCCTTCGGGCCGCCGTTTTGCGTTTTCGCCCCGCGGCACCGGGCATATGGCGCGCCGCGCTCTTGGGGTGGCAGGGCTTTCGGGCAACTGTTCCTGGCCTTTTCATCCGGCTACTGGTGCGCTGCCACATGCTTGCGTATACTTCGCGGTTCGACCCGCTTGGAAGGGTCGTGCACCGATCGCGGCAGGACGGAAAGAGTGGCTCGATCCTTTGGATCATCGCCACCGCCAGATCAGTCAGAAACCGGATAAGGAGCATTTCCATGCCCAAGATCAAGACCAACCGGGCGGCTGCGAAGCGTTTTCGCAAGACCGCGTCGGGCAAAATCAAGTGCGGTCACGCCTTCAAGTCACACATCCTGACCAAGAAGTCGACCAAGCGTAAGCGCGGCCTGCGTGCCCCGAACCACCTGAAAGCGTGCGACACCAAGGGTGTAGCTCGCATGTTGCCGTACCTTTAAGGCGGGGAGATAAACCATGGCTCGTGTAAAGCGTGGCGTTACCGCCCGTCGTCGTCACAAGAAAATCATTGGCCGCGCCAAGGGCTATTACAACGCCCGTCGCAAGGTCTTCCGCGTTGCCAACCAGGCCGTCATCAAGGCCGGTCAGTACGCCTACATCGGTCGCAAGCAGCGCAAGCGTCAGTTTCGCGCCCTGTGGATCGTGCGCATCAATGCTGCCGCACGTCAGTTCGGCATGTCGTACAGCCGTCTGATCAATGGCCTGAGCAAGGCCGGCATCACGGTCGACCGCAAGGTGCTGGCCGACATCGCCGTGCACGACATCAAGGCATTCGGTGCCATCGCGGAAAAGGCGAAGGCCAGTCTGGCTGCTTGATCGTCTTCAGCGCTCGCGCGCCGACGATATGATGTAAAGCAAGCGGGGAGGAGGCCAACGCCTCCTCCCCGTTTTCGTTTGGGGCAATCACCGGAACTGCATCGATGGACGATCTGGACAGCCGCGCCGCGCAGGCGCTGGCCGATATCGAACGGGCCGCTTCGCTGGACGCGCTCGATGCGCTGCGCGTCGGCCTGCTCGGCAAAAGCGGTGTCGTCACCGCCGCGCTGAAGTCGCTGGGCACGCTGGCGCCCGAGGAGCGCAAGGCACGCGGCGCCGAGGTCAACCGGGTCAAGGAGCGGCTTGCCGAGGCGTTGACTGCACGCAAGGCAACCCTGGAACAGGCCGAACTGGACCGGCGCCTCGCCTCGGAGACCATCGACATCAGCCTGCCCGGTCGCGACGGTGAGCGCGGTGGCATCCATCCGATCACCCGCGCGCTCGAGCGCATCGCCTCGATCTTCGCCCGGCTCGGCTACCAGCGCGCCGACGGTCCGGAGATCGAGGACGACTGGCACAACTTCGAGGCGTTGAACTTCCCGCCGCACCACCCGGCGCGTGCCATGCACGACACGTTCTACTTCGGCGACGGGCGCCTGCTGCGCACCCACACCTCGCCGGTGCAGGTGCGCTCGATGCAGGGTCGGCAGCCGCCGATCCGCATCATCGCGCCGGGCAAGGTCTATCGCAGCGATTCGGACCAGACCCACTCGCCGATGTTCCACCAGGTCGAAGGGCTACTGGTCGACGAGACCTCCAGTTTTGCCGACCTCAAGGGCACGCTGGCCGAGTTCGTCCGGGCGTTCTTCGAGCGCGATTTCGAGATGCGTTTTCGCCCGAGCTACTTCCCCTTTACCGAACCTTCGGCCGAGGTGGACATCCGCTGGGATGCGGAGGATGGATCCACCCGCTGGCTGGAGGTCCTGGGCTGCGGCATGGTGCATCCGAACGTGCTGAGAAACTGCGGCATTGATCCGGAGCGGTACACCGGCTTCGCGTTCGGCCTGGGCGTGGAGCGCTTCGCCATGCTGCGCTATGGCGTGTCCGACCTGCGCGCGTTCTTCGAGAACGACCTGCGCTTCCTCAAGCAGTTCGCGTAAGCCCGGCAAGGAACCGACAACGATGAAATTTTCCGAGAACTGGCTGCGCGAGCTGGTCGAAATCGAGGCGGACCGGGCCCAGCTGGCTCACGCACTGACCATGGCGGGCCTGGAGGTGGAAGAACTTACCGTCCTGGGCCAGGGGCTGGATGGGGTCGTGGTGGCCGAGATCGTGGCGGCCGAAAAGCATCCGGAAGCCGATCGGCTGCAGGTGTGCCGCGTCGATGCCGGACAGGGCGCGCTACTGCAGATCGTTTGCGGCGCGCCAAATGCGCGCGTGGGCATCAAAGTGCCGCTGGCCACCGTCGGCGCTTCGCTGCCGGGCGGCATCGCGATCAAGGCAGCCAGGCTGCGCGGGGTGGAGTCGACAGGCATGCTCTGCTCGGCCAAGGAGCTGGGAGTCGATGCCGATGCATCCGGCTTGCTGGAGCTGCCGGCGGACGCGCCGGTTGGCCAGCCACTGGCGACCTACCTCGGCCTGCCGGACGCCAGCATCGAGCTCAAGCTCACGCCCAACCGTCCGGATTGCCTGGGCCTGGTAGGTCTCGCGCACGACGTGGCAGCGCTTTTCGGCAGCCGGGTGAAGGTGCCGGCGCAGTCGACCGCTCCGGTGACCGGCGCCGCCCGTCGCGGCATTCGGCTGGAGGCGGGCAAGGATGCGCCGCGTTATCTCGGCCGCATCATCGAGGGCATCGACGCGACCGCGCGCACGCCATTGTGGATGGCCGAACGCCTGCGCCGGGCAGGGCTGCGCCCGATCAGCGCCGTGGTCGACGTCACCAACTACGTGATGCTCGAGCTGGGCCAGCCCATGCATGCGTTCGATAACGACGTGCTCCGTGGCGACATCGTGGTGCGCCATGCGGCGCAAGGCGAAACGCTGAAGCTGCTCGATGCCAGCGAGGCAACGCTCGACGGCGGCTTCGTGGTGATCGCCGACGAGCACCAGGCGCTGGCCGTCGCTGGCGTGATGGGTGGGCATGGCTCCCGCGTCACCGACACCACGGTGAACGTGTTCCTGGAGTCGGCCCACTTCGCGCCGGCCGCGATCATGGGCAAGGCGCGCAAGCTGGGTCTGCACACGGATGCCTCGCACCGTTTCGAGCGCGGCGTGGATCCGGCCCTGCCCCAGCGGGCGCTCGAGCGCGCCACCGAATTGCTGCTGCTGATCGTTGGCGGCCGCGCCGGGCCCGTGCTGGTGGCGGAGCGGCCCGACGACCTGCCGCAGCCCGTGCCGGTCACCCTGCGGCGCGATCGCCTGCGCCGCGTGTTGGGCGTGATGGTGGCCGACGCCGAAGTGTCGCGCATCTTTACCGCGCTGGGCATGCGCGTGGAGGATGCGCCCGATGGCTGGCGCGTCACCGCACCCAGCAGCCGCTTCGACATCGAGCGCGAAGAGGACCTCATCGAGGAGGTCGCGCGGATCTACGGCTACGACAACATCCCCACCCATACGCCGGCGGGCGCCCTGACGCTGGCGGCTGCGCCGGAAGCGCGCATCGACGAACTTGCCCTGCGCGAGCAACTGGCTGCGCGGGGCCACTACGAGGCGGTGAACCTGTCGTTCGTGCCGGCCGAGCTGCTTGCCCGCTGGGGCTTTGGCGACCAGGGGGTGCCGTTGGCCAATCCGCTGTCGGCGGACCTCGCGATCATGCGCCCGTCGTTGCTGCCTGGCCTGGTCGAGTCGCTGCGCCACAACCGGGCGCGCCAGCAGGAGCGGGTGCGCTTGTTCGAGGTGGCGCGGGTGTTCGCTGCCGGCGATCCGCCGCTGGAAACGCCGAGCCTGGCGATCGCCGCCTGCGGCGGCGCGCACGCCGAACAGTGGGGCGTGCCGGCCCGCGCGCTGGATTTCTTCGATCTCAAGGGTGATCTCGACGCCCTGATCGCCTGGGGTGGCGAGCCGCAGCGCTGGTCGGTGCACGCCGACCAGCTGCCCGGGTGGCTGCATCCTGGGCGCGGTGCGCGCGTGGCGCACGATGGCGTGACTGTGGGCTTCCTCGGTGCGCTGCATCCGCAGTTGGCCAAGGTGCTTGATCTCGGGCCGGACGTCCACGTGCTGGAGGTTGCCCTCGATCCGCTGCTGACCCGCCGGCTGCCGCGCGCGCGACCGGTCGCACGATTCCCCTCGGTTCGCCGCGACCTGGCGCTGGATCTGCCCGAGGCGGTCAGCTGGTCACAGATCGAGCGGGTGGTACGTGACACCCTCGGTGCCGTACTGAGCGAGCTCAAGTTGTTCGATCGGTACAGCGGCAAAGGGGTCGAAGCAGGCCGAAAGAGTCTCGCTATGGGCTTGATTTTACAGGACGCTTCACGCACGCTTACCGACGACGACGCGGACCGTTGCGTACGTGAGGCGGTTACCGCGTTGGAGATGTCATGCAAGGCAAGGTTGCGAGGTTGAGATGGCGCTGACCAAGGCGGAAATGGCCGAGCGCCTGTTCCTCGAAGTGGGCCTCAACAAGCGCGAGGCGAAGGAATTCGTCGACGCTTACTTTGAGGTGGTGCGCGAAGCCTTGGAAAGGGGAGAACAGGTGAAGTTGTCCGGTTTCGGCAATTTCGACCTGCGCATGAAGAACCAGCGTCCGGGGCGCAACCCGAAAACCGGCGAGGAGATTCCTATCTCCGCGCGGCGGGTGGTGACGTTCCGTCCGGGTCAGAAACTCAAGGTGCGGGTCGAGGGCTATGCTGGACCAAGGGAATAACACCGAACTACCCGCGATTCCGGCCAAGCGCTATTTCACCATCGGTGAGGTCAGCGAGTTGTGCGGGGTGAAACCGCACGTGCTGCGCTACTGGGAGCAGGAGTTTCCTGCGCTCAACCCGGTCAAGCGCCGCGGCAACCGGCGCTACTACCAGCGCCACGACGTGCTGATGATTCGCCAGATTCGTTCGCTGCTGTACGACGAGGGCTTCACCATTACCGGTGCGCGCGCCCGTCTGGAGGGGCCCCAGGCGAGGATGGAAGCGAGCATGTCGCACCAGATCGTGCGCCAGGTGCGGATGGAACTGGAAGAAGTGCTGGGCATGCTGCGGCGCTGAGAGCTTCCGGCGCGGCCCCGCAAGCTGCTAGACTTGCGGACTTGTTTCAGTCGGGGCGTAGCGCAGCCTGGTAGCGCATCTGCCTGGGGGGCAGAGGGTCGTCGGTTCGAATCCGGCCGCCCCGACCATTTGATTAGCTGGGCGGCTGCATCGTCCCATCAAACCGCGCCTCGGCGCGGTTTTTTGTTGCCTGCTTGCGTCAGTTGCGTCCTTGCGATGGCCAGGAGTGCCTCCGGTCGAACCGGCCTGGTTCAGTACAGCACTCGCGTGCGCAGCGTGCCCTGGATCGCGGCGAGCTTGTCCTTCAATGCGTCGGCCTGCGCCTCGTCGGCCGAGACGTCGATCACTACGTAGCCGACCTGCGGGTCGGTCTGCAGGAACTGCGCGTCGATGTTGATGTTGCCGGCGGAGAACAGCTCGTTGATGCGCGACAGCACGCCCGGCACGTTCTGGTGGATGTGCAGCAGACGGCGGCTGCGCGGGTGCTCCGGCAGCGACACCTCGGGAAAGTTCACCGCCGACAGGGTTGAGCCGTTGTCGCTGTAGCGCACCAGCTTGGCGGCCACCTCGATGCCGATGTTGTCCTGCGCCTCGAGCGTGGAACCGCCGATGTGCGGTGTCAGGATCACGTTGTCCAAGCCCACCAGCGGAGAGACGAACGGGTCGCTGTTGCCCTTGGGCTCGACCGGAAACACATCGATCGCGGCGCCGGCCAGATGCCCTTGCTGCAGTGCCTTGGCCAGCGCGTCGATATCCACCACGGTGCCGCGCGATGCGTTGATCAACAGCGCGCCGGCGCGCATCTTCGCCAGCTGGCTGGCGCCGATCATCATCTGGGTGGCGGGAGTCTCGGGAACGTGCAGCGTGACCACGTCCGAGCGCGCCAGCAGGTCGTCCAGGCTTGCCGCCGCGCGGGCGTTGCCGAGCGACAGCTTGGTCTCGATGTCGTGGAAGATCACCTGCATGCCCAGGCCCTCGGCCAGCACGCCGACCTGGGTACCGATGTGGCCATAGCCGATCACGCCGAGCGTCTTGCCGCGCGCCTCGTAGCTGCCGGCGGCGGACTTGGTCCAGCCGCCGCGGTGGCACAGCGCGTTCTTCTGCGGGATGCCGCGCAGCAGCATGATCGCCTCTGCCAGCACCAGCTCCGCCACGCTGCGGGTGTTGGAGTAGGGCGCATTGAACACCGGCACGCCCAGTTTCTTGGCCGTTTCCAGGTCTACCTGGTTGGTGCCGATACAGAAGCAGCCCACCGCGATCAGCCGCTTGGCTTCGGCCAGCACGTCGGCGGTGAGGTGGCTGCGCGAGCGGATGCCGACGATGTGCGCCTCGGCAACGCGCGCCTTCAGCTCGTCTTCCGGCAGCGAAGTCTGGTGGTATTCGATCTGGCTGTAGCCGGCCTGGCGGAAGATCTCCACCGCGTTCTGGCTGACGCCTTCGAGCAGCAGCACCTTGATGTCTTCTTTGGGAAACGAGGTTTTCATGCCGGTCCATCGCCGCGTGACGGGAGCACCACTATGCCAGAGCCGGCGCTGCGATGCGGCGGTGCACCACTGGACCGTGCCGGAGCCGGATGTCAGGCTAACTGCCTGCCCCAGGACCCTGCCATGACCGATCCCATGCTCGCCACGCTTGCTGCCGCTGCGCCCGGCCTGCGTCTGCTCACGGACGCCGCGGACCTTGAGCACTACGGCCGCGACTGGACCCGTCGTTGGACGCCTGCACCGCTGGCGATCGCCTTGCCCGGCACGATCGAGGAGCTGCAGGAGGTGATGCGCTGGGCGCACCGGCACGCCCTGGCGGTGGTGCCCTCGGGCGGGCGCACCGGGCTTTCCGGTGGCGCGGTCGCCGCCGATGGCGAACTGGTGGTGAGCCTGGAGCGGATGAACCAACCCGTGGCCTTCGACGCGGTCGACCGCACGCTCACCGTGCAGGCCGGCATGCCGCTGCAGGCGGTGCAGGACGCCGCGAGGTCGCATGGCTTGCTCTATCCGGTCGATTTCGCCGCCCGCGGCTCGTGCTCGATCGGCGGCAACATCGCCACCAATGCCGGCGGTATCCGGGTGATCCGCTACGGCAACACGCGAGAGTGGATCGCCGGCCTCACCGTGATCACGGCCACCGGCGAGCGGCTGGAACTCAACCGGGGCCTGATCAAGAACTCCAGCGGCTACGACCTGCGCCAGCTGATGATCGCCTCGGAGGGCACGCTCGGCATCATCGCCGAGGCCACGCTCAAGCTCACCGACCCGCCGCCGCCGTCGCAGGTGATGCTGCTGGCGCTGCCGCACATGGATGCCTTGATGCAGGTGTTCGCGCTGTTCCGCGGGCGGCTGTCGCTGCAGGCGTTCGAGTTCTTCACCGACGTGGCGCTGCGCCACGTGCTGGCCCACGGCGCCCAGCGGGCGATCGAGGGCGATCATCCGTTTTACGTGGTCACCGAGTACGACGCAGCGGACGAACAGGCGCAGGACGCTGCCCTGGCCGCCTTCGAGCACGGCATGGAGCAGGGCTGGATCAGTGACGGCGTGATCGCGCAGAGCGATGCACAGGCCAATGCGTTGTGGCGACTGCGCGAGGGCATCACCGAGAGCCTGGCGCCACGCCGGCCGTACAAGAACGACGTGTCGGTGCGGGTCAGCGCGGTGCCCGCCTTCCTGCACGCGATGCAGGCGTTGCTCGGCGCGGAGTACCCGCAGTTCGAGGTGGTGTGGTTCGGCCATATCGGCGACGGCAACCTGCACATCAACGTGCTCGCGCCGCCCGGCATGGACGACGCGATGTTCATTGCCCAGTGCGAGCACGTCACCAGGCACCTGGCTGCCACGTTGCAGCAGTTCGGCGGCAGCATCTCGGCCGAGCACGGCATTGGCCTGGTCAAGCGCGCGTACCTGGAAAGCACCCGCAGCGCGGTGGAGATCGCGCTGATGCGTGGCGTCAAGCAGGCCTTCGATCCGAACGGCATCCTCAATCCCGGCAAGCTGTTCGTCCGATAGCGGCCATGGCAAGGCGGCACGCCTTCGCCAGCAGCACAGAATCGTCAGCACCAGCGCCGTGCGCGCGGTGAGCCGTGTCTGGTGACGCATCGCGGCCGGGCCTGTCCCGCCCGCTGCTGATCACGTGCGTGCACCCGCCAGGCCGGAAAAGCGGCGACCGCCTGCGTGCTAGCCTAAGCGGCTGTCGCCACTTCAAGGAGCGTGTTGCCATGTCGTCGGAGCGCCGTACGCTGTATCCCGAGATCGAGCCGTTCGATAGCGGGTTCCTGAAGGTCTCGCCGCTGCATACGCTGTACTACGAGCAGAGCGGCAACCCGAACGGCAAACCGGTGGTGTTCCTGCACGGCGGCCCGGGTGGCGGCGTCAACGGCAAGTGCCGGCGCTTCTTCGACCCGGCGCTGTACCGCATCGTGCTGTTCGACCAGCGCGGTTGCGGCAAGTCCACGCCACACGCCGAGCTCACCGACAACACCACCTGGGACCTGGTCGCCGATATCGAGCGCCTGCGTCAGCATCTGGCGATCGATCGCTGGCAGGTGTTCGGAGGTTCGTGGGGCTCCACGCTGGCGCTGGCCTACGCCGAGACGCATCCGGATCGGGTCACCGAGCTGGTGCTGCGCGGCATCTTCATGTTGCGCCGGTCGGAACTGGAGTGGTTCTACCAGAAGGGCTGCGACGCACTTTATCCCGATGCCTGGGAAACCTATCTCGGCGCGATCCCGGAGGCCGAACGGGGCGACCTGATGAGCGCCTACCACCGGCGCCTCACCAGCGACGGTGCCGCCACGCGGATCGCGGCGGCGCGCGCGTGGTCGGTGTGGGAGGGCGCCACCAGTTTCCTGTGGCAGGACCAAGGGCATATCGATTCCAGCGCAGAGGACGAATTCGCGCTCGCCTTCGCGCGCATCGAATGCCACTACTTCGTGCACGGCGGGTTCTTCGAACACGACGACCAGCTGCTGCGCAACGTGGGTCGCATCCGCAACATCCCGGCCACCATCGTGCAGGGCCGCTACGACGTGGTGTGCCCGATCCGCAGCGCGTGGGACCTGCACCGTGCCTGGCCCGAGGCGGACCTGCGCATCGTGCAGGACGCGGGGCACTCGGCCTTCGAGCCGGGGATCCTGCACGAACTGGTGGAGGCCACGGACCGCTTCGCCCGCCTTGGTGCCAGCCGCACGGCCTGATCCGAGCGAGTGAATCGAGCGGCTTGCACGTGCGGGTCGGCCGCAGCAATCAGCCGGTGTCGCGGAAAAAGGAAAAGGCCACGCCCCGGCAGGAGCGTGGCCTTTTCGGTTTCAGCGCTGCGGCTTAGTGGTGATCGCGGCCATGGTCATGGTCATGGTCATCGTGACCGTGGCCGTGCCCGCGCGGCTTGCTGCCGAACAGGATGGAAGGATCGAGCAATTCCACCACCAGGCCGTCATGGTCCGAGGCCCCGATCGCCTGGGTCACGCCGGTGGCGCTGGCCGCGTCCTCGAGCGTCTGTGCCGGTGCATCGAGATCCCCGCGGCCGTACTGCATGCGCAGGAAGCGCCAGCGGGCCGGCAGGTTCAGCAGCGCGTGGTCGAGCACCTGGAAGGTCGGCACCGAGCGGCCGGAGTTGCCCGAGCCCGCCTTGGTGTAGCCCTGGATCTCGCCGAAGTTCTGCGTGAACTGGAACGAGTAGCGATCGTTCGCCGGCACCGACTCCACCGCGTTCCACAGCGACGGATGCACGATGTTCGGCTCACCCAGCTTGAGCAGGTTCTCGCTGTCCTTGTAGCGTCCGGAGATCAGCCCGACCATGTCGACGAAGCCGTCGCTGAACTGGTAGGCGTTGAAGTCGCCCACCACCACCAGCGGGGTCAGCGGCGAGGCCTGCTGCAGCTGCTGCACCTGCGTGGCGATCGACTTCGCCTGCTCGAACCGCTTCTCGCGATCGCGATCGGCCGAGCTGCCGGTCTTGTCGACGTTCTGGCGGGCCTTGGTGTGCACCGAGATCACCTGGAACCGCATCAGCCCGGCCTGCGCCGTGAGCAGCAGCGGCGGATGGTCGTGGATGTACGGCGTGTTGCCGTTGTCATCCCAGGTCTCGTCGGCCGCCAGCTGGCGCACCGAGAGCACCTTCACGCGATCGGTCCGCACCAGGAAGCCCACATCGATACCCGAAGGGTCGTGGCCTTCCATCAGGTAGGCGTCGTAGCTCACGCCGTAGTCGTCGCCGAGCTGCTTGGCCAGGCCCTGCAGCAGCGGCAGGCTTTTGACTTCCTCCACCGACAGCACGTCCGGTGAGCGCAGCACGCCGCCGATGTACGCCGACAGCCGGCGGGTCTTCAGCGCCACCTCCTCTGCGGTCGGCTCGCCGGAGCCACCGCTGCAGGTGTAGGTGGTGTCGAAGGTGGTGTCGCAGAAGCGCTCGGTGTTGAACGCGCCGATCCGCAGCGCCACCGGAATCGCGTGATCCACCGCCCGCGGCAGCTGCACCGCTTTCTTCAGCTTGAATGAGGTGGGGATCAGCGTGTACGCGCCGAAGTCGTAGGAGATCACGCCCTCGGCCTCGAACGTGGAGCCGGCATTGAACGGCGTGTTCAGCGGCACCGCGCCGAAGTCGGCAGTGTTCATCTTGAACACTTCCGGGTTGCCGTCCCAGTGGGGCAGGCTCACGCCGTCCGGCACCGGTACCCCGTAGACCACGCCCGGCTCGCGC
This sequence comes from Dyella sp., assembly GCF_035685805.1. GTDB lineage: Bacteria > Pseudomonadota > Gammaproteobacteria > Xanthomonadales > Rhodanobacteraceae > Dyella_A. Next base: position 60,923 of record NZ_DASSAB010000033.1, read on the forward strand.
AGCGAGCGCCGGCCGTTGGCGGTGATGCTCACCTCGGCGAACGGCTCGCTGCTGAAGCGCTTGTTGCCGGTGTTGATCATGCCGTGGCGCAGCTTCACCCGCATGCTGATGAAGCACTGGAAGTTGGTGGCGCCGCACGACAGGTGGTCCGGATTGGACGAGGGCGTGGCGGCATCGAACATCACCGCCTTCGGCAATTCCGCCCCGTGCGATACGACGTTCACGACCGGGTTCTTCAGCTCGGTGAGGTGGTAGTAGTTGTCCACCACCGCATCGACATCCACCACGTCGCCCATGGCGACCGTGGGTGCGCTGCCGGTGAACACGTAGACGCCGTTGGAGGTCAGCGGATCGGCGTCGGCGCGGGCGTCCGGGGTCTGCATGGTGAAGCCGGCCGGGCCCACCGCGGTGACGACGTTGCCGTGGGTAAGCACGGTCTTGCCCAGCAGCGGCGAGGTCTGCTCACGGCCCTGGATCTGCCACAGCTCGGCATCGACCGGGATGTCGTACAGGATCGCGCCGATCGCGCTGTCGCGGGCCAGCGTGTAGCCGCCCGAGGGGTTGCTCAGGGTGACGTCGAAGGCGCGGTCGGTCTTGCCGACGCTGCTGCCGTGCACGATCACGTTGAAGCTGGCGCTGCTTTCGCCCGGCGCGACGGTGAGGTCGGTGTCGAGCGCGTCGTAGTCGCCGGCGCTGGCCGAGGCGGTGTCGTCCGCGGTGGCCACGTGCACGGTCACGCCGCTGCCGGCCGGAGCCGGCTCGGACAGCGTGATGGTGAACGGCATCGCCACGTCGGCGGCGCCGCGTACGGTGGCGCTGGCATCGGCGATTGACACGCTGGCGCCCATCGCCACGCACGGGCTGGCGCTGTTGCTGGGGGTGCTGGGGCTGGCCAGCACGAAGTCGGCGCTGTTGTCGCCGCTGTCGTTCGGCAGGCCGGCGGCGTTGGTGCTGCGGATGTAGGACTGGTCGGCGTTGTTGCTGCCGAGCGAGGCCAGCGGCGTGCCCTCCTGGTAGGCCGAGCCGGCGCTCAGGCCGACCTGGTCGATCATCGAGCCGGAGGCATCGAGAATCGCCAGCCCACCGGTGTCGGTGACGCCGGTGCTGTAGGTGAGGTCGCCGGCGACGGTGCCGGAATACCCGCTGCTGGATTTGTTGGTCAGCAGCAGATGGCAGCCCGGTGCGATGCGTGTGCCGTCCGGCAAGGTGAGGCGCGTGCCTACCGTGCCGCTGGCGTTGGAGCCATTGAGCTGATAACCGGACACATCCAGCGCGCTCGAGCCGGCGTTGACCAGCTCGACGAACTCGTCGTTGCCGCCGGCCGGCCCGCGGACGCGGAACTGGTTGATCTGAAGATCGCTGGCGTAGGCGGAAAATGACATCGCCGCGCCGGTCAGCGTCGCCAGGATGGCGCGCCGCATGGTGGTTCCCTGCATGAAAAGTCACTCCCTCTGGCGGGATCCTTGCCGGATCCATGAAACGCCGCACGCTAGCAAGCTTTTGCGACAGTTCTGCGAACGCTCCCCCCGGAGCCGCGCTGTCGGCGATGTCGGCCCATGCCGACATCCGATTACTTTGCGTGATGTGGGATAGGGATGAAACCCCCGTACGCTCAGCCCGCGTCGGGCAGCTGCTTGGTGCCGAAAATCTTGTCGCCGGCGTCGCCGAGGCCGGGCAGGATGTAGCCCTGGGCATTGAGCTGGTCGTCCACCGCCGCGGTGTAGATCTCCACGTCCGGGTGCGCGGCCTGCATCCGCGCAAGGCCCTCTGGCGCCGCCACCAGGAACAGCCCCTTGATGCGCTTGCAACCGGCAGCCTTGAGCATGTCGACGGTGGCGAGCAGGGTGCCGGCGGTCGCGAGCATCGGGTCGACGATCAGCGCGATGCGCTCGTCCATGCGGCCGGTGAGCTTCTCGTAGTAGGTGACCGGCTTGAGCGTTTCCTCGTCGCGCTGCAGGCCGACCACGCTGACCTTGGCGGCGGGAATCAGATCGAGCACGCCCGGCAGCATGCCCAGCCCCGCGCGCAGAATCGGCACGATGGTGATCTTCTTGCCCTTGATCTGCTGCACCGTCAGCGGCCCGGCCCAGCCGTCGATCATCTGCGCGACGGTCTCCAGGTCCTTGGTTGCCTCGTAGGTCAGCAACGCGGCGACCTCCGAAGCCAGTTCGCGGAAGTCCTTGGTGCTGATGCCGGCCCGACGCATCAGGCCGAGCTTGTGCTGGATGAGCGGGTGACGGACTTCGACGACGGGCATGCGCGTGGGCCTGTGTGTGGAGAAGCGACGCGTGTCGCATGGCCGCAAAGCTTATGGCCTGCAGCCGACAAGCGCATCCGCGGTGCTTCGGTGGCCGCGATCGCTCACGCTGCAGGCAGCGGTTCACGAAGCACCGCCAAGGCGCCCGGGACGACCGTTGGCCGCTTCCGCCCGGCCCTCCGTGGCCTCCTCCAGCGCGCTGCCGTTCCCGGCGCAGTGTCGACATCACCGAGGCGAGGCCCTTGGCGTGCATGGCCCGCCCGTCGCGGCGCCGCTGGCGGCGAGGGCGGCAGGCCATGGACGGCGTTGCCCGCCCTGGCCTGGTCGCACGCGTGGCCGCCGGCCGCCGCGCGCGGCGTTGTCGTCACGCGCGACCGCCTGCATTGCCAGCGACCGACGCATCGTCGATGCTTGGCCGGCACGGGGTCGCTGCGCGGCCAAGGGAGAGTGCATGAGCGAGGATGCGGCGCACGCCGTGGAAGATCGCCCCACCCGCACCGCCCACCCGCTGCGCAAGCGCCAGGTCGCGGCGGTGGCCGTGGGCAACGCGATCGAGTTCTACGATTTCGTCACCTACGCGTTCTTCGCCACGCAGATCGGGCGCACTTTCTTTCCTTCCGACGAACCGGGCGCCAGCCTGCTGGCTTCGCTGGCCACCTTTGGTGCGGGCTTCCTCACCCGTCCGCTGGGTGCCTGGGTGATCGGTCGCATGGGCGACCGGCGCGGACGCAAGCCGGCGATGCTGCTGTCGTTCGGCCTGATCGGCGTGGCGGTGATCGGCCTGCCGCTGGTGCCATCGTACGCATCGATCGGCGTGGCCGCCCCGGTGCTGGTGGTGATGTTCCGGCTGCTGCAGGGCTTCGCGCTGGGCGGCGAGGTGGGGCCGAGCACCGCGTTCCTGATGGAGGCGGCGCCGCTGCATCGGCGCGGGCTGTATATCTCGATGCAGGCGATGGGGGCCGACGCCGCCGTGCTGGTGGCGGGCCTGGTGGGCGTGGCGCTGGCGCACGCGCTGACGCCGGCCCAGCTCGACGCCTGGGGCTGGCGTGTCGCGCTGGGGCTGGGCGCGGTGATCGTGCCGTTCGGGCTGCTGATGCGGCGCACGCTGGAGGAAACCTCCGAGCCACGCCGCGCGCCATCGCCGCGGGTCGGCCGCATCGGTTATCTGCGGGTAGCGCTGCTGGGCATCGCCATGCTGGCTGCCGCCACCACCAGCAACTACGTGCTGGAGTACATGACCACCTACGCCAACACCACGCTGGGTCTGTCCGAGCGCGTGGCGCTGGGGGCGACCGCGCTGGTCGGCCTGTGCGGCCTGGTGTGCGACCCGCTCAGCGGGTGGCTGTCCGACCGGCTGGGCCGCAAGCCGGTGATGCTGGTGCCGTGGCTGGTGCTGCTGGTGGCGATCCTGCCGGCATTCTGGCTGCTCGATCGCGAGCGCAGCGGCGCGGTGCTGTACCTGATCACCGTGGTGCTGACGGTGGCCTCCACGCTGTCCACCGGCACCGTGCTGGTCGCCGTCACCGAGTCCTTGCCGGCGCACGTGCGCTCCGGCGCGCTGGCGCTGGTCTACGCGCTGGCCATTTCGGTGTTCGGCGGGTCTACCCAGTTCGTGGTGGCCTGGCTGACGCGGCTCAGCGGCAACGCGCTGGCACCGGCCTGGTACATGATCGGGGCCGTGCTGGTGGGTCTTCTGGCGGCCTCGCTGCTGCCGGAGTCTGCGCCGGTTCGGCAGTCCACGCGCACGCCGGCCCCGGAATGAACAAGGGCGCGTCAGTAAGGACGCGCCCCTGGGTGTCACTGACGTCGATGGTGCGAGGCGATCAGGCCGCCTCGGCCTGCTCCCGCTTGGGGCCGTGCAGCAGCGCGTGCTTCACGTGCGCCACGATCAGGTCCACCTCGGCGCTGGTCACGTTGAAGTGCGGGGTGAAGCGCAGCGAGTTGACGCCGCCGTGGATCACGCCGATGCCGCGCTCGCGCATGTACTCCTCGGTGGAGCCGGCGCCGTAGCACTTGTACTGCGGGGCCAGCTCGCAGGAGAACAGCAGGCCGGTGCCCTGCACCTTGGTGATCAGGCCGCCGAGCTCGTCCTTCAGCGCGTTGAGCTTGGTCACGAACTCCTTGCCGCGCTCGCGGATGTTCTCGCGCACCGCGTCGCTGAGCTGGCCCATGGTGGCGCAGGCCACGTCGAGCGCGCGCGGGTTGGCGGTCATGGTGTTGCCGTAGATGCCCTTGCGGTACAGCGCGGCGGTGCGCTCGTTCACGGCGAGCACCGACATCGGGTACTGGCCGGCGTTGAGCGCCTTGGAGTAGGTCTCCATGTCCGGTGCCTCGAGCTTCTCGAAGCCCGGGTAGTCGACGATCGACAGCACGCCGTGGGCGCGCAGGCCAGCCTGGATCGAATCGACCAGCAGCAACGAACCGTGAGACTGGGTCAACTCGCGTGCGGCGGCGTAGAACTCCTTGGTCACCGCCCGGCCGGGGTCGCCTTCGCCCATC
>NZ_DASSAB010000034.1:0-185534 GCF_035685805.1 Dyella sp.
CTGCAGGAAATCAGGCCGGAGCGGCTCGAGTATTGAGCTCATCCGGCCCCGGCACGGCCGGAGCTAATAGAGGCAATCAATGTAAAGGGTTGTCTCAATCAATTGGCCTTATGGGCGCCGCCGCCCTAACCTCTCGGCTGTCTCCCAACCACTTCACGCCAGAGGAAGCCAAGCATGTCCATCATCAACACCCAAGTCCAGCCGTTCAAGACCGAAGCCTTCCACAACGGCAAGTTCGTGCCGGTGAGCGACGAGTCGCTGAAGGGCAAGTGGTCCGTGCTGATCTTCATGCCGGCCGCCTTCACCTTCAATTGCCCGACCGAAGTCGAGGACGCGGCCGACAACTACGCCGAGTTCCAGAAGGCCGGTGCCGAGGTCTACATCGTCACCACCGACACCCACTTCTCGCACAAGGTGTGGCACGAGACCTCGCCGGCCGTCGGCAAGGCCAGGTTCCCGCTGGTCGGCGACCCGACCCATGCGCTGACCAACGCCTTCGGCGTGCACATCCCTGAGGAAGGCCTGGCGCTGCGCGGCACCTTCATCATCAACCCGGAAGGCGTGATCAAGACGCTGGAAGTGCACGACAACGCGATCGCCCGCGACGTGAAGGAAACGCTGCGCAAGCTGAAGGCCGCCCAGTACGTTGCCAGCCACCCCGGCCAGGTCTGCCCCGCCAAGTGGAACGAAGGCGCCAAGACGCTGACCCCGTCGCTGGACCTCGTCGGCAAGATCTGATGACCCGCCACCGGGCCGGCGGCATGCCGGCCACGGATGCTTCTCTTCCCCGGCTTGGCCGGGGAGGGCCGGACAGGCCCCGCTGACAGCGCCGCAGGCTGCTCCTGCCGGTGCTCTCAACGGGGTCGGAACGACCTCGCCTGAACACCTGAAAGGACACGCCATGTTGGACGCCGCCACCAAAGGCCAGCTTGAAGCCTATTTCGAGCGCATCACGCAGCCGATCGAGCTGGTGGCCAGCCTCGACGACCGGCCGGCCTCGCAGGAGATGCGCGAGCTGATCGAAGAGCTCGCTGCCATCGCCCCCAGCCGTATCAGCGCCCGCTTCGACGGCCAGGATGCACGCCGCCCGTCGTTCTCGATCGGCCGCGCCGGCGCCGCCGAGCCCGGCGTGCGCTTCGCCGCGATCCCGATGGGCCACGAGTTCACCTCGCTGGTGCTCGCGCTGCTGCAGGCCGGAGGTCACCCGCCCAAGATCGAGGCCGACGTGCAGGAGCAGGTCAAGGCGCTCGAAGGCGACTTCGTCTTCGAGACCTACATGTCGCTGACCTGCCACAACTGCCCCGACGTCGTGCAGGCGCTGAACCTGATGGCGGTGCTGAACCCGCGCATCCGCCACGTCGCCATCGACGGTGGCCTGTTCCAGGACGAGATCGAGCAGCGCCAGATCATGGGCGTGCCGACCGTCTACCTCAACGGGCAGCCCTTCGGCTCGGGCCGCATGGAGCTGGCCGAGATCCTTGCCAAGGTTGACACCGGCGCCGCCGCGCGCGATGCCGTGCGCCTGGCCGACAAGGCCCCGTATGACGTGCTGATCGTCGGCGGCGGCCCGGCCGGCGCCGCGGCGGCGATCTATGCCGCGCGCAAGGGCATCCGCACCGGCGTCGCGTCGGAGCGCTTCGGCGGCCAGGTGCTGGACACGCTGGCGATCGAGAACTTCGTCTCGGTGAAGGAGACCGAGGGGCCGAAGTTCGCCGCCGCGCTGGAGCAGCATGTGCGCGCTTACGACGTCGAGATCATGAACGCGCAGCGTGCCGAGAAGCTGGTGCCGGCGGCCGAGCCGGGCGGCCTGGTCGCGGTGCAGCTGGCCAATGGCGCGGTGCTGAAGAGCCGCACGGTGATCCTGTCGACCGGCGCGCGCTGGCGCAATGTCAACGTGCCCGGCGAGGCCGAGTACCGCAACAAGGGCGTGGCCTACTGCCCGCATTGCGACGGCCCGCTGTTCAAGGGCAAGCGCGTCGCGGTGATCGGCGGCGGCAACTCCGGCGTGGAGGCGGCGATCGACCTGGCCGGTCTCGTCAGTCACGTCACCGTGCTCGAGTTCGATAGCCAGCTGCGCGCCGACGAGGTGCTGCAGCGCAAGCTGCGCAGCCTGCCGAACGTGGCGATCCTGCTCAACGCGCAGACCACCGAGGTGCTGGGCGACGGCCAGAAGGTCAACGGCCTGGTCTACACCGACCGCGTCAGCGGCAACACGCATACGGTCGAGCTGGAAGGCATCTTCGTGCAGATCGGCCTGCTGCCGAACACCGAATGGCTCAAGGGCACGCTGGAGCTGTCGGCACGCGGCGAGATCGTCATCAACGACCGCGGCGAGACCTCGCTGCCGGGCGTGTTCGCGGCCGGCGATGCCACCACGGTGCCGTACAAGCAGATCGTGATCGCGATGGGCGCGGGCTCCACCGCCGCACTGAGCGCGTTCGACCACCTGATGCGGCTGCCGGTAGCCGCCAAGGACAACGTGGCCCAAGCGGCCTGAGAATCCCCCGCAGGGTGTGCAAGAGGGAAAACGGGACGGCTTGCCGTCCCGTTTTTCTTTGTAGCAAAAGCGGGGCCTCAGGTACCCAGATCCGGCCCCCGCTCCAGCGCCTTGCGCACCTCATCGAGCGACGACGGATCGTCCAGCGTGGACAGGTCGCCCGGATCGGTCTCCTGCACCAGCGCCTGCAGCGATCGCCGCAGCAACTTGCCCGAGCGGGTCTTCGGCAGCGCGTTCACCACGTAGATCCGCGCCGGCCGGGCCACCGCGCCGAGCTGGTCGGTGACGCACTGCTGCATCGCCCGGGTCACGTCGGCGGGCAGTTCCAGCACGCCCTGCTTGAGCGTGGCGAACACCACCGGCACCTGACCCTTGAGCTCGTCCTTCATGCCGATCACCGCCGCCTCGGCGACCGAGGCATGCGTGGCGACGGACTCCTCGATCTCGCGCGTGCCCAGCCGATGTCCAGCCACGTTGATCACGTCGTCGGTGCGCCCGAGGATGTTGGTATAGCCGTCCGCATCGCGGATCGCCCAGTCCAGCGAGCTGTACAGCAGCTCCTTGAAGTGGCTGAAGTAGCTGTTGACGTAGCGGTCGTCGTCGCGCCACACCGTGGTGAGGCAGCCCGGCGGCAGCGGCGGCACGAACACCAGTACGCCTTTCTCGCCGGCGGCCGCTTCCTCGCCGGTCGCTTCGTTGATCACCTTCATCTTGTAGCCGGGCGCCGGCAGTCCGGGCGAACCCCACTTCACCGGCTTCAGCTCCAGCCCCGGCATCAGGGTGATTGCCGGCCAGCCGGTCTCGGTCTGCCAGTAGTTGTCGATCACCGGCACCCCGAGGCCCTCGGTAATCCACTGGGCGGTGGGCTCGTCTAGCGGCTCGCCAGCGAGGAACAGCCACTTGAGACTGGAGAGGTCCGCATTCTTCAGCCACGACGCATCCTGCTTTTTCAGCACGCGGATGCCGGTCGGCGAGGAGAACATCGTGCGGACCTTGTACTTCTCGCACAGCCGCCACCAGATGCCGGGATCAGGCCGCGTCGGCAGCCCCTCGTACAGCAGCGAGGTGGCCCCCCCGATCAGCGGGCCGTAGACGTTGTACGAGTGCCCCACCGCCCAGCCCACGTCGGAAGTGGAGAACATCACCTGCCCCGGCGCGATGTCGAACACCGTGCGGATCGACAGCGCCATCGCCACCGCGTAGCCGCCCACGTCGCGCTGGATGCCCTTGGGCTTGCCGGTGGTACCGGAGGTGTAGAGCAGATAGCTGGGCTCGTTCGATTCCAGCCACTCCACCGGCACCTCGTCGTTCATGTGCTCGGCGCGCAGGCGGGCGTAGTCGACATCGCGACCCTCCATGCGATGCATGTCCGGATCCAGCCCGCGGCTGACGATCAGCACATGCGGCGGCGGCGCCTTCGCCTCGGCCAGCGCCGTGTCCACCAGCGGCTTGTACGGAATAACCTTGCCGCCGCGCATGCCCGCATCGGCGCAGATCAGCAGCTTCGGCTCCGCGTCGTCGATACGCAGCGTCAGGTTGTGCGCCGCGAAACCGCCGAACACCACCGAGTGGATCGCGCCGATGCGCGCGCACGCCAGCATCGCGTACACCGCCTCGGCCATGTTGGGCATGTAGATCACCACCCGATCGCCGCGGCCCACGCCCAGCCCCTTGAGGATGCCGGCGAAGCGGTTCACCTCGCGATACAGCACGCGGTAGGTGATCTCCTCGGTGGTATCGGTCTCGGTGGAGATCGCCACCAGCGCCAGCTGCTCGCCGCGCTCGGCGAGATGGCGATCCACCGCGTTGTAGCAGAGGTTGGTGGTGCCGCCGACGAACCAGCGGCGGAACGGCAGGTTCGAGGCATCGAGAATCTGCTGCGGCGGCGTTTCCCAGTGAATCAGCCGCGCCTGCTCACCCCAGAACCGCTCCGGCTCCTCGATCGACTGCCGGTAGAACGCGTCGTAGCCCATGTGCCGCACTCCCTCCAGAACCCGCCCAAGCCTAGTCCAGCCATCGGCCAGCGGCACCGCGACCAAGGTCGAAACGGCGGTGGCCAGAACGCTTGACCCTCACGTAACGTGAGCCCTTAGCGTGTGGGCCACGCGAGGCGAACGGAGTGACTAGCGATGCAGCTGACGGTGGGCGAACTGGCAAAGCGTAGCGGGCTGACCGTACGCACCCTGCACCACTACGACGCGATCGGCCTGCTCAGTCCGTCTTCGCGCTCCGGTGCCGGCTATCGGCTTTACGGGCAGGCGGATATCGAACGCCTGCACCGCATCCAGGCCCTGCGTCAGCTGGGCCTGCCGCTGGCCGACATCGGACTTGCCCTGTCCGGACCACAGCCACCGCTGGCCGAACTGGTGGACCGCCAGATCGCGCAGCTCGACCGCGACCTGGCCGATGCCGCCCGCCTGCGCGAGCGGCTGGTGCATCTGCGCGGCCAACTCGTGGCCGGACAGTCCCCCGACCTGGCCGACTGGCTGGACACGCTGGAGCAGATGACGATGTACGAGAAGTATTTCACCCCCGAGGAACTGAAAGCCCTGCCGCTGCACACCGACCCGGACGTGTTGCCGGCCTGGAGCGCGCTAGTAACCGCCGTGCAGTCGGCGATGGATCGCGGCGCCACCCCGGAGGACGCCGACGCGCAGCAACTGGCCCTGCAGTGGATGGAGATGATCGGTCGCGGCACCGGCAACAACCCGGCCTTCCTGCTGCGCCTGCGCACGATGACCGAGGACGAACCGGGCATGCGCGAACGCAGCGGCATCACGCCGGCACTGGAGCGCTTCGTGGAGCGCTCCATGGTGAGCGCACGGCTGGCGATCTTCGAGCGCTATCTGGACGAGCAGGAAATGCAGCGGATGCGCCAGCACTACGGCAAGCAGATGTACGCCTGGCCCGAGCTCATCGCTGCGCTGCGCACCGCACTCGCCGACGGCGTGCCCGCCCACGACCCGGCCGTGCAGGCCATGGCGCAGCGCTGGATGGCGATGTTCCGCGAATACGCGGGCGACGATCCGGCCACCCACGCCAAGATCCGCGAGGCCTATTTGCGCGAGCCGGACCTGCGCAGCGGCAGCGCCGTCGATGACGCCTTGCTCGCCTACGTGCGCGAGGCCGCGACGAGCACGATCGCCCGCACGCACTGAAGGCTCGGCCGGCGCACAGCCCGGCTGTCGTGCCCGCCCTTATTCGCCCTGCAGCTCGGCCAGCTGCTGGCGCAGCGAAGCGACTTCGGCGGTCAGCTCCGCCACACGCTGGCGCAGCTGCTGCAGTTCATCGTCCGCGCCAGCGGCCGCCTCCGGGTCGGCCGCTGGAATCTCCTTCGGCTTGCGCCGCGACTCGCGTACGCGCTTTGCGGCGTCCTTCAGTTCCCGGTCGCCGCCGCTGGCCGCCGCGCGCTGCTCGTCCTCCGGCAGGCTGGCCACTGCGGCGGCGGCGTTGATCGAGATCGTGCCGGCCTTCACCGCCTCCACCACTTCTGGGGCGGCCTGCTTGCGGATCTTCTCGATCAGCCCGACCTGCGTGTTGCTCAGGCGCGCAGCCTTCGCCAAGGCCTCGCGGCTGGGCGGTGCCTCCACCGGCGCTTCCGGCGCGCTGACTGCCGGTTCGATCACCGGCGCCGCATCTTCCGTGGCGGTTTCCGCGTCTTCCGGAATCGGCGGCAGCGGCGGCAACTTCACCCGCGCCTGAGCACGACGCGCAGCGAGGATGTCGCGCTTGCGCAGCGCCAGCTCGCCTCGCTGGAACATCGACAGGCTGCGCCGCCCCAGGTGCTGGTCGATCATCCACAGGTGCACGTCGTCCATCGACTGGAAATGCGGATGCTGCACGGTCTGGAACGGCAAGCCGTGCTTGCGGCAGATCGCATAGCGGTGATGCCCGTCGACCAGTATCTCGCCCCACAGCACCAGCGCGTCACGACAACCCTCAGCGAGGAGGCTGCGCTCCAGCGCCTCGTATTCCTCCGGCGTCATCGGCTCGATGTAGGCCTTGAGTTCTTCGTTGACGACGATGTCCATGCAGCGCGCACCCACCATGCAAAACGGCCGCGCATTTTAGGGATTGGAGGCGCGTTGCGCTGCCTTGTATTTCGACGCAACGCGTGTATCTCTTCGATGACTCGGCGCCATCAGGCGATGCTCGGCTGCCAAGGCGACACCCTTCGCATATCAGGCTCAGTGATCTGCACGCCAGTCAAAAGCGGTTTCGACGTCCTTCGGCCGCCGAGTCACTTTCTCTTGCTTGCCCAAGAGAAAGTAACCAAAGAGAACGGCACCCTGCGTCCGTCGTCCCTCCGCGCCGTTGGCGCTGCGGGCACGCGGGTCGGGCCGGGCTTTTCGACAGGGCTCCTGCCCTGACGAAAAGGAACGGGCGTCCTGCCCGTTCCCCTGCGGGCCTTGTCGTCCCGCCCCGCTCGACTCCCGAAGGGACCCGGTGACGGCTCGCTTCGCATCGCCCGAAGAGCGGCGTCCCGGAGATGGCCGGGATGTCCGTGAAGTGGCACCAAGGTCAGCGGCGAGGCTGCCGCGAAAAAAGGGCGGCCGAAGCCGCCCTCCCCCAAGCCGAAACGAGCTGGCTTACTTCTTCGCGAACAGATGCTCGACGCCGGCGCGCTCTTCGCGCAGCTCCTTGTCGGTGGCATCCATGCGGGCACGCGAGAAATCGTTGATTTCCAGGCCCTGCACGATCGCGTACTTGCCGTTCTTCACGGTCACCGGGTAGCCGTAGATCACGCCCGGGGCGATGCCGTAGGAGCCGTCCGACGGGATGCCCATCGAGACCCAGTCGCCCTCGGCGGTGCCCAGCGCCCAGGAGCGCATGTGGTCGATCGCGGCCGAGGCGGCCGAGGCGGCGGAGGAGGCGCCGCGGGCCTTGATGATCGCCGCGCCGCGCTGCTGCACGGTCGGGATGAAGTCGCTCTCGTACCAGCTCTGCTCGACCAGGCTCAGTGCCGGCTTGCTATCCACGGTGGCGTGGTGCAGGTCCGGGTACTGGGTGGAGCTGTGGTTGCCCCAGATGGTCATCTTCTTGATGTCGGTGTTGTGCTTGCCGGTCTTCTCGGCCAGCTGGCTCATCGCGCGGTTGTGGTCCAGGCGGACCATCGCGGTGAAGCAGTTCGGGTCCAGGTCCGGGGCGTTCTGCTGGGCGATCAGGGCGTTGGTGTTGGCCGGGTTGCCGACCACCAGCACCTTCACGTCGCGCTTGGCGTGGTCGTTCAGCGCCTTGCCCTGCGGACCGAAGATGGCGCCGTTGGCCTCGAGCAGGTCCTTGCGCTCCATGCCCGGGCCGCGCGGACGCGCGCCGACCAGCAGCGCGTAGTCGACGTCCTTGAAGGCGACGTTGACGTCGTCGGTGGCGACGGTGCCGGCGAGCAGCGGGAACGCGCAGTCATTGAGCTCCATCACCACGCCCTGCAGCGTCGGCAGCGCCGGGGTGATCTCCAGCATGTGCAGGATCACCGGCTGGTCCGGACCGAGCATGTCGCCCGCGGCGATACGGAACAGCAGGGCATAACCGATCTGGCCGGCGGCGCCGGTGACGGCAACTCGAACGGGGGCTTTCATGGGGTTGGCTCCTTGGTGGGAAACGGGTGACGTGGGTGCGGCCGACTCCGGCGACGATGCTTTTCCGTCAGGCGACCGGGGCATCGCGGCTTGAGCCGCGCCTGCAGGGATCTATGGTCAGGTGAGCTCGGTGAAGAACTGGGCGATGCGCGCCAGACCCGGTGCCAACTGGGCCGTCGGGCAGGTGTAGGAAATGCGCATGGCACGCGGCTCGCCGAACGCCGAGCCCGGCACGCAGGCCACGCCCTTGGATTCCAGCAACGCGGCGCAGAACTGCACGTCGTTCTCGATCAGCTGCCCGGCGTGGCGCTTGCCGAAGGCAACGGAAATATCGGGGAAGGCGTAAAAGGCACCCTGCGGACGCGGGCAGACCACACCGGGGATTGCGTCCAGCGCGGCCATCACGGTGTCACGCTTGGCGGCGAACTCGGCGCGCTTGGCCTGCGGGATGTCCTGCGGCCCGGCGAGCGCGGCCACCGCGGCGGCGGTGATCACTTCCGGCAGGCTGGTGATGTGGTTGGAGTTCAGCGTGGTGACCGCCTTGGCCACCGATTCCGGCCCGGCGATGAAACCCACCCGCCAGCCGGGCATGCCGTAGGTCTTGGAGAGCGAATCGACGAACACCAGGCGGTCCTTCAGCTCCGGCCTGGCGTGCACGAAGTTGTGGTAGCCCAGGCCGTCGAACACCATCGAGTTGTAGATGTCGTCGGTGATGATCCAGGTGTCCGGATACTTCACCAGCACCTCGGCCAGCGCGGCGATTTCCTCGCGCGTGTAGACCATGCCGGTGGGGTTGGACGGGTTGTTGAACAGGAACACCTTGGGCTTGCGCTTGAGGGCCTCTTCCAGCTGCGCGGGAACGAGCTTGTAGTTATGCTCCGGGCCGCAGTGCAGGATGTTGGTCTTCGCGCCGACGATGTCGGCGATGTCGCGGTAGGTGGTCCAGAACGGCGCGGCGAAGCAGATCTCGTCGCCCTCGTCGAGCATCGCCTCGGCCAGGTTGTACAGCACCTGCTTGGCGCCGATGCCGATGGAGAGGTTCATGCGGCCGTAGCCGGTCAGGCCCAGCGCCTCGATGTGCGCGAGGAACGCATCCAGCAGTACCTCCGCCCCGCGATTGCTGCCGTACTGGCCCGAGTCCCGCTCAAGCGACTCACGGGCCGCGGCATAGACGTGCTCGCCGGGCAGGAAGTTGGGCACGCCAATGGAAAAGCTGATCACGTCGCGGCCGGCCGCCTTGAGCTGGCGGGCCTTCTCGGCGATCAGCATGATCGCGCTGGGCTTGGCACGACCGACACGCTGGGCAAGCTGGGGCATGGCGTCCTCGCAGGGGAGATCAAGGCTGCAAACCGGCTGATTTTAGCACGCGCCCGGATACCGCCATGGAGCGGCGCCTGATCCGGGGACGAGCGGGCATCCCCGGCCTTACCTAACGCTGGCGCAGCGGCAGCCCGCTCCGCATTGCCCCGTGAGTGCGGCCCGCCCCTTGTCGCCGCTGAGCCCGCAGCCGACAGTCGGCTTGCCGCTGGCCCCTGCCGTCGATCCGAACCGCGCACTCTTGCGTCGCCGTGGTAGTCCACTTTGCGCGCAGGCAGGCCTGGGCCCGTCCCCAGCGCCGGGCGCGCCCGGGCCGGCGATTGCCGGCATCATTCGGCGCGGCTCCGCACGGTGCCCCGCAGCGGCGACGCCCGGCAGCACACGCCCCGCCGATCAACCGCTGCGCGCGCATCAGCGTCCGGGACAGCCGGCCAGCTTTCCCGTCACTGATGCTCAAAACAAACCCGACGCCTCCCCCACCCATAAAAAACCCGCCGGCAAGGCGCGGGCGGGTTCGGGGAGGGAGGCATGCCGGCATGCCGTCAGGGCGTGCCGGTGGCCTCGCAAAAGGAAATTTAGAAATCCGCGCGCACGCGAACGCCGTAGCTGCGGGCATCGTTGAGGAAGCGCACGTTGATGCCCGAGCCGACCAGCGCCTTCTGCGAGGCCTGCTTATCGAACAGGTTGGACACGTAGCCCTCGAAGCGCCAGATGCTGTCCTGCGGCGAATAGCCGAAGCCCAGGTTGACGGTGAAGTAGCCCTTCTGCTGGTCCGGGAAGCCTGCAGCCGCCGCAGGCTGCACGCTGCTCACGGTGCCTTGCGTATCGGAAACGAACACCACCGGATCGAGGTTGAACTGGGTCAGGTAGTAGCGCGACCGGTAGCTCACCAGCGCCTGCCAGTCGAATGATCCGCTGTTCATCTCCACGAACTGCTGCAGGCGGGCGGTAGCCCACAGCTTGGATGCGAGCGGCAACTGGTTGCCCTTCAGGTCAATCTGCGAAGTGATGCCGCCGGCGTCGAAGTTCTGGCTGCGCGTGTCGGCGACGATGCCCTCGGTGATCTCGGTGTGCAGCAGCAGCGCGTTGAGATCGAGCATGAAACCGTGATCGAAGCGCAGCGTGCTCTGCATCTCCGCGCCGTAGAGCTTGGACTTGCCCACGTTGCGATTGACCAGCGAGAAGCCTGACGCATTGCCGTTGATGTCGATCGCGATGGTGGTGAGGTCCTGGAACACCTGGTTGGTGTAGTTGTAGAGGAACCCGGACACGTTGAAGGTGGCGAGCTTTCCGTTGAACTCGAACTCGTTCTTGGAGCCCACCTCGTAGGACACCAGCTTCTCCGGCTTGAAGGTGCTGGGCACCTTGTTGACGTCGAAGGTGTCGTTGAAGCCACCCGCCTTGTGACCGGTGCTGATGGTGCCGTAGAGCAGCTGGTTGTCACTCAGGTCGGTTTCGAAGCCGGCGCGGAAGTCGTTGTAATTGAAGCGCGAGCTGCCGCGTTGCACCGCCGGGATGGTGAGGTTGGCGAACGAGTGCGAACCATCGGCCGGACACGTCACCGCGCCACCATTGTTGGTGTCCGGACGATCCACGCAGGTGCCGTTGGGGCGGCTGCCGTCCGGGATGCCGGCCAGCTGCTGGATCAGCGTGTCGCGCGCGCCCGGCTGCAGCACACCCTCGATCAGGAACTGCGCCTGCTGCGCGGGCGTGGTGAGGTTGGAGACGTCGAAGTTGGGACGGTCCAGCAGCGCCGGCACGAACCCCTCGGTGCCGAGTCGGGTGGCGAAGCAGCAACCGAAACCCTCGCCGCCCAGCGTAAGCGCCCAGTTGCCGCCCAGACCCTGGCGCGCCTTGGTTTCGTGGGTACGCCGGGCGCCGAACTTCAGTCGGAAATGATCGGCCACCGGAAAGGTGAGATCGGCGAAGAACGCGTTGGAGCGGCCGGGCACCTTGGGCATGGTGAACTCGGTGCCGGAGTAGCAGCAGTAGCCCTTGTCCACCAGCGAGAAGTAGCCAACCTGCTGGTCTTCCTTGAAGTAGAAACCGCCGACGGTCCAGATCACGTCCGAATCTTCCGGCGAGGTCAGCAGCAGCTGGTGGGTGGTGGCCTTGGAGCGCGTCTGCCAGTAGGCGTTGGAGAACACGTCGTAGTCCTCACCGGCCGGGCTGACGTCGCGACCGGGCCACAGCACGCCGTCGGATGACGCGTTGCGCTGATAGAAATCCACCTTGCGATAGCTGCCGCTGTACTCCAGGTTGAACGCGTCGAACGTGTACGACACCTTCCCCTGCAAGCCCCAGATGTGGTTGTTCAGCGTGCCTTCGGGGCCGCGGTACACCACGTTGCGCATGTTGTAGTCACCGGGAAAATAGCCCGCCTGGGTGGCCGAGTAGATGTTGGCGCCGGGATAGCCGGTGCCGCCCTCGTGGCCGTAGTCACCCATCACGAAGATGGTGAGCCGGTCGGTCGGCTTGCTCAGGAACGACACGCGGCCGTCCACTTCCTTCTGGATGCCCGCGGGCTTGAGCCCCTGCTCGGCACCGGCGTTGTTGAAGCCGGTGTCCTTGCGCAGCGCGTAGCCGGAGAAACGCAGCGCAGAGTATTCGCCCAGCGGAATGTTGAACGCGCCCTCGGCGCCGTGCGAATCGCGATTGCCGGCGTCCAGCTGCAGATAGCCGCCGTATTTGCCGAGCTCCGGCTGCTTGGTGACGATGTTGAGCGTGCCGCCCAGCGCGTTGCGGCCGCGCAGGGTGCCCTGCGGCCCCTTGTTCACCTCGACCCGCTCCAGGTCGTAGAACATCAGGCCGAGGCCGCGCGGGCGCGGAATGTAGTTGCCGTTCAAGTGCGGCGCCACGCCCGGATCGCCCAGCTCGGTGTTGTTGGCCGAACCCACGCCACGGATGAAGATCTCCGTGTTGCCCTCCTGGTTCGCCACGTTCATGCCCGGGATGGCGACCTGCAGGTCACGCACCGAGTTGATCGCCATGCCGCGCAGATCGGTGCTGTCCAGCGCCTGTGCCGTGCCGGCGTATTTCTGCAGGTTCTGCGCGCGCAGTTCCACCGTCACGGTGACCTGCTTGAGGTCGGTGGCCTTGGGTTTTTGCTCGGTCTTGGCCGGCGTCGTATCAGTGGCGCCGCCAGCGGGCGCTTCCTGGGCGAGCACCGGCCCCCAGATTCCTGCCAGCGCGAGCAGCGCGGTTGCCTTGCACAGCAAGGCGGTGTGTCTGCACAGATTCATGCCTTCTCTCCCCAGAGCAAGCGATCGACGAACAGGGTCGACGCGCGATGGCAACGTCGACCGACGACGCCGGAACCCAGCGGCTCCGGCATGGGCTCATCGCTTCGCGTTCTGGCATCCCCCGATGCAGCAGTGACACGGTGCGACGAGAAAAAACGTTCGGCTATTGGCCTGCCGGCTCCAGCACTATCGGGGCTAGCGGGCCGGACACGGCAGCACCGTGTCCGCATGACTTTCCAACTCCACCTTGGCCAGCGACAGCTGCATCGGCCCGCGGCTCTCCAGCACGAACGGCGCGCGCAGGGCCTCCATCGTGGCGCCCGCTGCGCGCAGGCACTTCAGCGGCATGGCCAGCGTGCTCCACTTGCCCGGCGGCAGCGCCGCGAGCGCGGCTCCGATCGGGAGGCGGGTACGACACGCGCCGGCGCAGTCCACGCCAAGGCTCGCCTGGGTGGAGGGCGGAACCCGGTCGGGGCGCAGCGTCATCACCAGCATCACGTCGCCATTGGTTTCGCGGTTGAATTCCAGCGGCTTGTCCGCCTCCAGCACGAGCGAGCCACCCGTGCCGGACCAGGTCAGCCGGCGCGCATCCTCCTGCGCCTTGTAATCCACCGCCGTGAGTTTGATGCCGCCGTGGGCGCTGGCGGCCGGCGTGCCGGCAATCGCCTGCGCCGGGCCACCGGTATCGGCCAGCATCAGCTGCAGCTGGCCCATCGGCTTGCCGCGCTGAAGGAACACGCCCTTGGGATCCTGCACGCCGCTGAGTCCCGACTCCTCCGGCAGCTTGCCGGCGCGGTCATGGTCGGCGTAGGTGAGGCCGAAGCCCAGCGGATACTGCACCTTCGTGCCCGCTGTCTGTGCCACCTGCACCGCCGTACGGGGCCAGGCATAGGAGAGTTTGCCGTGGAAGTCGTACTGGATGCTGGCGTCGGGCTTGCTCAGCAGCACGTCGGCGATGCCCTCGCCTTCGGAGCCCGGCAGCCAGGCCATCACGAACGCATCGGAAGCGTTGATCTCGCGATTCACCCACAGCGGCCGGCCGGCGAGGAACACCGACACCACCGGGATGTGCTGCGCCTTGAGCTTGCGCAGGAGCTTGAGGTCCGCGTCGCTGCCGTTCTTGTAGGCAAAGGTCTTCAGGTCGCCCTGGAACTCCGCGTAGGGATCTTCGCCGAACACCACCACGGCCACGTCGGGCTTGTTCTCGAAGCTGCCGTCCGGCGAGAGCGTGGCGGTGCCGCCGGCGGCCTTCACCTGGCTCGCGATGCCGGCGTAGATGGAGGTAGCGCCGGGGAACGCGGTGGCCGGCACGCCCGTGCCCTGCCAGGTGATCGTCCAGCCGCCGGACTGCTTGGCGATGTTGTCCGCGCCGTCACCGGCCACCAGCACGTGCTGGTGCGGGTTGATCGGCAGCACGCCGCGGTTCTTCAGCAGCACCAGCGACTCGCGTACCGCGCGGCGGGCGATTTCGCGGTGCGCAGGCGAGCCGATCACCGAGAGATCGGGCGCACCGGTCGCCGCGGGAAGATCGAACAGCCCCGCGCGCAGCTTCACCCGCAGGATGCGGGTCACCGCGTCGTCCAGCCGGGCCATCGGGATCTCGCCGGACTTCACCTGCGCCAGCGTGTTGGCATACAGCGCCTTCCAGCTGTCCGGCGCCATGAACATGTCCAGCCCGGCGTTGATCGCCTTGGCGCAGCTGTCGTTGCTGCAGCCGTCGAGCTGGCCGTGCGCCTGCCAGTCGCCGACGATGAAACCGTCGAAGCCCATGCGCCCCTTCAACACGTCGGTGAGCAGCGCATGGTTGCCGTGCATCTTCACGCCATTCCAGCTCGAGAACGACGCCATCACCGTCTGCGCACCGGCACCGAGCGCGGCCACGTAGCCGGCGCCGTGCACGTCGCGCAAGGTGGTCTCGCTGACACGCGTGTCGCCCTGGTCGCGGCCTTCGAAGGTGCCGCCGTCGCCGAGAAAATGCTTGGCGGTGGCAATGGCGTGGCCGTCACGCAGGAACTCAGCACTGCCGGCCATGCCCTGCAGTCCTTCGACCATCGCCTTGCCGTAGGCTGCGACCACACTCGGATCCTGCGAATAGCCCTCGTAGGTGCGGCCCCAGCGATCATCCTGCGGCACCGCCAGCGTGGGGGCGAACGTCCAGTCGATGTGGGTGGCGCGTACCTCGGCCGCAGTAGCGGCACCGATCTCGCGCATCAGCGCCGGATCGCGCATGGCGCCCAGCCCGGAGTTGTGCGGAAACAGCGTGGCGCCCGGCACGTTGTTGTGGCCGTGCACCGCGTCTACGCCGAAGATCAGCGGGATCGGCGTGCGGCCATCGGCCGAGGGTTTCAGTGCCGCGGCGTGGAACTGGTCGACTAGGTCACGCCACTGCGCCGCACTCGACCACTCGTTGCCGTTGGGGCCACTGTTGCCGCCGGCCAGCACCGAGCCCAGGTGATAGGTGAGCAGGTCGTCCGGGGTGATCGCGGTGATGTCGGCCTGGATCAGCTGGCCGACCTTGTCCTCCACCGACATCCCCGCGAGCAGCTTGGCGATGCGCGCCTCCAGAGCCGGATCCGGCCTGAGCGCGGGTTCGACCTGCGGCCAGATCTGCGGGTGCACGGCGGTGTCCGGCGCACTCGGCGTGGCGGCCAGGGCTGCACCCGCGAACGCGAGCAGTGCAGTCGCGGGCAACAGCCCGAATGCGGCGTGGATGCGGGCAGAAAGACGCACGGGACCCCCTTGTTGGACTCATCGCCAGCGATCGCCTGGCGCCGAATGGGCCGAGTATTCGCAGTGCCTGACAGCGCTGTCAAACCGCATTGCAGCAATCGGACCCTTCTCGGCCAGCCCCTGCGGCGGCTGGATGGTTGCGCTTTCAGGCTGGAACGGGTGTGAGCGCGTCCATGCGCGCCGGCCTGCCCCCGAAGCGGAACCGGGTTCCGGCCTCGTCAGGGCAGTGATGGCGCGCGCTCCCGAGCCGTTGCGCCACGGTCGAAAGCCGATTGACGCCTGCCTCGGGCACGCGCCTTGGCTACACGCGGCGCGCCTGCAGCTGCGTCATTTTTCCGCAGAGCCTCAGGCTACGGGTGCGGTCGACTCGCGCACCTGCAGCGCGAACGGCAACTGCACCATCTGCTCCTCGCCGCGGCCGCGCAGCGAGGCGAGCAACTGCAGCGCGGCGATGCGGCCCATCTCCCGACTCGGCTGGCGGATGGTGGTCAGCGTGGGCCAGATCTGGCGCGAGATCGGGGTGTCGTCGAAGCCGCAGACCGACACGTCGCGCGGCACCGCCAGCCCGTGTTCGCCCGCGGCCCAGATCACGCCGGCGGCCATGTCGTCGTTGGCGGCGAACACTGCCGTGGGCCGGTCCGCCAGCGAGAACAGCGCGCGCGCCGCGGCCACGCCGGAGCCAAACGAGAAATCCCCTTCCATCACCAGCGCCGGGTCGTATGGCAGCCCGGCAGCCGCCAATGCCTCGCGATAGCCGGCCAGTCGCCAGCCGCTGGCGCCATGGGCGGGGTGGCCGATGACATGGGCGATCCTGCGATGACCGAGCGACAGCAGGTGCCCCACCATCTCGCGCGCCGCGCGGGGCTCGTCGATGAACGCGCCGATCGCCGAGGCGTGCTGTACCGGTGAGACGCTGGCAAAAGGCACGCCGCGTTCGCGCAGATGCGCCAGCAGCACCGGATGCTCGGTGATCGGGGGCGTGAGCACGAAACCGTCCGGGCGATGGTGGGCGATCAGCGCGTCCACCCGCTGCACGAAGTCCGGCGCCTCGACCAGCAGCGGCCGCACCATCATCGAGTAATGGTGCTCATCGCAGGCGTCGAGTACGCCGGTCTGGATTTCGGTGAGGTAATTGGACGAGGGGTTGTCGTACAGCGCCGCCACCAGGTACGAGCGGTTGCTCGCCAGGCTGCGCGCGGACAGGTGCGGGCGATAGTCCATCGCTGCCATTGCGGCCAGCACTTTCTCGCGCGTGGGCTCACGCACGTTTTCTTCGTTGTTGAGCACGCGCGAAACGGTCTTGGGCGAAACGCCCGCCGCTTTTGCCACGTCTTCTAGCCTTACCCGCATGTCCGGATCCCCGCCGCGGCAACCGCCGCGGCCGGACTATGCGTTCAAGCGCACACCCAGCACAAGCGCGGTGGCGCGAAAACGCCGACGGCCGCCCGAGGGCGGCCGTCGTGCAACACCGCGTGGCGCGAGGCGATCAGCCGCGCGCGTCGAGGATGCCGTTCCACTCCTTCACGCGCTCGGCCTGCGCAGCCAGCAGCGCGTCGACGTCGCCCTCCACGATCACCTTCTCGATGGTGTCGCCCTGACGGATCGCGTCGACCACCTTCTGGTCGTCCGCGCTCATGACTTCACCGAACACGCTGTGCTTGCCGTCCAGCCACGGCGTGGCGCCGTGGGTGATGAAGAACTGGCTGCCGTTGGTGCGCGGACCGGCATTGGCCATCGACAGCACGCCGGGCTTGTCGTGACGCAGCGACGGGTTGAACTCGTCTTCGAACTTGTAGCCGGGGCCGCCGGTGCCGGTGCCCTGGGGGCAACCGCCCTGCACCATAAAGTCGCTGATCACGCGGTGGAACGACAGGCCGTCGTAGTAGCCACGCTTGGCCAGGTTGACGAAGCTCGCCACCGTCACCGGCGCCTTGTCGTCGTGCAGGCGCAGGTGAATCGGGCCGCGATTGGTCTGGAAGGTAACGTTGATGGTCATCGAAAAAATCCTTGGGACTCGTGGCGCGCTGCCGTGGCGGTCACGGCGGCAAGGGCCGGCAAGGATAACGCAGCCACCCGCTGCGGCGCGTGCGCCCGCTCAGCGCAGGTCAAGCATGGACGCATCCAGTGCACCGGGGCCGCGCGGGTGTGGCGCCGGCACAGGTTGCGACGCAGGCCACGCCGCAGCCTGGAACAGGTGCGCCCACATCCGGTCGAGCGCCACATAGCCGTACGGCATCAGGGGGACGTGCACCGCGCCGAAGGCGGGCACGGCGAGAAACGCGTCGAAGTGCTGTGCATGCGGTACACGCCAGTAGATCGGTGTGCGTTCGTTGTCGCGCAGCCACGCCACGTACGGCTCGGAAGTGAACGCCGTGGGTAACAGGCCATCGCCGGCGCCGTGCAGCACCCACAGCGGCAGGTCCGCCCGCGGCAGTTTGCTCGCCGTTGCCGCCACGCTGGCATGCAGGGCGCGCGCGTCGACGCTGTCGCCGGTCCACAGCTGGCGCAGGCAGTCGAGGCCGGCCAGCGCCGGGTCGTCGCCGTGATCCATTCCTCCGCCCAGCGCGATGCCGTTGCCGGGCGGTATGCCGACGCCGTCCGCCCACCAAGCCGCGCGCGTCGCGGGATCGGCCGGTGCCGGCTGGTTGGCGTGATCGACGGTGAGATAGCGAAAGCCGCAGGGCATGTCGGTTGCGCCGCGTCGCAGGTAGGACGAGGCATAGCCGGCGGCGATCACCCGCCACAGGTCGAACGCAGTGGTGCTGGCCGCGGTGGCGAGCGCCTCGTCGGTCCAGCCGTGCGCGCGCAGGCGCTGGTAGGCGGCCTCCGCCTGCGCCGCGGTCGTGGCGCCAGCCAGCCGACCCTGCGCGTGCAGCGCGGCACAGCGCCCGGCGTAGGCCGGCGGCAGCGAGCCATCGGGCGCGCGTGCGAACGGCGCCGCCGCGAACCGCGGCGTGGCCAGTGCGCAAGGCAGCCAGATCGCGGCCTCGGTGGCGTAGTCGATCATCGGGCGACCGAGGCCGGGCACCAGTACATTGGGCTCCAGTGCCACCACGCCGGCGAACAGCCCCTGGTCGTCCAGCCCTGCCGCCTGCAGCACCGCACCCCCGCCATTGGACAGGCCAGTGGCGATGATCTTCGTG
Organism: Dyella sp.; assembly: GCF_035685805.1. Lineage (GTDB taxonomy): Bacteria > Pseudomonadota > Gammaproteobacteria > Xanthomonadales > Rhodanobacteraceae > Dyella_A. The sequence continues at coordinate 18,506 of NZ_DASSAB010000034.1, forward strand.
TTCTGCGCGGTGAACGGCGCCTGCGCGGGAAAGGCGCGATCGAGCATCGCCAGCCCGAACTGCGCCGCCTGGATCACATCGCGCCCCCAGTCCGCCTCCGGGTTGTCGCCCGAATGCATCTGCTTGATCGCCACGCCGGCATCGGCGGTGGCGGGCGGAGGCTCGAACTCCAGCATCGCCTCGCCCCGCCGGGCGCGCGTACCGTCCAATTGCACGCCGCTGTCGTCGGCGTAATCGAAGTAGCCGGCGCCCGTGCCCTTGTCGGTGTAGGCCACGGCGCAGCCCTTCGGCAGCCCCCAGGCACCGGCCAGCGAGATCGCTCCGTACACGCCGCGCGAGCCCGACGAGGGCGCCACCACCAGGCAGCGATGCTGCGCATCGAACGCGTCCGGCACCTGCAGCAGCACGCGATGCGGCTGGCTCGCGCCCGGCACCCGCGCAAACGCCTGGAACTCGCGCCCGGGCACGCTCGGCACGGCGCCGTAGACGGTGCCGTAGCCACCCAGCGGACCGAGATCGGCAATGCCTTTCCAGTTGGTCTGGATCGCCCGCCGGCGCAACTCCGCCGGCGTCGGATGCAGCGGATCGGCGAACGGCGACGGTGCGCCCGCCAGCCCGCCCAGCCCGAGCCCCGCGCTGAGCAGATCGTCCTGGTCGCGGTGTTCGGTGACGCGCACGTCGCTGACGAGGAAATCGGGACGGGACATCGCCGGCTCCGCTCGGGATGGATGGGTGCTGCACGCCGGCAAGGCCAGCGCTAGCAGCGGCAGGACGCAGAGGGTGCGCAGGTTCATCCATGCACGATAGCAAGCGCGTTCCGCGCGGCCATCGTACGAAAGTCCATATCTGACATGTCGCGCGTGCACCTGCTCGACGTGATCGCCGCCGCCGGTTAATTTCGTCCGATGCCCCGCCTGCTGATCGCCGACGACCACCCGCTGTTTCGCGCCGCCCTGCACCAGGCGGCGGCGGCTAGCGTGGCCGACTGCACTGTACTCGAGGCCGTCGACCTGCACGATGCACTGGAGCAACTGCGCAGCGATCCCGACGTCGACCTGGTGCTGCTGGACCTGCACATGCCCGGCAGCCAGGGGCTGTCCGGCCTCGCCGCGTTGCGTGGCCAGCATCCGGGGGTGGCGGTTCTGGTGGTATCCGCCCACGACGAGCCGCGCGTGGTCCGCCGCGTGCTCGACCACGGCGCGTCCGGCTTCATCCCCAAGAGCGCCAGTCCCGCGGAAATCGGCAACGCGATCCGGGCCGTGCTCGACTGCCGCCAGTGGCTACCCGCCGCGCTCGCCGCCGCGGTCGCCGCGTTGCCCGCCGATCCGGCCGACGCCGATCTGGCCGCCCGCCTCGCCCGGCTCACCGAGCAGCAGTACCGCGTGCTGGTGCTGCTCGCCGATGGCCTGCTCAACAAGCAGATCGCCGATCGCCTCGCGATTCAGGAGCGCACGGTGAAGGCGCACGTCACCGCCATCTTCGAAAAGCTCGGCGTGCGCAATCGCACCCAGGCCAGCGGCGTGCTGAAGACGCTGGAACTGGGCGAGCCCGCGCGGGCAGCCGTCTCCCCCGAGTTCCCCTGAAACGCATCGAGGCCGCAGAAGCGGCCTCGATGAGTCAGCTTCAGCCTGAAGCCTATCGCTCAGCTGTCGCCGAAATAGATCTGCGTCCGCGGCGTATATCGCTCCACGGGCATGGGCGGTGCACCGCGACCGAAGCCACGGATCGGATCATCACTGCTTAGGCGCTCACCACGGACATCGATTACGAACACACGAAAATCCGCCAGTGTCAGCCGCTGATCGCCGTTATCGTCGTAGCGGGCGAAGCGTGCCTTCAGCAACTGCATTGAATCCGGCACCTCCGAACGCGCCCACACCCCGTCATGGTTGCGGTCGGCGGCACGGAACTGTGCCACTTCGGCAGGCGGCGGGGGCGTGATGACGGCAGCTGCATCGTTCGCTGAAGCCGACCCGGCCATCAAGGTGCAGGCCACTGCACCTGCACCCAAGAGCATCTTCAAGGTTTTCATGGCTATCTCCTTGTCCGGAAAACATCGTCGATGGCCCAAACCACCGGCGGCTCAAACGCCGACATCAATATGGAGGCGCTTGGCGGTGCCAGCACCGCACACCTTTGTGTACTCCCGAACAGGCGGCGGGTCAAATCGCGCTGGTGCTGGAACTGGCGTCGGCCGAGGGAGCCTGCCGGCGGGCCATCGACCGATGGAGCATCCGGTTCAGTGCCAGCGGCTTCAACGGCTTATAGAGGACATCCACGCCTTCGCTCAGAAGCACCTGTCGCAGCTCAAGATCGCGATCGGCGGTAAGCACCACACTGGACACCTCGCCGTGCAACGCCAGCAGCTCCCGCCAAACCTCCAGCCCGGTGCGACCGCCATCGAGGTGGTAGTCGAGGATCTGGATGTCCGGACGCCACGGCACCGCCAGCGCCTGTTCGAGGTGACGGGCCGCGTGCACCTGCCAGCCCCAGCCGGTCAGCAACTGGCTCAGTGCGGCCAGTGCAGCCGGCTCGTTGTCCAGCACCAGTGCGCGGCCGGCAGCAAGGGGCTGCACCGGCGCCTCAGCGCTCGCCGGTGGCGCCGCCGGTCGCGCCGCCGGCACTTCCAGATGGAACACGCTGCCGCGCCCGGGCGTGGAGCGCAGGCCCAACGGATGGTCGAGCAGTGCGGCCATGCGCTGGGCAATCGAAAGGCCCAGCCCGAGCCCCTGCCCGCCCGCCGCGCTGCCGCGGCGGAACTCCTGGAAGATCGCCTGCTGCTCGTGTGCCGCAATGCCCGGTCCGTTGTCCCACACCTCCACGCGCAGCGCGTCGCCGCGCCGGCGCACGCCGAGCAGCACGCGGCCGTCGCCGGCATGGCGCAGCGCATTGGAAAGGAAGTTCTGCAGCACCCGGCGCAGCAGCTGCGGGTCGGTGCGCACCCACGCCCGCGTGGCGACCACGTCCAGCCGTACGCCGCGGTCGCGCGCGATCGCCCCGAATTCAGCCGCGAGCGGGTCGAGCACCTCGGCCAGCGGCACCGCACGCGGCTGCGGATGCAGCCGGCCGCCCTCCAGCCGCGCGATGTCGAGCAGGCCCGCGAGCAACCCCTCGGTGGCGGCCAGCGCGCCGTTGAGGTGCTGCGCAGTGGCGGCGTTGGCGCCGCGCTCGCTCAGAGCGTGTGCGAACAGCTGCGCGGCGTGCAGCGGCTGCATCAGGTCATGGCTCACGGCGGCGAGAAAACGGCTCTTCGCCTCGTTCGCGCGCTGCGCCTCGTCCGACGCGGCCGCCAGCGCGCGAGTGCGCTCGTCGACGCGCTGCTCCAGCGTCTCGTTGATGCGCTTGAGCGAACGCTCGGCCTGGCGAAACGCGGTGACGTCGGTGAAGGTGGCGACGAAGCCGCCGCCGGGCATCGGGTTGCCGCGAATCTCCACCACCGTACCGTCGGGGAAGCGCCGCTCGGAAAGATGCTGCGTGCCCGCGCGCATGTGCTGCAGCCGGCGATGCACGCGTGCCTCGCGCGTGTCCTCGTCAAGCACCTCGCCGACGATGCCCAGCGTCACCGCGTAGCGGGTGAGGTCGGCCACCGGGCGCCCCACCTGCAGCAGTTCCGGCGGGTAGTCGAACAGGCTGGCGTAGCGGCTGTTCCACGCCACCAGCAGCAGCTCGGCATCGACCACGCAGATGCCCTGGCTCATGTTCTCCAGCGCCGCCTCCAGCACGCGCTGGTTGAAGCGCAGGTCCTGCGCCGCCTCGCCGACGATCGCCGCCACCGTGTCCAGGTCGCCGCGCCCTTGCCGGTGCACCACCTCCAGCAGCAGTCGCGCCGACGCCGCGCCGATCACTGCCGCCAGCTCGTGCTCGACCTCGGCCATCCGCTCCGGGCCTGCCAGGCCGCGCTCCGGCGCCTGCGAAAACACGTGCTCGACCCGCTCCGGCGACAGGAACCGCACCGCCAGCGCGCGCAACTCGGCCACCCCCACGTCGCCGACGCCAGCGGCTCCGGCCGAGCGGCCGTAGCGGGTACCGGCGACCCAGCCGATGACCGCCACGTTCGCCGCCAGGCTCAGCACCACCGCGCGCCCGAGCCGGCTCCAGTCGCCCAGCCCGAGCAAGCGGTCCGGCGCGAGCCAGTCCTGTCCCAGTGGCCCCGCGAGCAGCCAGCCGGGTACCTGCGGCAGCACCACCGGCAGCAGGATGTAGAACCACACCGCGGTGCCCGCAGCGAGCCCTGCGAACACCGCGCGCGGCCCCAGCTGCGGTCGGTAGATCGCCACCAGTAATGCCGGTGCCAGACCGGCCAGGGCCGAAAAGGAAATGGCGCCGATGTCGGCCAACGCGTCGTTGCGCGCCAGCACGCGGCTGTAGCCCCAGGCCAGAAGGATCACGATGAGGATCGCCACCCGCCGCTGGCTGATCACCTCGCCGCGCAGGTCGCCCCGCTCGTCGCGCCCCCAGCCCGCGCGCACCCGCAGCGGCGCGATGAAATGGTTCACCACCATCAGGCTCAGCGCCAGCGTGGCCACCACCACCATGCTGGTGGCCGCGCTCAGGCCACCGAGGAATGCCACCAGCGCCAGGCCATGCTGGCCGCGCGCCATCGGCAGCGCCAGCACGTACAGATCCGACGGCACACCGCTCGGCCCCAGCCACGCGTCGCCCAGCTTCGCCAGTGGCAGGATCGGCAGCGAGATCAGCAGCATGTACAGCGGAAACAGCCAGCGCGCCGTGCGCACGTGGCGTTCGTCGCGGCACTCCACCACGCCGGCGTGGAACTGGTGCGGCAGGGTGAACATGGCCAGCGCTCCGAGCAGGATCAGCGCCGGGAACCCGCGACTGTCGTGCGGCACCGGCAGCGCCGGCGGCAGGTGCGCCGGCAGCGGCGTGAACAGCAGCGAGCCCAGCGCCAGCATCGCGCCCAGCTTGAACAGCGACTCGAACGCCATCGCCAGCACCAGCCCGCGGTTGTGCGCGGTCGACGAGGCGCGCCGCGTGCCGAACAGCATCGCAAACAGCGCCATCAGCAGCGCCACGTAGAGCGCCGAGTCCTGCCATGGCTCGGATTCGGCGAGCTGGCCGCGGTTGAGCATGGCGTAGCTCATCGCCACCGCCTTCAGCTGCAGCGCGATGTACGGCACGATGCCCATGATGATCACCGCGGTGACCAGCGCTGCCAGCCCCGCGTGGCGCCCCAGCCGCACCGAAACGAGATCCGCGATCGAACCGGCGTTGTACTCGCGCGCCAGCTGCACCAGCCGGCGCAGCACGGTCACCGCCAGCAGGTACATCAAAATCGCGCCGACAAACGTCGGCGGCAGCCACCAGCCGGAGCGGCTGGCCTGGGTCACCGTGCCGTAGAACGTCCACGAGGTGCAGTGGATCGCCAGCGACAGCGCATAAACGATCGCCCAGCGCTTCTCGAACAGCTGCGGCCGCCGCTCACCCAGCAACGCCACGCCGAACAGCAGGCCGAGCCAGAGCAGTGCGGCGGCGGCGATGAGGGGCGTGCTCAGCATGGGGCGAGGAGTGAGTGGAGAGGAGTGAGGAGTGAGAGCGAGCCCCCGCACACCATGCGCGCAGGACGCGCGCGGCTGTACCGGGGCCCCTTTGCGGCGGTGAGGAGCGGACGACAAGGCCCGCAGGGTGGTGGGCAAGGATGCCCGCCACGTTTCGCCGGGGCAGGATGCCCCGTCGAAACGCCCGGCCGATCCTCACGCATCCGGCGGCCATGGATGGCCGTCGGACGCCGCAACGGGGTGGCCTCTCTTTGGGTTACTTTTCTCTGGCTAAACAGAGAAAAGTGACTCGGGCCGCGACAGCGGCTCGAAACGCTCTTCGCTCCCGCTTTGCCAGGATGTGCCAGGCACCGCGAAGACGCTGGACCCCGGCTTGCGCCGGGGTGACGACCTTCCGGGTCAACCGCACGTCCAGCCATCACTGCTTCGCAGGCAACCCCATCGCGCGCACAGCATCCACCAGCCAGCGCAGCTGCACGGCGCCGCGGGTGTCGTAGTCGGTGCCGGAGTATCCCCACCAGTCCCAGCATGCCTGCGGATTCAAGGGCGCGAAGCTTGCGCGGGTCTGAGGATAAAGCACCGCCACGCCGTAGACGTCGGCCCAGCGGTTGAAGCCGGCGTCGTCGACGAAGGCCCGGCCGATGGCGTCGGCGTTCTGCTTGCAGCCGTGCAGGGCGACCACCAGGCCACACGGCTTGCCGGCCGCACACGCGGGCGGCACGTAGACGTAGCCGGTGCTGGCGAGGAAGGCGTCCTTGCCGCCGGGGCGCAGTGCGTCCTGGTCGAAGCTCAGCAGCTTGCCGTGCGCCCCGTCAGGCTGGCCCGCTGGCTGGCCGAACATCTGGCGGAAGATCTCGCCGGCGGCATCGAAACCGCAGTGCCCGAGATACGGCGACGCCGACTTGTCGCAGTCGTCGCCCTTGTCTGCCACGGGCAGGTTGTGGCCGAAGTGGCGGCTGCCGTCGTCCACCACCTGCATGCGGGCCAGTGCGGGTGTGCCGTCGCGAAGCTGCTGGTAGAAATGCGCGCCGGCCTCGGCCACGGCCGGGGCAACCACGCCGTCGCTGTCGCCGTGCAGCAGGTAGACGTGCGCGCGGGCCAGCTCAGCGAGCGGGCCAATCTCTCCCGCCGCGGCGCGCTTCCTCGCCGACGCGACCAGGGCGGCCACATCCGGCGCCGGCGTGCCCTTCATGCACGTGCTCAGTGCCACGTCGAGCTTGCCGCCGGCGCAGCCGTAGGGCCCACCGGCGACGATCGCCGCGTTTGGAAACACGTCCGGATAAGCGAGCTGCGCCTGGGTGGCCATGTAGGCGCCGGAAGAGAGGCCGACCACCGCCACCCGCGACGGATCGAGCTTGAGCTTGGGCAGCGCGCCGGACGGCTCCCGGGCGCAGGCGGTGCCGGCGATCAGGGTGAGGCCCAGGGCGACGGTGCGAAGCGTGGTGTTGAGACGGGCCATGCGGGTTCCTTGGCAGGAGGTGAGGCGATTTTGAAGGTAGTGCTTCGGGTAGCCCCTCACCCCAGCCCTCTCCCCGGCGGGGAGAGGGTGCAGAGGTCACTACGGCGCGTGGCGTGCCTCAGAAGTTGTAGCGGGCGCTGAAGTACCAGTTGCGCGGCATGCCGTAGTAGGCGGTGCGGATGTTGCCCACGCTGGAGAACTCCTGGCCGTCGGTCTTGTAGACGCGGTTGGTGAGGTTCTTCACGCCGGTGCGGAACTGCCAGTGGCCGTCGGCCGAGTCGTAGATGCCAAACAGGCCGACCAGGGTGTTGTTCTTCTGGCTGAGCGCGGCGTAGTTGTCCACGCTGAGCCAGGTCTCGGTGCGGTAGGAGAGGTCACCGCCGAAGGTCAGCGCGCCGCCGTCGGGCAGGTTGAAGCTCTGCGTCGCGGCCAGTCGGCTGGTCCACTTCGGCGAGAACGGCACGTGGTCGTGCAGGGTCGGGTTGTACTGCGGGTTGGTCGGATCGAGCCGGGCATCGTCGAAGCGGCCGTAGCGCGCCTTCAGGTAACCGACCTGCGCCGACAACCGCAGCCCCTCGCCCAGCACCGCGGCACCTTCGAACTCCAGGCCATCCATGCGCAGCTTGGCCGCGTTGATCACCGGGAACGAGAAGCTCGGCGTGGCTGCGTCGGGGTTGACCACCTCCGACACGCGCGCCTGGAAGTCGTTGTAGTCGCTGTGGAACGCGGCCACGTTGGCCTGCAGGCGGTTGTCGGCCGAGCGCCACTTCAGGCCTGCCTCGTAGGTCCACACCGTCTCCGGATCGTACTCGGCGGTCTGGGTGTCGATGGTGCTGTTGGCGCGGCCGTTGAAGCCGCCGGACTTGAAGCCGCGGCTGGCCGACACGTACACCATGGTCTGCTCGTCGACCTGCTTCTGCAGGCTCACGGTCGGCGTCCACGCGTTCCAGCGCTTGTTGCCGTTGAAGGCCACGGTTTCGTCCAGCACTGCCAGCGCCGGGCCCCAGAACGTGCTGGTGCTGCGGTCGTAGTTCTTCTTGTCGCTGGAGTAGCGCACGCCAGCGGCGAGCGTCCAGCTGGGCAAGAACTCCCAGTTCATGTGCGCGAACGCAGCGGTGCTGGTGGTGGTGAGGTCGTCGTCGATGGTGCGCAGGAAATCCACCGGCGTGCCGAAGATGGCGAACAGGTCGCCGGCATAGGCCTCCTGGTGCGAGGGCACGGTCTCGCGCAGGTAGTAAAGGCCGTACACCGCCTGCAGATTGCTGCCGTTGTCGTACTGCAGCTGCAGCTCCTGGCTGGCCTGCTTCTGGTTGAAGTCCACCCGCACGTCGCCCAACTCGTACTGGGAGGCGTCGATATCGATGTACGAGGCGCTGTCGAGCTTGCGGTAGGCGCTGATGCTCTTGAGCGTCCACAGGTCGTCGAGCTTCCAGCTCAGGTTGAGCGCCGCGCCTTCGTGCTTCAGCGTCTGGCCCTTGTCCGGGCTGAACGAGGTGCGGGTCTGGAAGTTGTACTTCTCGTCCAGGTTGGGCTGCACCAGCACCTGCGGCCCGAACACCAGGTCGGTCTGGATCAGCGGCGACACCGGCTGGCCCAGCGTGAGGCCGGTGTCCTGCTTGGTGTAGTCCAGGCTCAGCGTGGCGTCGAAGGCATCGTTCGGGTGGAAGCGCAGCTTGCCGCGCACCGCCTTGGTGTCCTCGTCGTTGTACTTGTGGCCGGTGGACGGGTCGGTGACGTAACCATCGGTCTTGATCGCCGCGCCGGCCAGCGAGGCCGACCACGCGCCGCCGAGCGGGCCGCTGACGTAGAACTTGCCCTCGCGCCGGCCGTAGTTGCCAAAGGTCGCCTCGACCGAGCCTTCCGGCGTGTCGGTGGGATTCTTCGTCACGATCTTCACCGCGCCGCCGGTGGAATTCTTGCCGTACAACGTGCCCTGTGGGCCGCGCAGCACTTCCACCCGCTCCACGTCGAACAGGCTGATCAGCGCGCCCTGGATGCGCGAGTAGTAGACGTCGTCCACATACATGCCCACGCCCGGGTCGAACGTCTGCAGCGCGTCCGGCTGACCGATGCCACGGATGAAGATGTTTACCGCCGACGACGAGCCGCGGCCCTGCACGATGTTCATGTTCGGCACCGCGCCCTGCAGGCCGTCGATGGCGTTGGCTTGCAGGTCTTTCATGTCCTCGCCGGTGAAGGCGGAGACAGCCACCGGCACTTTCTCCAGCGACTCGTCGCGGCGCCGCGCGCTCACGGTCACTGCCTCGAGCTGCTTGGCCTCGGCGCGCTGGGCGCCGGTGTCATTGGCGGTGGCGCTGTCGGCCTGCTGCGCGTGCAGGGCGGCGCTGCAGGACAGCCCCATCACCAGACCAATCGCCAGACTCAGATGCGTGCGCTTCATGGTTTCCCCTTCCCTTTCGTGAGCTGACCGCGCGGGCCGCCGGCCGTGGACACAACCATCGACGATGGATGCTTGATGGCGGCAAGCCTAGGCAGCGCGGGCACGGCTCACACTTGTACCTTCGTACAGTGCCCGCGGCGGCGACGCACCCCGATACTCCGGCCCCATTCGTGACTCCCGTCATCGCCGAGGAACCGCAAGGATGGCCTTCCTGATCGTGCTCGCCGCGCTGTGCTTTCTGATGTTCGCGGCGTATCGCGGCTACAGCGTCATCCTGTTCGCTCCGATCGCCGCGCTGGGCGCGGTGCTGCTGACCGACCCGTCGCTGGTGGCGCCGATCTTCACCGGGCTGTTCATGGAGAAGATGGTCGGCTTCCTCAAGCTGTATTTCCCGGTGTTCATGCTCGGCGCGCTGTTCGGCAAGCTGATCGAGCTGTCGGGTTTCTCCAAGGCGATCGTGGCGGCCACCATCGGGCTGGTGGGGCGCAGCCGGGCGATGCTCTCCATCGTGCTGGTGTGCGCGCTACTCACCTACGGCGGCGTGTCGCTGTTCGTGGTGGTGTTCGCGGTGTACCCGTTCGCCGCCGAGCTGTTCCGCGCCAGCGACATCCCCAAGCGACTGATCCCCGGCACCATCGCGCTGGGTGCGTTCACCTTCACCATGGATTCGCTGCCGGGCACGCCACAGATCCAGAACATCATCCCCACCGCGTTCTTCGGCACCACCGGCTGGGCCGCGCCGTGGCTGGGCACGATCGGCGCGGTGTTCATCCTTGTCATGGGGCTGAGCTATCTGGAGTGGCGCCGGCGCAAGGCCGCGTGGGCAGGCGAAGGCTACGGCGACAACCTGCTCAACGAGCCGGCGCCGTTCGAGCACGGCAAGCTGGCCCATCCGCTGCTGGCGGTGCTGCCGCTGGTGCTGGTGGGTGTGGTGAACAAAGTGCTCACCGACCTGATTCCTCGCCTGTACGGCGCCAGCAGCTCGTTCGTTCCCGCGGTGATCGGCGAACCCGCGCCGGTGGTGCAGGAGACCGCGAAGATCGCGGCGATCTGGGCGGTGGAAGGTGCGCTGCTGGTCGGCATCCTGTGCGTGCTGTTCAGTGCGTGGAGGCCGGTGACGCAGCGCTTCGCCGAGGGCAGCAGGCTGGCCGTCGGTGGCGCCCTACTGGCCTCGATGAACACCGCCTCCGAGTACGGCTTCGGCGCCGTGATCGCCGCCCTGCCCGGCTTCAAGTGGGTGGCCGACGGCCTGCGTGCGATCCCGCATCCGCTGGTCAACGAGGCGGTGTCGGTGACCGCGCTGGCCGGCATCACCGGCTCGGCCTCCGGCGGCATGAGCATCGCGCTGGGCGCGATGGCCGACACCTTCATCCGCAACGCCCAGGCCGCCGGCATCCCGATGGAGGTGCTGCACCGCGTGGCGGCGATGGCCTCTGGCGGCATGGATACGCTGCCGCACAACGGCGCGGTGATCACCCTGCTGGCGGTGACGGGTCTCACGCATCGGCAGTCGTACAAGGACATCTTCGCCATCACCGTGATCAAGACGCTGGCGGTGGGGGTGGTGATCGCGGTGTATGCGGCGACGGGGGTGGTGTGAACGTCCGGCACGGCACGATCGATGACCCGTACTTCCTGGCGCTGCCCAGGCGAGAGCGCGTTGCGGTGCGGCAGATCCGATGCCCCCCCAAAACGCCCCAAGCCCCCGATCGTCATTCCCGCGAAGCGCTTTTCAAGAGCCGAAGGCTGGTCAAGCGGAAATCCATTCGGCTCCGATGCAAAAAGACAAAGTGGATGACCAGACGTTCGTCTGTTGAGAGCCCCGCTTTCGCGGGAATGACGGCCTGAGGAGATAGGTGGCTCCGCAGAAATTCAAGCAACGGGCCGCAGCGGGGATGACCAACGAAAAGCCCAGAGCCAAGCGACAACCCACCCCGCACAAGCACCCACACCACACCCCAAACCCCGACATCCCTCCCCCGGCGCCACCGCGCTGCGATGTCGCTACCCATCTGGCACCACGCATCCGCGCGGCGCCACCCGCCTCGTTCGCGAGGCATGTAGCGAAGGAGGAAACACGCGATGTCGATCAAGCACGTCTTGCTGGCCCTGCTGCTGCTCATACCCGCCACCGCCGCCCGCGCCGTCTGCCACGACACCGTGGTGATGGTCCACGGCAATACCGGCAGCCCCGGCGATTTCGTCAACACCTACAACCTGCTGCGCCAGAACGGCTGGACCGATGCGCAGATCGTCCGCCCGTCCTGGGGAAACGCGTACTGCGCCGCCTGCAACGACCACAGTGGCAGCGAGGAGACACCGGTGAAGAATGCCATCGCCACCGCCATCGCCGGCTCGTGCAGCGGCAAGATCGACGTGATCGGCCACTCCATGGGCGTGACCCTGGCGATGCGCGAAATCGACAAGCTCGGCGTGGCGGCCAAGGTGAACACCTTCATCGGCATCGCCGGCGCGGTGCACGGGCTGTGGTCCTGCGGCACGTACCCGTTCAACGTCTACACCAGCACCTGCGGCTACTACGGCCTGTCGGTGCACAGCCCCTTCCTGAACTCGATCGCCGGGCACCGCTTCGCCACGCACATGTTCTCGATGAAATCCTGGATCGACGAGATCAACTGCTACGGCGGCGTGTGCACGGTGGACGGCGTGCATACCTCGTCGATCCCCGGCGAGGACCGCAGCCTCGACTACCCCTACGGCCATTACCAGTTGCTCTGGTACACGGCGGCCGATCAGGTCAGCCTGCTGCAATAGTCGCCACCGGGCCGGATCGGCCAGTGCGCCTGATCCGGCCTGCGGGTTTTGCTAGGCTCGCGAACGTTGCGTCCGCCACCATCCCGGGGCGTGGACGCCTACCATCAGGGGAAAATCAGGGATGAACCTTTCGCGCCGCTCCGTGGCCGCCGCTGTCGCGGCCGCCTGTTTTGCCATCGCCGCCTGCCATCGCGATGACGCCGCCACTGGACCGGCAACCGTCGATGCCGCCACCCTGCAGCGGGCGCAGGACGCCCTCTCGCAACCGGCCTGGCTGCGCAGTCACCTGCCGTCCACCACCGTCGCCTACCTACGCATTCCCTCGCCGTGGGGTCTCATCGGCGCGGTGCCGGACGGCCGCTCGCTGGACCAGGTCACCGCCGGCGATGCCAACCTCGCCACCATCGCCGCGCTGCGCGAGGCGATCGCCAAGGACAAGGTGCTCGCCGACAGTGGCGCGGCTGCCTATGTGATCCCGCTGCTGGTCGACCTGCGCTCGCCGCTGGAGGCGGTGGCCAGCGACCCGATCGGCGTGATGTCGCCCGGCACCCAGGTGCTGCTGTCGATGCGGCTGGCACAGCACACCGGCGCGGAAGTTGCCGCGCGCTTCGCCGCGCTCGGCCCCGCGATGACGCTGGCCAGACCGTTCGACGCGAACGGCGACAGCCAGCTGGCGATGGGCGCACCGCTGCACTTCGACGCCGCCAGCCAGCGACTGTTCCTGCTGGTGGGCAAGCAGGCGACCGACAACGCCCAGCTCACCGCCCTGCTGGCAGGCATCGCCAAGACGCAGACCGACACCCCGGTGGCACAGGCCATCGCCACGCAGGAACACGCCATCGACGGCTCCGGCGAGGGCCTGTTCGGCTGGGCCAGCCTGCACGGTGTCGGCAGTCTGGCGACCGGCGCGATTCCGCCGACCGCGGGCACCCTGCCCGGCGACCTGCTCAGCAAAGCCAACGGCGTCGCCTTCGGTGCCGGCAGCGTGGATGGCCACGGCCACATGCAGCTGCGCTTTCACGCGCCGCAGTCGCGCCTGCTCGGCTACCTCGCCCCGCAGCAGTTCGACCCCAGCTTCGACACCGCCGGCGCGCCTCGCTGGGTGGCCAATATCGCCCTGCCCGGTGCCGCACAGTGGCAGGCCTTCGAGAACAACCTCGCACTCGACTTCGGCGCCGAGCGCGCGGCCAGTTGGCGCGAGGCGATGGCCAAGTGGAAGGCCACGACCGGCTTCGATCTCGCCGAGATCGTGCAATGGGTGGGCCCCGAGCTGATCTCGTTCGAGGACGACGCCGGCAGCTACACGGCGCTGCGCGTGCGCGACCGCAAGGCGCTTTACGCGCAGATCGAGCAGCTGGCGAAGCAGCATCAGTGGCGTTTCACCGAGCGCTCGCTGGACGGCATCACCGTCCATTCGCTCACCGTGCACGGCTCGACCAAGCCGGAGGACGCCGCGAAGAGAAACTATCCCGGCATGGCCGCCATCACCGAACTGGCATCCCGGATCGGCACGCATTTCTACTGGGTGGAGGACGGCGACTTCCTGATCTTCGCCAAGGTGCCGCAGGCGCTGGCCGATCGCGCGGCCGCACATCCCTCGCTGGCGCTGGACGGCTGGCTGAAGGCCCGAGGTTACGAAGGCGCGGACAGCCTGCTCGGCGTTACCGCCGTGACCCGCGACGCGCAGCGCAACACCTACTACGCCTACCTGCAGCTGCTGCAGATCATCAACGACCTCAGCGGCGGTAGCGTCGACCTGATGGCGATGCCGGCCGCGCACACACTGAAGCTGCCGCATCACGGCATTGCTGGGCTCAGCCTGGGCGTCACTAACGACGGCATCGCGTTCCGGGTGAACTACGAGCAGCAGCCGCTGGAGTTGATCGGGGCCAGTGGCAACGGCAGCGGCATGACCGCGGTGGCGGTGGTCGCGATCGTGGCGGCCATCGCGATCCCGGCCTATCAGGACTACGTGATCCGCGCGCAGGTCGCCGAGGGTCTCACCCTGGCGGATACCGTCAAGACCGCGGTCGCCGAATACCGCGCCCAGCGCGGCCGCTGGCCGGCCAGCAACGCGGCGACCGGCCTGCCGCTGCCGCCGGCCATGCATGGCAAATACGTGGACTCGGTCAGCGTCGGCGAACAGGGCACGATTACTGTGCACTTCGGCAGCGAGGCACCAAGCAAGGCCAACGCACAGATCGCCGGCAAGACGCTGGAGCTCACTCCGGCGCTCGAGAACAACGCGATCCGCTGGAGCTGCCATGCCGACGAGATTCCCGCCAAGAACCTGCCGGCCAGCTGCCGCCAGCCCTGATCCAGGGCCGGCTGGCCGCCGGCCTTCCACGGGCGTCGGCGCAACGCCGGCGCCCGCGCGGCTGAACCGCCGTCCGCGGCAGCGCAGCAAGTTGTCACACAAGTCCGTATAATCCTCAGGTTATTCCTTCTGACAACCTATCAGGCGGCCCTCACGGCGCCCGCCGAGCCTTTACCCATGTCTATCGAAAACCTGCGCAACATCGCCATCGTCGCCCACGTCGACCACGGCAAGACCACCCTCGTCGACCAGCTGCTCAAGCAGTCCGGCACGCTTGACCAGCGCACCGTGCTGGCCGAGCGCGTGATGGATTCGAACGACCAGGAAAAGGAGCGTGGCATCACGATCCTGGCCAAGAACACGGCCATCACCTGGGAAGACAAGAAGAAGGGCGTCAAGAACCGCATCAACATCGTCGACACCCCCGGACACGCCGACTTCGGCGGCGAGGTGGAGCGCGTGCTGTCGATGGTGGACACCGTGCTGATCCTGGTCGACGCGATGGACGGCCCAATGCCGCAGACCCGCTTCGTCACCCAGAAGGCCTTCGCGATGGGCTTCCGCCCGATCGTGGTGGTGAACAAGGTCGACCGTCCCGGCGCGCGTCCGGAGTGGGTGGTCGAGCAGGTGTGGGACCTGTTCGAGAAGCTCGGCGCCAACGACGAGCAGATGGAATTCCCGATCGTCTACGCCTCGGCCCTGAACGGCTATGCGTCGCTGGACGAGAACGCCCGCGAAGGCGACATGACCCCGCTGTACGAAGCGATCATGCAGCACGCGCCGAAGCCGGACGTGGATCCGGACGGCCCGTTCCAGATGCGCATCAGCCAGCTGGACTACAACAACTTCGTCGGCGTCATCGGCATCGGCCGCGTGCAGCGCGGCACCCTGAAGAAGGGCATGCAGGTCGCCGTGATCGACCGCCACGGCAAGAAGCGCCAGGGCAAGATCGCCCAGGTGCTCGGCTTCCTCGGCCTGGAGCGCATCGAGCAGGAAACCGCCGAAGCCGGCGACATCGTCGCCATTGCGGGCATTCCCGAGCTGACCATCTCCGACACGATCACCGCGCCGGACGTGCCCGAGGCGCTGCCCGCGCTGAGCGTGGACGAGCCGATGATCAGCATGACCTTCCAGGTCAACAACTCGCCGTTCGTCGGCAACAAGGATCTCTCCGGCGGCAAGTTCCTCACCAGCCGCCAGATCCGCGAGCGCCTGGAGCGCGAGCAGGTGCACAACGTGGCCCTGCGCGTGGAAGACGGTTCGGACGCCGACAAGTTCCTGGTCTCCGGCCGTGGCGAACTGCACCTGTCGGTGCTGATCGAGAACATGCGTCGCGAAGGCTACGAGCTGGCCGTGTCGCGCCCGGAAGTCATCATCAAGGAGATCGACGGCCAGAAGATGGAGCCGATCGAGCAGTTGGTGGTGGACATCGAAGAAGTCCACCAGGGCGGCGTGATGGAGCGCCTGGGTATCCGCAAGGGTGACCTCAAGAACATGGTCTCCGACGGCAAGGGCCGCGTGCGCCTGGAGTACATGATTCCGGCGCGCGGCCTGATCGGCTTCCAGAACCAGTTCAAGACCCTCACCCAGGGCTCGGGCCTGCTTTTCCACGTGTTCGACCACTACGGCCCGTACACGCCCGCGCCGATTGCCAAGCGGCAGAACGGCGTGATGATCGCCAACGCCGGCGGCACCACCCCTGCCTATTCGCTCGGGCCGCTGCAGGAGCGCGGCAAGCTGTTCGCCGCCGAAGGCGACTCGGTGTACGAAGGCCAGCTGATCGGCATCCACGCCAAGGACAACGACCTCACCGTCAACGCGATCAAGCCCAAGCCGCTGACCAACATGCGCGCCTCGGGCAAGGACGACGCGATCCAGCTGACCCCGGCCACCAAGTTCACCCTGGAGCAGGCACTGGACTTCATCGACGACGACGAGCTGGTCGAGGTCACGCCGAAAGAGATCCGCATGCGCAAGAAGCACCTCACCGAGAACGACCGCAAGCGGGCCTCGCGCAGCAGCTGATCGGTTGCTTCATCGCTGAAAAGAGAAAGCCGCCCTCGGGCGGCTTTTTTTTTGCGTCGCTGCTGTGGCCCACACCGAACATGAAGGTATCCAGCCGCGGCATTCTTCTCGGCACGTCTTTGCCACCGTAACCGCCGCTCTATGCAGTCAGCTCGAGAAGATGCTCGCGCCGCGGAACTGCGACAGGGTCGGTACTGAAGGCTGCGGCCTTCAGTCTCGCGACTCTGAGTCGCTGGAAGGAGCCCTGGCCTGTTCTCGTCGGACTGTGCCAACCACGTTCTCCACCGCGTCGATGACAACTTGCGGACGATCGTATTGGATGAAGTGCCCTGCACCCGGAACAATGGCATTGATTCCCCGCGTGGACATCGCCGCTACTTCGTTGTGCATGGTCTCCCACGAGAGTGTTCTTTGATCGCGCAAGGCCTGCGTCTCGCCCTTCGCCGGTGGGTACGGCGCATGCGTGAGCACCACGATTGGCATGTCCCCGAAACTGCGACGCGTTCGACGGGTCTGGTCGGCGCTTGCATAGAACACCGCGTGACGCTCCGATGCCGCGGCCGCCTGCCATCGCTCGGTCGCTGCGTAGCGCATCTGGGCCGCGTTGATCTCCGCGCCGAAGCGCGGGTCGGGTGCGCCGACGCACTTCTCGAATACAGGCGTGCCGGGCACGAGCCCTTTGCGGGCTTCCGCCACGCAGCTGTCGTACTCCGCGAGATATGCATCCCATTTGGCTTGCTGACCGGGCTCGCCAATCGCCCAGCCACGCATGGACTGATCCTCATGCGATCCTTCCACCGACACCAGGCCCACCACGTCTTGTGGATAGCGGTCCGCATAGACACGTATGTACATGCCTGCTGCCGAATGACCCACGAGTACAAAGGGTGGCTTCTCGCCAGCAGCCCGCAAGAGATTGTGCAAATCCTCTGCAATGTTGAGAGCTGTGCTCGGGCGATTCGGCGCGTCGCTGAATCCGAGACCCGCACGATCGTATGAACACACGCGCGTGTCTGCGGCGATCGGCTTTTGCACCAGCGCCCAGGAAATGGTCGAGTCCCCCATCCCCGCATCAAGAACCACGGTGGGCTTGCCATGACCGAGGCAGTAGATGTTCATTCGCCGGCCGTTATCCATGGCCACCAGCCTTTGTGGCTGTGCGTAAACTGGATCCGTCACGATCGGAGGTTTGACATCAGCGGCGTGCACCACACCCAATGCCTGCACCGCGAGCCACGTACTCATGCTCTTGCGCATCCTTGTCCCCCTGTTGGTCATCAACGGCATTCTGGCGAATGTCGCATTTTTCCCAACCTGAATCAGCCCATCGCTCGCGCCCGCTCCAACGCCCGCCGCTCCAGCCTTGGCCACAGCTGACAACGCGCCCCACACAACCGGACGACACGACGGTGGAAATCACTGAGGAAATCCGCCAGTTCAAGAAGCACCTTCCCGAGGCAGCCGGTCAAACGTCACCCGCCACGTGTTGTTCGGTGTACCTATGACTTTAGACCTCAAGGTCTGTATAAGTGCATAGGGCAATTTGCGCGCGTGAAACTCCGCATTCAACCAGCGCTTCAACGCGCTGGAGTTTTTCATCCGCAGTGAAACAGCAGACGATCCACTTAGCTGCTGGCACACTTTCAGCGATCCTCCTGAAGTATGGCAAATCGATTCGATTGAGTGAGTGACCTATAACGTGAATTTTTTCTACTTGCCCAAGGGCGTCAAAGAAATCTTTGTGCTGTTCTAGAATCTTTCGCACGGGCTTCTGCAACGCATAAAACGGATATTTCGCAGCCCCCTCAGCATCTGAAAACATGGTCCGATTACTCTCACCTAGCTCGTCTAACTCGGGCTCCTCTTCCATCGTGTCGCCGTGACCAAAAATCAGATCATCAAAAGCCTCGGCCTTACCATGTATATACAAGATCCGAGCATTGGGAATGCCATAAACGACTTCAAGTGTAGACGTATAATTGAACGTGAGAAATTTTGCATCCGGCGCAAGAGCAAACTTCGGCTCTGCAAGCGAAATATCGATTTCGGACAACCATTCTTGAAAGCACTCCCTGATGGCGCCGACATGTTGATCCGCTTGTTCGGCGAGGTCGTCCTCAAGACCATAGACGAAGCTGGGCCTAAAACTCTCCGAAGCCACGTCTATGTGATTGTGAGCATCATAGAACTCGCTCCAATTGAACCGGCCGAGCGAATTTTCAAAATCAAACCACGGCCCACCTTGAGCAACATCGAACGAGTAATAATTTTCGATTTCTCTCAAGGCTTCTTCCGCGAAATTGCTGAACTGACTATAGCTTGTTGGCAATCCGTGCCAAAGATCGAACCCATTTCCAATGATGTAAAGGGTCGTCATGTGCCTCCACGTGTCATAAGGCGCCTGGCGCCGGAATCAAGCGGCGGCGAAGCGATTCGCCCTGAACGGCGGCTATGCGGCTTGGATGACCCCGTTGCAAGCGTACAGACAGCTACGGACAGTGCTCTCAACCTTCTCAAAGAACGCGTCGTCCAGCACGAGCTGCTTGATGCCACCGTTGTAGTACTGCAATAGGTATCTGCCGTTGTGCTCATGCAGCACCTTTCCGTGTGCGAAGGCATTGCGCCACTCGATCAGCTTGTTGAGCCCGGCCTTTAGCTCCTTAATAGCGGGAGTGTCCAGCGCTCCAGTGTGTTTCAGCAGCCTCGTAAACACGCGGCGCTTGAAAGCAAAGGAGAAATCGGACGTGGCCATGATTTCCGCGATAAAAAAGTCCCGCCGCTCGCGGGTATCAGGCGCTATACCGAAGAGCAGCTTGCTCACCGCCTCGATCATGCGATCTTCTAGCATGACGGTGGCCGTGATCACCTCAGCGCCATTTTTCTCGATGGCGGCGAGCTCATCCTCTCCGCTCGCGCCAGAAGGGGTTGTCCTGGGGCTGCTGCCATCCAGGTGAAACAGGACAGTGAGCTCTTTCGGAAAGCGGAGTACCTTCACTGGAGACCTCACTATTGAGTGTACGGACCCATAGTTCCGCTTATACATGCGTGAAATGCGAAGGCCAAGGGCGACGCAACAGTCGCTGACAAACGTCGCTCGCTGCGTCCAGCGGCGATGGCGGCATTGGTCGGCCCCAGTTGAACTGGACTCTGGGCGACGAGGAAGTCCGCTTCGGGTCGACAGCGGACATCCGCCCTCGCCTCAAACCGCCACCACCTGCGCCCGCTCCAACGCCGCCACCCGCCGCTCCAGCCTTGGCCCCAGGTAGCAATGCGACCCGCACGGCAGCAGCCCCGCCTGCTGGAACTCGCGCAGGTACCACTGCGGGGTGCGGGCGACGAAGCCGTGCATGTCGCCATCGGGGTCATCGCTGCGGGTGAACACTTCGAGGAAGGCGATGCCTTCGAGCATGTCGACGATGCCGCCGATGCCCGCGCGGATTTCGGCGGGCTTGAGGTAGTGCAGCACGTCGGTGCAGACGATGAGGTCGAAGCGAGTGTCGAAGCGCAGGTATTCGAGCTGGCCGAAGGTTGCCAGGCCGATGTTGCGGCTGCGGCCGTAGCGGTTGACCACGTATTCGCTGGCGTCCAGCCCGCGGTAGCTCGCCTCCGGGCGCAGCGCGCGCAGGTGGGCGCGCCACGGCGCCTCACCGCAGCCCACGTCGAGCACGCTGCGGATGGGGCGGCCCAGGTAGTACTCGGCCTGCGCCACGGCCAGCGCCACCTTGCGGCGCAGCTCGGCGGGCGAGGCGACGGTGTGGTCCGGGTGGCGGTACCACTTGTCGAAGTACGCGCGGTCGTAGGTTTTTGGCACGGCGTGCTCCCGGGGGCGAGCGCGCATGGTAACCGCGCGTGCGCCGGCATCACCTGGTACCCACGCGCCGCGGTCCAGCATGGCGTCCCTTTGCACAGGAGAACCCCATGCCCATGGTCCGCATGCGCCTGATCGGCAACCGCAACGATGCCGATACCGTGATCAATGCGCTGCACGGCATCGACGGTATCGAACATGTCGAAGAGGTGGACGATCTCACCCCCATGATGCGTGACGACTCCAGCTCCAGCGAGCTGGTGGACGACAGCGAGGGGAACGTCTACTACGTGGAAGTGAACGCGCCCAACGCATTGCACGCTGATGCGGTGCGGGCGGTGGCCGAGGTGGAAGCGGGGCAGCTGGACATGGGGGTGGAGTTCGTCGACGAATTCTGACCCTGCGGCTGGTCGCGCCTGCGTGGCGCGACCAGCACGGAACCTCAGGCTCCGGCGCTGCGCACCAGCAGATGCTTGGCCAGCTGCCCGTGCAGGAAACCGAGTCCGCGCAGCAGGTGCATGGTGGCGAACAGCAGCACGATGCCGCCCACGCACACCACCGCCAGCTCGCCCCAGCCCGGCACGTGCGGGCCCATGCCCCAGTCGAACGTGAGCTGGCCGCCAGCGAACAGCCGGTCGACTCGGCCATCGTCAATCAGGTAGGCCAGCGGTGACAGCGCGGCGCCCAGCG
The DNA here is from genome assembly GCF_035685805.1 of Dyella sp. Lineage (GTDB taxonomy): Bacteria > Pseudomonadota > Gammaproteobacteria > Xanthomonadales > Rhodanobacteraceae > Dyella_A. The sequence continues at coordinate 39,497 of NZ_DASSAB010000034.1, forward strand.
ACACCGCCATCAGGGTCACGGTGAGGGTGAAATAGGCAATGCCCAGCGGCAGCATCAGCACCATGTACAGCATGGTGGTCCAGCTGCGCGGATCGGTGAACATGGCACCGATGCGCCGCAGCAGCGACATGCCCTGGGTCGGATACGGCGGGCGCCGCGGCATGCGGACGCCGAGCATGGCCTCCACGATGCGCCCTTCCAGTAGCGACATGCCGCGCACCGTGCCGAAGAACAGCACGATCACCGGCACGCCGATGATCAGCACGGAAAGTCCGGCCGACACCGACAGCCCCACCGTCACCAGTACGAAATAGGCGATGCCGGTCCCCAGCGCCAGCAGCATGTAGAACATGGCGCCCCACGTGCGGATGTCGGTAGCCACCCCGAAGAACCGGCCCAGCGCCGAACGCCGGCGCGGTGCGGCCGGCGGACGCAGCGCGCGCTGGATGGTGACCTCCTGGTCGCGGTAGATGGCCGCCACCTCCTCCGGCGCGCCGTAGCTCCCCACCACGCGGGCCAGCATGGCGGCCTCGTCCTGCTCGGGGCTGTCCGCCAGCTCGGCGCGCAGGTGTTCCTCCGCGTCGTAGAGCGCGTCCTGGATCAGCGCGGGATCGGCCCCGTGCAGCGCGACGCGCAGCTGCTTGAGGTACTCGGCAATCGTACGTGGCGCAGTCATCACAGCTCTCCCTCAAGAATCCTGTCGACGGAATCGCGGGTCGCGCACCAGGCCGCGGTCCACGCCCGCAGCACCTCACGACCCAGCTTGGTTACGCGGTAATAGCGGCGCGGCGGGCCGCTCACCGAAGGCTCCACCTCGCTGGCCAGCAGTGCGGCCGCCTCGAGGTTGCGCAGCACCGGATACAGCGCGCTCTGCTTGCCGGCCAGCACGCCTTCGCCGGCCTCCTCCAGCCGCTTGGCGATCTGGTAGCCGTACATCGGCTGGCGCGACCGCCCCAGCACCGAAAGCAACGCCAGCGAGACGGTGCCGGCGGACAACTCCTTCTGGAATTTCTTCAGCGCGCCAGCAAGTTCTTCATCCACGGCATCATCGCCCTTCAACCTGTGTCGTGATGAACTATAGTACGAACTTATGCCTAGCGAATGGGCCTGAAGTCATGCCGGCTGTCGGCGGCCGCATTTTCAGGAAGCCACACGGCAGAACGCGCGCGCGCGGCTGGCGGCAGCAGGGGCGGCCGCCGAACTGCGCTGCCAACGCAGCAGCAGTGCCGGATGCCGAAACGCGGACACAGGCGGCGTGGCGGCTGGCCGGATCATCCGGCAGCACGATCGGGGACATCGATTGACTCGAGGGTGCAACGAAGCGGCCGCGACAGGGGAACGGCGGGAGCGGTGCGGAGACGTTCGAGTCGTATGCCTGCGAGATGGAACGCGCCGCGCAGCGATCAACGCGCGGCATCTGCCGGGCGTGCTGCGCGGGCGAGCTGTCGTGAAGACATGCGCCGTGAGACCGGCCTGCCCTTGCACGGGAGCCGGAGCCAAACCGGACTGCACCGTCAGACGGCGAAGTGCTTCATCCCGGTGTCGAACACCCGCCAGTGCCCGTCGGCGCCTTCCACGCTCACGATCGCCGGCACGTCACGCCGCGACAGGCGCCTGGCTTCCTCCACGGCAAAGGCGAGCCCGGCCACACGCGTGCGGAAATGGCGGTCTTCGCCATGCCTGACGTTCACGACCCACGAGCCGTCCACACGCCGTTCAAACGGCACTTGCAACACCACCAAAGACATAACGAACAATTACCGGGCGCCAGCTGGCAGGGATCCACCGGCAGCAACTGCCGGAGGCAATGCGTGGCTTTCCATCTCCGGGAACGCGCCAGCCTCCGCAGCCGCATCGACTAGCGACGGGACAGTGTGTGGAACCGGCAGCGACCTTTTCTCCAGCCTCACTGTTACCGCGCTACGGTGAAGGGGATGTATCACCGAGCTCATGGCCGCAGTGAACCGTGGTCATGTGCGTCCGCACACTCAATCGAGGAGGCGACATGCCCGGATTGCGACGCAACGGCGTGGCCGTGGTGATCGAGCCGCAACAGGACCTCGCCGGGGCGCTCCACGACATGCTGGCCGGCTTCGGCTACCACTGCGTGGCCGCCGCGACCCACGCCGGCGCTGCGCGCCTCGCCGCCGATTTCGCGCAGATCCATCTGCTGGCGGCCTGCGTGCCCGCGCCCGACGAAAGCCAGGCGGGCATCTACCTGGAAGACGCTGCCAAACGGAGCCCACACATGGCCGTGGTGCTCATGCTCAACGATCCGCTGGAGGTGGCACCGCGGGCGCCGGCCCACTCGGTGCGCCTGAGCAAGCCGTTCAGCCGCGAAAGCTTCACCCGGGCCCTGCTGGCCGCGGAGGCGGCGGTCGGCGCGTCTTGATCCGCCATCCGAAGCATGAACACGGCGCCGGCGCGCCGACGTAGCGCCGCCCATGCGGCATCCCGGGCCGGGGCGGGCTCCCTCTGCTACCTTGCGGCTCTGCTCTTGTCCCGGGAATCGCCATGCGCCGTCGTCTTGCCGCCTTTGCCCTCGTTGTCGTGCTGGGCACGAGTGCCCTCCACGCCGACGACGCCACCCCGCCCCCTTCGCTGACCGCGAAGGAGATCCTCGCCAAATCCACGGCCGCGGAATGGCGCGCACCCGACCCTCGTGACCTGCTGGTGATGCAGCTGCCCGCAGGACGGGTGCTGATTGAGCTGGCGCCGGATTTCACGCCGCTGCACGCGGCCAATATCCGCACGCTGGTGCGCGAGCATTATTTCGACGGGCTGGCGGTGATCCGCGTGCAGGACAACTTCGTCACCCAGTGGGGCGATCCCGACGACGACGACAACGCCGACCGCAGCAAGATGAAGCCGCTCGGCAAGGCGAAAAAGACCCTGCCGCCGGAGTACACGCGGCCGATCGACCCCAAGCTGGAATGGACGCCGTTGCCCGATGGCGACGTGTACGCGCCGGAAGTGGGCTTTTCCGAAGGCTTCCCGGTTGCCCGCGACCGGGCCAGCGGTGAGGAATGGCTTACCCACTGCTACGGCATGGTCGGCGTGGCGCGGGATGTGGGGCCGGAGACCGGCAGCGGCAGCTCGCTGTACATGGTGATCGGCCAGGCGCCGCGCGGCCTGGACCGCAACCTGGCCATCGCCGGGCGGGTGATCGAAGGCACCGAGCTGCTGGCGGCACTGCCGCGCGGTACCGGTCCGCTGGGCTTCTATGCCAAGCCGGCCGAGCGGCTGCCGATTCGCACCGTGACCGTGGCCGCCGACCTGCCACCCGCCCAGCGTCCCGCGGTGGAGATCCTGCGCACCGACAGCCCCAGCTTCGCCGCCCTGGTCGAAGCCAAGCGCAACCGCCGCGATGCGTTCTACACCCGGCCTGCCGGCAAGATCGACCTGTGCAGCATCACGGTCCCGACTCGGCCGGTGGCAGGGAAGTAAGCGGACGCGGATCACCCGCAGACGGCGCGCGGTGGCGCGCTGATTCCATGTCGGGGATGGCTTCGGGGGGCATGTGGTTGCGAGGCCAACCGCGTGCTGTCGCCGGCGGCTATGGAACGCAGCGCCTGGTGCGGCGGAAACATGGGGGCGAACGCACGATCCACGGAAACGCGGCCGGCCAGCTCGTCACAACGGGCGTGGGTAGCACATGAGAAGCCGCCTTCCCCCGCCAGCGCGAAAACGGAAGAACGCGCGGTGACCGTGCCCGGGCACTTTCGTTTCCTTAGCGCTCCGCCTGCGGGCAGCGGGTTGCGCGACCCGTACACGCCTGGCTATCCAGCCGACGCCGGCTACCGGCCGGCGCGCGCCACCTGGTCGGCGGTGCGGAACGTCGCCACCACCGCACGCATGCGCTCGGCCTGTTCCTGCAGGCTGCGGGCGGCGGCCTCGGATTCTTCCACCAGCGCGGCATTGCTCTGGGTGGCCTCGTCCATCTGGGCCACGGCGGAGCCAACCTCCTCGATGCCCTTGCTCTGCTCGTCGCTGGCCGCGGAGATCTCGCTCATCAGCTGGGCCGAGCGCTCGATCGCCACGGCGATCCGGCGCGTGGTGTCGCCGGCGCTGTCCACCAGCACGGTGCCGGCATCCACGGTGGCCACCGCACTGCCGATCAGCTCCTTGATCTCCCTGGCCGCGGCGGCGGCGCGCTGGGCCAGGCCGCGGACCTCGCTGGCGACCACCGAGAACCCGCGGCCGTGCTCACCCGCGCGCGCCGCCTCGACCGCCGCGTTGAGCGCCAGGATGTTGGTCTGGAACGCGATGCCGTCGATCATGCCGGCAATGTCTTCGATGCGACGGGAACTGGCCTTGATCTCGCCCATGGTGGTGACGACCTGCGCCACGATCTCGCCGCCCTCGCGCGCCAGCAGCGTGGCCGAAGCGGTGAGCTGATCGGCCTCGCGCGCATGCGCCGCGTTCTGGCGCACGGTCGCGGTGAGCTGCTCCATCGCGGCGGCGGTTTCCTCCAGCGAGGCGGCCTGATCCTGGGTTCGGTGGGAAAGGTCGGCGGTGCCGGCGGCAATCTGGCCGGTGGCGGTGTGGATGTCGTCGCTGGAGTGGCGCACCTGCATGACCACGTCGGCCAGGCCCACGCTGATGCCGTTGATGGCCTGCAGCAGCTGGCCGATGTCGTCACGCCGGGCCACCGGCACCTGGGCGCTGAGGTCGCCCGCGGCGATCTTGCCGGCGGCGGCCTTGCACTCGCTCATCGGTGCGCTGATGTTGCGATGGACCAGCAGGTATACCAGCGCCGCCACGCCCACGCTGGACGCCGCGCCCAGCCCGGCGAACAGCGGCATCGCCGCAGCGGTGACAGCCCGCGGCAACGCCAGCCAGAGCGCCGTCCACACCGCTGCGTTGAGCACGGCGGTGGTCAGGCCCACGCGCAGCGGCATGCCGACGCTGCGCATGGCGCTCACGTCCAGGCCCACGTAGCGGGCACCGATCACCTGCCCGCCGCCATCGGCGATGGGGTCGTAGCGGGTCATGAACTGGGTGCCGAAGATGGTGGCGTAGCCGGTGAACGCCTGCCCCGCCAGCAGTTCGGTCCAGGCCGGATGCGAGCGATCCAGCAAGGTGCCGACGGCGCGGCCGCCGTCCTTTTTCTTCACCGAGGTGGTGATGCGGATGAAGTCGTCGCCCTTGCGTGCGAACAGCGTGGCGGTGGCACCCGATTGCTGGGTGAACCGATCCGGCACGCCGAAGTTGAGGTTCAGCACGGTGGTGCCGTTGCGCAGCACCGGCGTGTCGTGCTCGCCCACGCGAACGCGCTCGCGCGGATCGAGCACGAAACGCTCGGGCAACTGCGCGGCAAAGCGCAGGGCCAGCGACTGGATACGGCTTTTCAGCGGCACAAGCACGGACAGCATCGGATCACCCCCAGAGAATCGCGGCGCAACGGCTGGTGCATCGACATGCCGCTTCACGGGAAAGCGGGATGCTGCCGACCGTGGCCGGTCCAGGGCCGACCTGGATCCGTCGGGCGGTGGACATGCGGTTGTCGGTCCGCCCGAGCATAACTTGAGTCAAGGCCGCGTCAGGGGCGGTGGCACTCAGCGGTAGCCGGCCGCCTGCAACTCGAACAGTTCGGCGTAGTGTCCGCCGGCGGCGACCAGCTCGGCATGCGTGCCCACCTCTTCGATGCGGCCACCGTCGAGCACGATGATCCGGTCGGCCATGCGCACGGTGGAGAAGCGGTGCGAGATGATCACCGCGGTCTTGCCGTGCGACAGCTCCTTGAAGCGCTGAAACACCTCGTACTCGGAGCGAGCATCGAGCGCCGCGGTCGGCTCGTCCAGGATCAGCAGCGGCGCGTCGCGCATGTAGGCGCGGGCGATGGCGACCTTCTGCCACTCGCCCCCGGACAGCTCCACCCCGCCCTTGAACAGCTTGCCGAGCATCTGCGCGTAGCCCTTCGGCAGCCTGGCGATGACTTCATCGGCCATGCTGCGGCGGGCGGCGTCGGCGATCCGCGCCTCGTCCCCGCGCGCCTCGATGCGCCCCACCGCGATGTTGTCCGAGGCGTTGAAGTAGTAGCGCACGAAGTCCTGGAAGATCACCCCGATATTCAGCCGCAGCTCGTCCAGGTCGTACTCGTGAAGCGGGTGGCCGTCGAGCAGGATGCGGCCCTCGTCCGGGTCGTACAGGCGCGAGAGCAGCTTCACCAGGGTGGTCTTGCCGGCACCGTTCTCGCCCACCAGCGCCAGCACTTCGCCGGCACGCAGGGTGAAGCTCAGGTGGCGCACCGCCCAGCGTTCGGCGTCGGGATAGCGGAAGCCCACGTCCTCGAACACGAAGCCCTCGCGCATCGGCTGCGGAAACGGTCGCGGGTTGGCCGGCGAGAGGATCTCCGGCTGGATGCGGAAGAACGAGAACAGGTCGTCCAGGTACAGCGCCTGCCCGGCCACCTGCGAGAAGCCCACCAGCAGCGTCTCCAGCAGCGTGCGCAGGCGTCGGAACGACGCGGACAGGAAGGTCAGGTCGCCGATGCTGAAGTCGCCGCGCACGGTACGCCAGGCGATAATCGCGTAGGCGGCGTAGTAGCCGAGCGTGCCGACCGTGGTGAACAGGCCGCCCCAGCTGGCGCGGCGCAGCGCGATCTTGCGGTTGGCGCGGTAGATCGACTGCGACAGCACGCGGTAGCGCTCGATCAGGAACGGGTTGAGGCCGAAGCTCTTCACCTCCTTCGCGTTGGACGCGCTGGCGCCGACCATGCGCAGGTAGTCCAGCTCGCGCCGCTCCGGCGTCCACTCGTAGTTCACCGCGTAGCTCTGCGCGTTGAAATGGAACTCGCCCAGGAACGCGGGCACCAGCGCCACCGCCAGCAGCACGATCAGCCACGGCGCATACACCGCCAGCCCCACCGCGAAGCTGGCGATGGTGACGATGTCCTGCGCCTGCTGCAGCAGCTGCGACAGCAGCGAGCTGCGCCCGGCGACCTGGCGACGCGCGCGGTCGAGCCGGTCCTGCAGGTCGGCGTCCTCGAAATCCTCCAGGTCGAGCGAAGCGGCGTGCTCCATCAGCCGGATCGAGGTGCTGTTGGCGTACAGCTCGCCCAGCAGCGAGTCGATCATCGACACCACCCGGCCGAGGATGTCGGCCAGCACCGCCAGGGCGAGCTCCAGCGCCAGCAACAGCCACAGGTGATCGAGCTCGCCGCTGTGCAGCCAGCCGGCCAGGTCGCCGTGGCGACCGCCCAGCCCGACCAGTCTCACCACCTCGTCGATGATCAGCTTGCCCACGTACAACGTGGCTACCGGCAGCAGCGCGCGGGTCAGCCGCAACAGCACGCTGGACACGGTCAGCCAGCGGCTGGTGGCCCAGATGCTGCGCAGGAACGGCGGCAGGTTGCGCAGCGCGGCGAAGCGTTCGCGCAGGCTCTGCACGGGCGGCGGCTGGTGCGGGCCGCCAGCGCGTCGGGGGGAGCCAGGAGGGCGTGGCATGGGCGTTCCTCTGCGGTCCGTGCGAGGCCGCAGCATGCCACGGGCACTGCGCTCGATCCGCTTCATCGATGGGAGGCGACTGTGCCGCGGTGCGGCCTCGGCAGTCGGGATGGCTTGTCTTGCGATATTCTTGCGATATATCGTAGCGTCGTCAATTGCGATATATCGGAGATACATCATGAGACATCACCACCGCCTTGCCGGCGGCCCCTGGACGGGCTGCGGTGGACACCGCGGCCGCCACGACATGCCGGTTCACGACATGTCCGGTGACGAGACGCACGAGGGCCGCCGCTGTTCGCCGACAGAAGCGGGACAGCGGTTCGCGGCATTCCGCCACGCCCTGCACGAGCGCATGCACGGCATCGGCCGCGGCCGCCGTGGCGGCTTCGGTCCTGCGCGCGGCGGTGATCCCGTCGACTTGGGCGGACTGCGCGGCGGGCGTCACGGCGGCGGCGGCCGGATGTTCGGTCACGGCGACCTGCGCCTGCTGTTGCTGGCCCTGATCGAACAGCAGGCGCGCCACGGCTACGAGCTGATCCGGATCATCGAGGACATGTTCAACGGCGAATACTCCCCCAGCCCGGGCGCGATCTACCCCACCCTGACCATGCTCGAGGAGATGGGCCACGCGGTGGTGCAGCCGGAAGCGGGCGGGCGCAAGAGCTACGCCATCACCGAGGCCGGCCGCGCTTATCTCGACGAAAACCGCGAAGCGGTGGAAGCGGTGATGGAGCAGACCCGCCGTAGCGCGCGCATGGCGGCGCGCGCCGCGATGCCGGCGAGCGTGCACAAGGCCATGCACGCACTCAAGCACGCCCTGCTGATGCGCGGCACCGACTGGACCCGCGCCGAAGGACAGCGGGTGGCGAAGATCCTCGAGCGGGCAGCCACCGAGATCGCCAGCGGACACGCCGGCGACGGCTGAGCCGACGCCGGCGTCGACGCCGCGCCGACCTGCGCTGCGGTGTGATGGTGACCCGCCGTCACGCCGCAGCCGCCACGACGGCCCGCCGGGCTCGGTCTGCCCGCGCCGATGCGCACGCCGCTTCGCGGCACCCGGACCCGTGCCCGCCCCGCCGAAGGAGACACCATGACCGACCATGTCCACCGGACGATTCGCCACCCGCTGGTTGCCCGCACGCTCGAAGTGCTGCGCGTGGAAACGCTGACCCCGCAGATGCGCCGCGTGGTGTTTGGTGGTGAGTCGCTGCGCCACTTCGTCACCGCCGCTGCCGACGACCACGTGAAGCTGTTCTTCCCCAACGCCGCAGGCGCCATCGTGCGGCCCGAGATGGGGCCCAACGGGCTCGAGCGCGTGCCCGGCGTGGACTATTCGCCGATGCGCGACTACACGCCGCGGCACTACGACCCGCAGACCCACGAGCTGACCATCGACTTCGTGCTGCATGGCGACGGCCCGGCCGCCCGCTGGGCCGCGCAGGCCGCACCCGGGCAGCAGATCGGCGCCGGCGGACCGCGCGGCTCGACGATCATCGCCGACGATTTCGACGCCTACCTGCTGGCCGGCGACGAAAGCGCGCTGCCCGCGATCGCCCGCCGACTGGACGAGATGCCCGCCGGCACCTCGGCCTGGGTGTTCGTGGAGATCGCCGACCGCTACGAACGCCAGCCGCTCACCTCGCGCACCGAGTTCGCGCTGACCTGGCTCGAGCGCAGCGGCGTGGCGCCGGCCGAAAGCACCTTGCTGGAGGACGCGCTCGCCGCCTGGACGCCGCCGCCGGGCGATACGTTCTACTGGATCGCGGCCGAGTCCGAGCGCGCGCGCCGCATGCGCGAGGCCCTGGCCGATCAGGGCGTGCCGAAAGAGCACGTCAAGGCCACCGGCTACTGGAAGGCCGCGGCGACGCCGTGAGCCCACGCCGCGCCCGGCGGCGATGAATCGCCGCTGCGGCAAACACGCGGCGAGCACGGAATCTTGCCGCCCCGGCGGGTATGCCGGTACGGAGCGCTCGCCCCCACGGCGGTGCCACACCGTCAATGGCCGGAGGAAATGGATGAAACGCAGCGGGAAAATCGCGACCTGGATCGGCGGCGTGCTGCTCGCGCTGGTCACGCTGCTGGTGCTGGTGGTGATCTTCTTCGACTGGAACCGGATCAAGCCGTTCATCAACGACAAGGTCAGCCAGGCGATCGGCCGCTCCTTCGCCATCCGCGGTGATCTCTCCGTGGCGTGGACAACTGACCACACGGGCCATGGCCTCGCCGCCGTACTGCCGTGGCCGCAGTTCACGGCGCGCGACATCGTGGTGGCCAACCCGGACTGGGCCGAGGCACCGCGGTTCGCCCACCTGGACGCGCTGCGCTTCCGGCTGTCGCCGCTGCCGCTGCTGGCACACCGCATCGTGGTGCCCTCGTTTCAGCTGGTGCAGCCGAGCGTGAACCTGGAGCGGGATCGGCCCACCCGCAACAACTGGACCTTCACCGTGGGCAAGGGCGATACGCCATCGCGCTGGTCGCTGCAGCTGGGCGACATCGGCTTCGACCGCGGCCGGATCCGCTACGACGACGCCCCGCGCAAGGCGGATGTGACGATCGCGATCACGCCGCTGCAGCAGGCCATTCCCTACGCGCAGATGGTCGCCGCCACCGAACAGGACGCCCGGGCACAGGCGCGCAAGAGCGCCGGCGCCGCGGCCGGCAAGGCCGTGGCCCGCGGGGGCGACGGCGACGACGCGCAGGCGCAGCCGGCGAAAGCGGCATCCACCGGCCGTGTCGAACCCGACCGCACGCGCGTCGCTGCCCGCGACACGCGCTACCAGTTCCAGTGGAAAGCCAGCGGCAGCTATCAGGGCGTGCCGGTGGACGGTACCGGTCGCATCGGCGCCGTGCTCGCACTGCAGCGCGACAACGAGCCGTTCCCGGTGCAGGCGCGGGTGCGGGTCGGCGACACCCACATCGGGCTGGTTGGCACACTCACCGATCCGCTGCACCTGGGCGCGCTGGACCTGCGCCTGTGGTTCGCCGGCTCCAGCATGGCCAGGCTTTATCCGCTGATCGGGGTAACCCTGCCGGACACCCGCCCGTATGCCACCGGCGGCCGCCTGCAGGCGACGCTGGACAAGGACGCGAACCGCTTCAGCTATCGCGACTTTCACGGCCGCGTGGGCGACAGCGACCTGTACGGTGACCTGCTGTTCGTCACCGGCAGCGCACGCCCCAAGCTCAGCGGCAACCTGCACTCGCAGCGGCTGGAGTTCGGCGACCTGGCACCGCTGATCGGCGTCCATGGCGATGACGACAAGACCGCGCAGGACGACGGCCCCGCGCCACCACCGGGCCAGGTCCTGCCGGTCGAACCGTTCCGCACGGATCGCTGGAAGGCCATGGATGCCGACGTGAGCTTCAAGGCGGCGCACATCGCGCACGTCAAGGCGCTGCCGATCGACTCGCTCGACACCCACGTGACCATGGACGACGGCCTGCTGCACCTGGACCCGCTGCAGTTCGGCCTGGCCGACGGCCACGTGCGCGGAGCGCTGCGCCTGGACGGCAGCCGCGAGCCGATGCGCGGATCGATCCAGCTGCACGCGCGACACCTGCAGCTGAAGAAGATGTTCCCCACCTTCGAGCCGATGCGCACCAGCCTCGGCGAGATCAACGGCGACACCGACCTGGACGCGAGCGGCAACTCGGTGGCCGCACTGCTCGGCAGCGCCGACGGCGAGCTGAAGCTGCTGATGAACGACGGCGCGATCAGCAAGACGCTGCTGGAAACGGCCGGCCTCAACCTCGGCAATGTCGTCATCCGCAAACTGTTCGGCGACAAGACCGTGCAGATCAACTGCGCCGCCAGCGACTTTGCGGCCAAAGACGGCGTGTTCTCCACCCAGCTGTTCGTGTTCGACACCACCGATGCGCGGATCACCGTGGACGGCACCGTCGACCTGGGCACGGAGAAGCTTGATCTCGACGTAAAGCCGCAGACCAAGGGTCTGCGCATCCTGTCGCTGCGCTCGCCGCTGTACGTGCGCGGCACGCTGAAGAACCCCGACGTGGGCGTGCATGCCGGGCCGCTGGCATTGCGTGCCGCCGGTGCGGTGGCGCTGGGCGCGGTGGCCGCACCGGCGGCAGCGCTGCTGGCGCTGGTGTCGCCCGATCACGACGAGTCGGGCAACACCTGCCGCACGGTGCTGGGCAAGCTGCGCAGCGAGGGCAAGCCGGAGCCGACGCACGCCGGGAAATAGCCGGAGGCGCCGCTAGAATGGCGCCCTTCTCCGCTCCGATCCCCTGTCATGGCACCGATCAGCAAGGCCCGTCTGCAGATCCACTTCTGCGTGCTGCTGTGGGGGTTCACGGCGATCCTCGGCAAGCTGATCACCCTGCCCGCGCTGCCGCTGGTGTGGTGGCGGATGCTGCTGGTGGCGGTGGCGCTGCTGCTGGTGCCGCGGGTCTGGCGCGGGCTGCTCGCCATGCCGGCGCGGTTGCGCTGGGCCTATGCGGGCATCGGCGTGTTGGTGTCGCTGCACTGGTTGACCTTCTATGCCGCGATCAAGCTCTCCAATGCCTCGGTGGGCGCCACCTGCATTGCGCTGGGGCCGGTGTTCCTGTCTTTCATCGAACCGTGGATCGCCCGGCGCCGGTTCGACACCCGCGAGCTGCTGATTGCGGTGGCGGTGGTGCCGGGCGTGGCGATGGTGGTGGGCGGCGTGCCGCACGGCATGCGTATCGGCATTGCGGTGGGCGCGCTGTCGGCGCTGTTCGTGGCGCTGTTCGGGGCATTCAACAAGCGGCTGGTGGATCACGGCGATCCGCTCACCGTCACCTGCCTGGAGCTGGGCACCGGCACGCTGTTCCTGACCGCGCTGGCGCCACTGATGCCGCATGCCGGCAGCGCCTTCATGCTGCCGAGCCTGCACGACACCTGGATGCTGCTGGCGCTGAGCTTCGGCTGCACGCTGCTGCCGTTCGCGCTGGCGCTGGTGGCGCTGCGGCACCTGAGCGCGTTCGGCATCCAGATGGTGACCAACCTGGAGCCGGTCTATTCGATCGTGCTGGCGATCGTGCTGCTGGGCGAGCAGCGCGAACTGCACGCGTGGTTCTACGTGGGCGTGGTGGTGATCATCGGCGCGGTGTTCATCCATCCGCTGCTGCACCGGCACGAAGGCGAGGCCACCGCGCCGGAGTTGCTGGGCACGGCCGAAAGCCACAACGTGGTGGAGTGACCGCCGCGGGGCCGCCGCGGCGGCTCCCCTATACTGGCCGGCCCCGCCTGCCGTGACCGCCATGAACTATCGCCACGCCTTTCACGCCGGCAACTTCGCCGACGTACTCAAGCACACCGTGCTGCTGGCGCTGATCGAGGCGCTGCAGGCCAAGCCCACGCCGTTCGCGTTCATCGACACCCACGCCGGCAGCGGCTGCTACGCGCTGGACGGGCGCGAGGCGGGCAAGACCGGCGAATACAAGGAAGGCATCCACCGGCTGCTGTTTCCCGACCTGGGCGCATCGGACGCGAGCTCCTCCGCGCTGCCACCGCTGCTGCGGCGCTGGCTCGATGCGATCCTCGCGCTGCCCGGCAACGAGGACGGCCTGAAGCTCTACCCCGGCTCGCCGCTGCAGGTGGCCCGCGCGCTGCGCGGGATCGACAGCGCACAGTTGTGCGAACTGCATCCGGAGGAAGCCGCGCGACTGCGCGAGCTGTTTCATCACGATGCCCGCGTGCACGTGCACCACCGCAACGGCTACGAGGCGCTCAAGGCGCTGGTGCCGCCGAAGGAAAAACGCGGCCTGGTGCTGATCGACCCGCCGTACGAGGCGCAGGAAGCGGAGTACCGGCTGATCGAGCAGGCGCTCAAGGGCGCCATCGAGCGCTGGCCCACGGGCATGTACGCGGTGTGGTATCCGATCAAGCAGCGCAGCCAGGTGCAGCCGTTCCTGCGCGGGCTGCAGCACGGCATCGCGCGGCGCGTGCTGCGGGCGGAGCTGCTGGTGCATCCGGACGACTCGCCGCTGCGGCTCAACGGCTCGGGGATGGTGGTGCTGAACGCCCCGTGGAATCTCGACGCGACCCTGCGCGAGCCGCTCCGCGCCCTGGCACGCCTGCTCGGCCAGGGCCGGCCGGCGGAATGGAAGCTGGAGTGGCTGGCCAACGACAGCGCCGAGCCGGCTACCGCCGCCCCTGCCGCACGCCGGGCACCACCGCGTTCACCCCGACCGCGCTAACCTGCGCTCCCGGCAGGCCGCTGCGGCCTTCACGGCCGAGCGATCAGGATGTTGGTAATCGTGCTCGCGCCGCCCTGCCATGCCGCGTCGCCCAGGAGTTCTGCCATGCGCCCTGTCCGCTTCCTCGCCCCGTTGCTCGCCCCCGCCGCCATGCTCGCGCTCGCCGCCTGCGCCCCGGCGCCCATCTACAAGCCCAGCACCGACGCCGTGGCGGCGGTGCCGTTCGAGGTGGCGCGCAGTCCGGAGCGCTTTGCCAACGGCAGCGTGATCTGGGGCGGCCGCGTTGTGGCGGTCAACAACCTCGCCGACCACAGCGAGATCGAGGTGCTCGCGTATCCGCTGGACAAGTCGCAGCGGCCGAAGGTGAGCGACTCCGGCAACGGCCGTTTCATCGCGGTGATCAAGGGCTTCGTCGAGCCGATGGCCTACCCCGATGGCGCGCTGATCACCGTCAGCGGCAAGCTCGACGGCAGCCGCGCCGGCCGGGTCGGCGCGGCCGACTACGTGTTCCCGCTGGTCCAGGTCGACCAGGCGCACGCGTGGACCGCCGAGGAAATGCGATCGGGCCACAGCAACGTGCACTTCGGCGTGGGCCTTGGCGTGGGCATCCGCTGAAGCGCGGCCGGTCGCAAGGAGCTGCGACGCCACTACACTGTGCGGCCCGATCCGTGATGGAACACCGCGCATGTCCGGCCACGCCAATTCGCTGAAGGCGATCTTCCTCGCGCTCGGCGCGAACTTTGCGATCTTCCTTGCCAAGCTGGTCGCCGCGTTGATGACCGGCTCCGGCGCCATGCTTGCCGAGGCGGTGCATTCGCTGGCCGACTGCGGCAACCAGGGCCTGCTGCTGCTGGGCATCCGGCAGACCAAGCGGCCTCCCTCCGATGAATTCCCGCTCGGCTGGGGCCGCGCGATGTACTTCTGGTCGTTCCTCGTCGCGATCCTGCTGTTCAGCGTGGGCGGCATGTTTTCGGTCTACGAGGGCGTGCACAAGCTTGGCCACCCGGAGCCGCTCAAGTGGCCGTGGCTGGCGCTGGGCGTGCTGGTGTTCGGCATCGTCGCCGAGGGCATCTCGATGCGCGGCTGCATGCAGGAGGTGAACAAGGCCCGCGGCGACCAGCCGCTGTGGACGTGGTTCCGCCAGACGCGCTCCAGCGAGCTGCTGGTGATCTTCGGCGAAGACCTCGCCGCCCTGCTCGGCCTGTGCCTGGCGGCGCTGGCGATCGGCGCGACCATGCTCACCGGCAATCTGATGTACGACGCCATCGGCACGCTCGCCATTGGCGTGCTGCTGCTGGTGGTCGCCGTGCTGCTGGCGGTGGAGGTGAAGGCGCTGCTGATCGGCCAGGGCGTGGAGCCACGTCGCCGCGCCGAGCTGCTCACGTTTCTCAAGAGCCGGCCGGAGGTGGCCGATGTGCTCAACCTCATCACCCTGCAGATGGGCCCGGACGTGATGGTGGCGGTGAAGGCCAGGATGGAACCGACCAGCTCCGACCGTGGCCTGATCGAAGCGATCAACACGGTCGAGGCGGCGATGAAGGCCGAGTTCGAAGACATCCGCTGGAGCTTCTTCGAGCCCGACCTCACCGACTGACGCAGCGAGATCACTTCGGCTGGAGCAGGTCCCACGGGTTGCCGTACAGGTCCTCGAATACCGCCACGGTGGCGTAGGGCTCCTCGCGCGGCGCTTCACGGAAGCGCACGCCCGCCTGCACCATCCGCGCATGGTCGGCATGGAAGTCGTCGGTATGCAGGAACAACAGCACGCGCCCGCCGCCCTGGCGTCCAACCGCGGCCGCTTGTTCCGCACCGACAGCCCGCGCCAGCAGCAGGCCGGCACCGTCGCTGCCCGGTGGGGTGACCACTACCCAGCGCTTGCCACTGCCCTGCGGCGTATCCTCCCGCAGGCAGAAACCGGCGATGCGGGTGAACCAGTCGATCGCTTCGTCGTAGTCGTTTACCAGCAGGGTGACCAGGCCGAGCGTCTGCGCCATGGGTGCTCCTTCGATGGGCGGCGGGGAAGCGGCGATGATGCCATGCGCTGCGAGCGGGCAGATTGCCGCAGCGCGGCACGAACAGCCGGGACGGGTTGGCAATGGCTCAGGCTGTTAATGTTGCAGTGCGGTAGATACGCTAGAGTATGGGAATGAACGCCATGCTTGCTCCCCTCCCCGATCCGCTCGTCACGCACCGCCCGATCCCGCCGCGCAGCAGCGATCGTTTCGCGCCCCGGCCGCTGCCTGCCGCTGATCGCGGCCCGGTGGACGATGCGGGCGAGCGGGTCAGCACCCGCGACGGCCGCGGCCTGCTCCTGCGCAGCATCGAGCCGACCGACGTGGCCGCGCTGCAGCGTTGTTTCGCGCGGCTCTCGCCGGAGGACATCCGTCGCCGGTTCCTGCACTCGATGTCCGAGCTGCCCGAGCCGATGGCGCAGCGCCTGTGCCAGATCCGCCCCGCGCTGGAAACCGCGCTGGTGCTGATGGACACCACGGTCGAGCCGCACGAGATGCGCGGCGTGGGCCGCATCTATGTGGACGAGGCGGCCAACAGCGCCGAGTTTTCCGTGCTGGTGGAGCACGACTGGGCACGACTGGGCCTCGGCGCCCTGTTGATGCAGCGCTTGGTGGACGACTGCCGGCGCCGTGGCCTGCACGAGATCTGGGGCTACGTGCTGATGGAGAACCGCCCCATGCTCGAGCTTTGCCGCGAACTGGGCTTCCAGCGTCGCGCCGCCACCGACGAACCCGGCACCGCCCAGATCTCGCTGAAGCTGTAACCGCGGCGCTGGCTGCGGGGCAACGCCGCCTCCGGTCGCCGACGCGGCCTGCGGACGCAGCCTGCCCGCTGGTCGCTGCGACAGTGCCGCCGCCAGCCGGTGACGGTGCCCGCGGTACACTTGGACGCTTTACCCGCGCCTCCCGCGCGTCGACGAGCCCTGCGCCAGTCCATGCCCGCTTCCAGCACCCCGATCGCCCATCCCCCGCTGCCCACCACGCCCCGCCAGCGCCGCTACTGGACGCCGCCGCACGGCTCCGCCCGGGCACTGCTGATCGCCGAGGCGGCGCGCTCGCACAGCGGCCTGCTGGTGGCGGTGACCCGCGACACCCAGCGTGCCTCCGCACTGGAAGACGAACTGCGCCTGTTTGCCGGCAACCTGCCGGTGCTGCATTTCCCGGACTGGGAAACGCTGCCCTACGACATCTTCAGCCCGCACTCGGACATCGTCTCCCAGCGCATCGCCACGCTGTACCGGCTGCCCTCGGTGACCCGCGGCGTGCTGGTAGTGCCGGTGGCCACGCTGATGCAGCGGATCGCCCCGCGCAGCCACATCACCGGCGCCGGCCTGATGCTGGCCAAGGGCCAGAAGCTGGACCTGCTGGCCGAACAGCGCCGGCTGGAATCGGCCGGCTACCGCTACGTGCCGCAGGTCGCCGAAGCGGGCGACTTCGCCGTGCGCGGCGCGCTGATCGACATCTTTCCGATGGGTGCGGCCGAGCCCTACCGCATCGAGCTGTTCGACGACGAGGTGGAGTCGATCCGCAGCTTCGATCCGGAAACCCAGCGATCGCAGCAGCCGGTGGAGAAGGTGGAACTGCTGCCCGGGCGCGAGTTTCCCTCGACCGACGACGCGGCCAAGAACTTCCGCGTGCGGCTGCGCGAGCGCTTCCCGATCGACGTGCGCCGCTGCCCGCTCTACCAGGACATCAAGGAGGGCGTGACACCCGGCGGCATCGAGTACTACCTGCCGCTGTTCTTCGAACAGACCGCCACGCTGTTCGATTACCTCGCCGACGACGCCCTGTTCGTGCTGGGCGAAGGCGCCGGCGAAGCCTCGGACCAGTTCTGGGCGCAGACCTCCGAGCGCTACGACCAGCGCGCCCACGACATTGAGCGCCCGGTGCTGCCGCCGGCGGAGCTGTACCTGTCGCCCGAGCAGCTGCGCGAGCAGTGGAACAAGCGCCTGCGTGTGGAGATCGTGCCGACAGGCCACGAGCACAGCGTGGACAGCGGGACCCAGCCGGCACCGGAGGTGCCGCTGAACCGCAAGGGCGAGGAACCGGGCACCTCGCTCAGGCATTTTCTGGCCAGCTACAAAGGCCGCGTGCTGATCGCCGCCGATTCGGCCGGCCGGCGCGAATCACTGGCCGAGCAGCTGGCCGGCGCCGGGATGAAGCCCGAGGCGATCGACAGCTGGCCGGCGTTTGTCGCCGCCGACGCCACGCGCTTCGCCATCACCGTGGCTCCGCTCGAGCAGGGCTTCGCGCTGGCCAAGCCGGCCCTGGCCGTGCTGACCGAGCGCGAGCTGTTCGGCGAGCGCGTGCGCAGCGAGCGCAAGCGCCGGCGCGGCCAGGCGCGCGATCCGGACACCATCATCCGCGACCTCACCGAGCTGTCGGTGGGCTCGCCGATCGTGCACGTGGACCACGGCGTGGGCCGCTATCAGGGCCTGGAGTCGATGGAGCTCGGCGGCATGCAGGGCGAGTTCCTGATCATCGAGTACGCCAAGGGCGACAAGCTCTACGTGCCGGTGGCGCAGCTGGGCCTGGTCAGCCGCTACTCCGGCACCGCGCCGGAGCTGGCGCCGCTGCATTCGCTGGGCGGCGACGCCTGGGAGCGTGCGCGCAAGAAGGCCGCGGAGAAAGTGCGCGACGTGGCCGCCGAGCTGCTGGCGATCTACGCCCAGCGCGAGGCGCGCGGCGGCCAGTCGCTGGCGATCGACCGGCAGATGGTGGAGGAATTCGGTGCCAGCTTCCCGTTCGAGGAAACCCCCGATCAGGAGCAGGCGATCGACGCGGTGCTGGGCGACCTGGCCGCACCGCGCGCGATGGACCGGGTGATCTGCGGCGACGTCGGTTTCGGCAAGACCGAGGTGGCCCTGCGTGCCGCCTTCGCCGCCGCCACCGCGGGCAAACAGGTCGCCGTGCTGGTGCCGACTACCCTGCTCGCCCAGCAGCACTACCGCAACTTCGCCGACCGCTTTGCCGACTGGCCGGTGAAGGTGGACGTGCTCTCGCGCTTTCGCTCCAGCAAGGACGTCAACGCGGCGCTGAAGAAGCTCGAAGCGGGCGAGATTGACGTGATCGTGGGCACGCACAAGCTGCTGCAGCCGGACATCAAGTTCAAGAACCTGGGCCTGGTGGTGGTCGACGAGGAGCAGCGCTTCGGCGTGCGCCAGAAGGAGCAGCTGAAGAAGCTGCGCGCCGAGGTCGACCTCCTGACCATGACCGCCACGCCGATCCCGCGCACGCTCAACATGGCGATGGCCGGCCTGCGCGACCTGTCGCTGATCACCACCCCGCCCGCGCACCGCATGGCCGTGCGCACGTTCGTGGCGGCGTGGGATCCGGCGACCATCCGCGAGGCGTTCCAGCGCGAACTCTCGCGCGGCGGCCAGGTGTACTTCCTGCACAACGAGGTGGACTCGATCGAGCGCACCCGGCGCGAACTCGAAGAGCTGATACCCGAGGCGCGCATCGGCATCGCCCACGGCCAGATGCCCGAGCGCGAACTGGAAAGCGTGATGGCGGACTTCCATCGCCAGCGCTTCAACGTGCTGGTGTGCACCACGATCATCGAGACCGGCATCGACATCCCGACGGCCAACACCATCATCATCAACCGCGCCGACCGCTTCGGCCTGGCCCAGCTGCACCAGCTGCGCGGCCGTGTCGGCCGCTCGCACCACCGCGCCTATGCCTACCTGGTGGTGCCGGACCGCAAGTCGATGACCGCCGATGCCGAGAAGCGCCTGGAAGCGCTGGCCTCGCTGGAGGAGCTCGGCGCCGGCTTCACCCTGGCCACCCACGACCTGGAAATCCGCGGTGCGGGCGAGCTGCTGGGCGACGAGCAGTCCGGCCAGATCCAGGAGATCGGCTTCGGCCTGTACACCGAGCTGCTGGACCGCGCCGTGCGCGCGCTGAAGAGCGGCAAGGTGCCGGACTTCGACTTGAGCTCCGAGCACGAGACCGAGGTGGAGCTGCACCTGCCGGCACTGATTCCGGACGACTACCTGCCCGACGTGCATGCGCGCCTGACGCTGTACAAGCGCATCGCCAGCGCCAAGAGCGACGAGCACCTGCGCGACCTGCAGGTGGAGATGATCGACCGTTTCGGGCTGCTGCCGGAGCCGACCAAGACCCTGTTCGCGGTGGCCACGCTCAAGCTGATGGCCACGCCGCTGGGCATCCGCAAGCTGGACTTCGGCCCCAACGGCGGGCGCATCCTGTTCCGCGAGAATCCCGAGGTCGATCCGCTGCTGATCATCAAGCTGATCCAGAGCCTGCCACGCGTCTACAAGCTGGACGGCCAGGACAAGCTGAAGATCACGCTGGACCTGCCCGGCGCCACCGAGCGCATCCGCAGTGCGCAGGAAGTGCTGATCCTGCTCGGCGCACGCCGGCCCGGCTGACGCCGTCGCGGACGCTGCGGCCTGCGGCTACAGGCTGGCAGCGACCGCGTCCGCAATCGCCAGGCCGCTCTGGCACGCGTTCTCCACGCGCGCGCCCAGGCACCAGTCCCCGCCCACCCACATGCGTTCGGACGGTTCGGCCAGCATCGGCTGGCCGAGCGGTCGGGTAGTCATCGCGTAGCGCCAGCGGTGCGCCTGGGCGAACGACAGCGGCGGCAAGGCGACTCGGGTCTGGGTTGCCAGCGCCGATTGCAGAAGCACCAGCACCTCCTCCGGCGTGTGCTCCAGATGCGCGGTGCTCCAGTCCGGCGCAGCGTGGAGCAGCCACCGATCGCCCTGGCCCGGCAAGCCGTCGCGGCTGGACTGGCGGGCGATCCAGGCGATCGCGCCGGTGTCGAAGCGTGCCGCGTCGAAGGGCACCGCCCAGGGCGCATCGAAACCCAGCATGACGGCCCAGCACGCTGCGATGGCGACAGATTCGAGCGCATCGGCCAGCCGGGATGCTCCCGCCAGCAACGCCTGCGCCTGCGGTGCGGGCGTCGTGATGACCACGGCGTCGAACGTTTCCACCGACTGCTCGGCAAGCTGCAGCTCCCATCGGCCGGCTTGGCGTTGCAGCGCGCTCACGGTGGTGCGCAGGCGGATATCCAGCGATGCCGACAGCGGCCTGACCAGTGAACTCATGCCCGCGGTACCGATCCACCAGGCGTGCGTGGGGCGCGGCGCCTGCGCCGGCAACCGCGGCGACCACGTGGCAGCGGCGCCCGCGTGCTGCAGGGTTTCCAGCAGCGCGGTGAAGCCTGCCTCGCGCGCCGTGACGAACTGCGCGCCGTGATCGTAGCCATCTCCGTGCTCGGTACGGCGCGTGGCCAGTCGGCCGCCGATGCCACGGCTCTTCTCGAACACCACCGGCGACAGGCCGCGCTGGCGCAGCGCGTGCGCACATGCGAGGCCCGCCATGCCGGCACCGATGACGGCGATACGGGGATTAGTGGTTCCGGTCATGCCAGTCGCCTGCAAAAGACGGGCGAGTGTGGCATCGCCGCCGGATCGGGGACATGCGGCGTGGGGTTGCAGGCGGGTGATTTCGTCCGGAGCCGGCGCCGATGGCCATCCGGCGCGAGCTGCCAAGGGACATCATGGGGCGGAGTCGGCGGGAACCGCGTTGGTTTCCAGCGGCGAGCGGCGCCGCTCGCGCCGCTCCCGATGCGCCACACAGCGTGCCCCGGCCTTGCCGGAGCACGCTGCGGGCGTGTCAGCCGGCTGCGCCGGCGCGCACCAGATACTGCACGCTGAACATGCGCTCAGGATCGAGCCACACGTCGCGTACTTCCAGCCCCGCGCGACGGGCCAGGGCGGCGAAATCTTCGACCGAATACTTGCAGCTGTATTCCACCTGCATCGCCTCGCCATCGCGAAAGCGCACCAGCTGCCGGCCCACGCTCACGCTCTGCTCGGCGGTGCTGACGATGTGCGTTTCGATGCGACCGGCCATCGGGTTGTAGCGCGCGCGATGGCGGAACTGCGCCAGGTTGAACTGGCTTCCCGTGGCGTGGTTCACGTGGGCGAGCATGTTGAGCGTGAACTCGGCCGTGACCCCGGCTGCGTCGTTGTAGGCAGCCTCGAGCAAAGCGGGGTCTTTCTTCAGGTCCACGCCGATCAGCAGCCCGCCGCGCTCGCCCATTTCGCTGCGCATCTTGCGCAGCAGGGTGGCGGCTTCGGCGGCGTCGAAGTTGCCGATGGTGGAGCCGGGAAAATAGATCACCGTGCGGCGCGCGGCACGCGGCGAGATCGGCAGCCGCAGCGCCTTGGTGAAGTCCGCGCACAGCGGCTGCATTGGCACGTGCGGAAAACGCTCCGCCAGCCGCTGCACGCTCAGGCGCAGCGGCTCGGGGGAAATCTCCACCGGCACGTAGGCCACCGGGGCGTCCAGGTGCTGCAGCAGGATGTCGGTCTTGATCGCATGGCCGCTGCCGTACTCCACCAGACGCACGTCCGGCCCCAGCGACTGCGCGATCTGCGCGCCCAGCGACTGCATCAGGGCGATCTCGCAGCGGGTGAGGTAATACTCCGGCTGCTCGCAGATCTGCTCGAACAGCTGCGAACCGCGCTCGTCGTAGAACAGCCACGAGGGCAGCCGCTTGGGGCTGGCACGCAGGCCGCGCTGGACGATCTCCAGCACCAGGTTGTCCGGCGGACGGCGGTCGTCGTCGCGCAGGTCGGCTACTTGTGAATTCATCGATCGTGTCCCAGTCGAATCCCTGCGAACTGCCAGCGGGCATGTGGTGGAAAGAAGTTGCGGTAGCTTGCGCGAAGGTGGTCGCACGGCGTGACACACGAGCCGCCACGCAGCACCCACTGGCCGTTCATGAACTTGCCGTTGTACTCGCCCAGCGAGCCGGGCAGCGGCTTGAAGCCCGGATAGCTCACGTACGGCGAGCCGGTCCATTCCCACACGTCGCCGTACATCTGCAGCAGGCCCTCGCCGGCCGTGGCCGCCTGCGGCTGCAATCGCCCGCGCTCCTGCAGGTTGCCACGCAGGGGCAGCCCGCGCGCGGCGGTTTCCCATTCGGCCTCGGTCGGCAGGCGGGCACCGGCCCAGCGCGCGAAAGCATCGGCCTCGAAATAGCTCAGATGGCAAACCGGCGCGTCCGGGTCGATCGGCCGCACGCCGGCCAGGGTGAACTCAGTTGCCAGCGCGTCATCCCAGTACAGCGGGTGCTGCCACGCTTCGGCCTGCACCGTAGCCCAGCCGTCGGACAGCCACAGGCCGGCTTCGCGATAGCCGCCGTCATGCACGAAGGCGCGGTACTCGGCGTTGGTCACCAGGCGATTGGCCAGCGCGTGCGGCTGCAGCAGCGTGCGATGGCGAGGCGTTTCGTTGTCGAACGCGAAACCGTCGCCGTCGTGGCCGACCTCCACCACGCCCTCGGCGCCGGTCACGAAACGCATGGCCACGGCGGCCTCGGTCGAGGGCGCAGGCGCCTTCTCGGCATAGGCCGGCCGCATCGGGTTGCACCACAGCGCATGCTTGATATCGGTGAGCAGAAGCTCCTGATGCTGCTGCTCGTGATTGATGCCGAGCTCCACCAGGCTTGCCAGCTCCGGGTCGTCGCTGCTGCCCAGCCATTCGCTCACCGCGTCGTCCACGTAACGCCGGTAATCGAGCACCTGCGCCAGCGTCGGGCGCGACAGCAATCCACGCTGCGGGCGCGCGTGCATCGGCCCGACCGACTGGTAGTACGAGTTGAGCAGCACCAGCCACTCGGGATGGCGCGGGCGGTGGCCGGGACGTCGCCCCAGCACGAAGTGCTCGAAGAACCACGTGGTGTGCGCGAGGTGCCACTTGCCCGGACTGGCGTCGGGCATCGACTGCACCATCAGGTCCTCGGCGCTGAGCGGCGCACTGAGCGCGACGGTGGCCTGGCGGACGTGGAGAAAGCGCTGCTGGAGCTCGCCTGCGCGGGCCAGGGACGCTTGCGTCATGGGGTCACCCTGCGATGACGGAAGCGGTTTGTCGGGCGGCCGGGGCGCTTGGTCACGGGGTTGCCGAGATCGAAATCGTGAGGCCGCGATGGTGCCGCAGGCAACGTTCAGATCCTGTGATACGGCGATGGCGGATAGTTGTCAGGCGTCACAGACACCCCCTGCGGCGACTGCCGACCACCCACCCGACATGTGAGGCCCCTGCATGAAAGTACTCGGCTCCTTCCTCTGTCTGGCCCTGATCAGCGCCCACGCGATTGCTGCCGACGGCCCACAGGCACGCACGCCGATCAAGCCGATCGGCGACTGCATCCGTATCGATCAGATCAACGAGTGGCACATCGTCGATGCACGCACGGCGACCGTGCGCACCGGCCCCAAGCGCTACCGCGTCAACCTCACCCACGACTGTCCGCGGCTGCTGCTGGGGCCACCTGGACTGTTCTTCCACCCGAACGAGGCCAACCAGGCGATCAGCGCCGGGCGCATCTGCGGCGAGGTAGGCGAGACCGTGTCGTCGGTACAACAGCCGCCGTGCGCCATCGCGTCGGTGCAGATGATCGACAAGGGCGCGTTCGAGCAACTGTCGGTCCAGGCACGGCGCCACGGCAATGCCGCCGAATTGCCTCCGGCGCAACCCTGAGCGGTGCACAGCCCCGGTTCCGCAGAGCATAAAAAAAGCCCGGCGTTAGCCGGGCTTTTTGGTTCAACCTTGCATGCGCGATGCGCGAGGACGCGTCAGTCGTCGTAACCGTCGTCGCGGACGTAGCGGGTCGGATAACCGTCGTCGTAGACCACGGTGCGGGTTTCCACCACACGACGCTCGACCACCGGCCGCTCTTCGTAGATGACGGTGCGCGGGCGGCTGTAGACGACCGGTCGCTCGTAGTAGACCGGCGCGGGATTGACCGCCGCATCGACCAGGCCGATGACTGCGCCGGCCACCACCGCGCCCGCGATCCAGCGGCCGCCGCTCCAGTGGCCGCCGCGGTAATAGCCGCCGTGGCCGTAGCCGCCGTGATAGCCACCGTGATGACCGCGGTAGCCGCCGTGATAGCCGTGATAGCCGCCGTGGTAACCGCCGCCGTGGCGGCCCCAGCCGCCGGCCGTGGCGCTGAGCGGAAGTGCCAGGGCCGAGGCCACCATCACGCCGAGTGCCGCGCCGCGGATCTTGCCGTTGATGCGAGTCATGACTTTCCTCCGTCTATGCCCGATGCATGCTCGGCTTCGTCGACTTAATGTGCACTGAAACCTCACCGACGCTTGATGCGTGCGGTATCCCACGGGTTCGCCCCGCCCTCCACCGCGTGCGGCCGCAGCAGCCAGCAGCCGTGGATGTCGGTGCGGCGGCCGAAATCGAACGGGATGCTGGGGGCGGTCCAGTCCTCGATGGTGAAGCGCTCCTCCAGCGCCGCGCGATCCAGCGCGAAGCGGCGGAAATTGTTGGAGAACACGATCACCCCGTCGTTTGCCAGCCGGTCGCCGCAGGCGTTGAGCAGGGCGACGTGGTCGCGCTGCACGTCGAAATCCTCGGCGCGCTTGGAGTTGGAGAACGTCGGTGGATCGACGTAGATCACCCCGTAGCGATCGCGCTCGCCGCGCAGGAACTCCAGCGCATCGGCCTGGATCAGCTTGTGCGTGCTGCCGGTGAAGCCGTTCAGCGCGAGGTTGCGCGAGGCCCAGTCCAGGTACGTGGCCGAGAGGTCCACGCTGGTGGTGTCGCGCGCGCCACTGGCCGCCGCATAGACGCTGGCGGTGGCGGTGTAGGCGAACAGGTTGAGGAAGCGCCGGCCCTTGGCCAGCTCGCGCAGCCGCGCGCGCACCAGCCGGTGGTCGAGGAACAGACCGGTGTCGAGGTAGTCGGTGAGGTTGACCAGGAACTTCAGCCCGCCCTCTTCCACTTCGACGAACTCACCGCGCTGGTCGAACTGGCCGTACTTCGACCCGCCCTTGCCGCGCTCGCGGGTCTTCAGCGCGATGCGCTCGCGCGGCAGGCCGAACACCTCGCCCGCCACGCGGGTGATCTCGCGCATGCGCGTGCGCGCCGTTTCCACCGGGATCTCCACCGGCGCGCGGTATTCCTGGATATGCAGCCACGTGTCGCCCGCCGCATTGGCGTAGACGTCAATCGCGGCAGCGTACTCGGGCAGGTCCTGGTCGTAGGCGCGCCAGCAGTGGATGCCTTCGCGCTGCAGCCGCTTGCGCAGGTGCTTGAGGTTTTTCTCCAGCCGGTTCTTCAGCATCTGCGCGCCGGGCGACAGCGGCTTGGATTCGTGCGGCATCGCCTCGCGGGCGTGCAGCTCGAAGATCAGCAGCACGGTTTCCAGCGCGCCGTTGTAGAGCGTGTACTTCTTCTCCGCGCGCAGCGGCATGGCGCGGCCCAGCTCCACGTCGCCGGCCAGCACCGCGGCGCGCCAGCCGGTGAAGCGCGCGCGCAGCATCTCGCCCAGCGCGCGGTACAGCGGCGGCATCTGCTCGCGCTCGCCCAGGCGCTCGCCGTAGGGCGGGTTGGTGATCACCAGACCGCGCTGCACGCCCGGCGGCGGCGCCACGTGCAGCGCGTCGTGCCGATCCAGCGTGAAGAAGCCGGCCACGCCCGCCTCCTGCGCGTTGCGCTTGGCGGTCTGCACCATGCGCGGGTCCGAGTCGGAACCGAAGAAGCACGGGCGCAGCGCGCGCAGACCGGCCTCGGCGCGCTGGGTGGCCTCCTCGTGCAGGCGCTTCCACAGCGAAATGTCGTGCTGCGCCCAGCCGAGAAAGCCGAAGTACTCGCGGTGCAGGCCCGGCGCCACGTCGGCGGCCATCCAGGCGCCTTCCACCAGCAGCGTTCCGGAGCCGCACATCGGGTCGAGCAATGCGCCGCCCTCGGCGTAGATCTGTGGCCAGCCGGCGCGCAGCAGCATCGCGGCGGCGAGGTTTTCCTTCAGCGGCGCCTCGCCCTGCAGCTCACGCCAGCCGCGGCGGTGCAGCGGGCTGCCGGAAAGATCCAGCGACAGCGTGGCGCGATCGCGGCGCAGGCGCACATTGATGCGCACGTCCGGCTCGTCGGTATCCACGCTGGGACGCTCGCCGTCGCGCTGGCGGAACTGGTCGACCACCGCGTCCTTCACCCGCTGCGCCAGGTACTGGCTGTGGGTGAGCTTGCTCAGCGTGGTGTGCGCGTCCACCGCCAGCGTGGCGCGACTGGCGAGATGGCTGGACCAGTCGATCGATTGCACGCCGGCATACAGCGCCTCGTCATCGGCCGCCTCGAACTCGCCCAGCGGCAGCAGCACGCGGCTGGCCAAACGCGACCACAGGCAGGCGCGGTAGGCGGTTTCCAGCGTGCCGGAAAAATGCACGCCGGCGACCGTCTCGCGCAGTTCCTCGCCGCCGAGCGCGGCGAGTTCATCCTTGAGCAGGTATTCCAGGCCCTTGGGGCAGCTGGCGAAGAATGCCGTCATGCGCGCGCCGCCAGTTGATCGAGGAACAGGCGGAACTGGCCGGCGATGGCGTCCACGCTGGCGCCGAGGCGGTGGTCGTCGTCGAGGATCAGTAGCGGCAACTCGCGGCGGGAAGCGAAGGTATACATGTCGTCCAGCGGGCACAGCTCGTCGCGCCAGCCGTGGATGAGCATCGTGGGCACGTCGGGCGTCACGTCGAAATCGACATCCCAGCCGGGAATGCGCTCGGGCGTGGCGAGCAGGAACAGGCCGGCCACGGAATGCTCCAGCGAGGCCAGTCCCGAAACGAACGCGCCCATGCTGGACCCGACCAGCACCGGCGGCGCCGACTGCGCCGCGATCGCGGCACGCAGGCGAGCCAATCGCGCCGGTACGGACCCGGCGTGGCCCAGCGCATCGTCCTCACGGTAGTCAGGGCGCAGCGTGGTCCGGCCCAGCGATTCGGCGAGCGCGGCCAGCGCGCTGACCTTGGTGGCGTCGGGGCCGGAATCGGAACCGTGCGAGAGGATGATCGGGCTGCGCATGGCGGCTCCTGGGCGGGGCGGGCCGTCCATGATACCCGGCGCCGTGCGAGACTTTCGCCCATGCCGCCACGCATCCACGACCACCCCCTGCCCTACGTCGACTGCCTCGCCGAGCGCCCGGCCAGCGCGGTGACCCTGGTGGTGATCCACTGCACCGAGCTGCCGGACCTCGCCACCGCGCGCGAGTACGGCGAGCGGGTGCAGCACGAAAGCGGCACCGGCAACAGCGGGCATTACTACATTGACCGCGACGGTCGCATCGAACGCTACGTCCCGGGCACCCGCGTGGCGCACCACGTGCGCGGCTTCAACCCGCATTCCATCGGCATCGAGCTGGTGAACCTGGGGCGCTATCCGCACTGGTGGGATGCGCGCCACCAGACGATGACCGAGCCCTATCCGGACACGCAGATCGCCGCGCTGGTGGCTTTGCTGGCCCGGCTGCGGCGCGAGTTTCCGGCACTGCGCGAAATCGCCGGACACGAGGACCTGGACACGGCGCGGATGCCGGCCAGCGACGATCCGTCGGTGGAAGTGCCGCGCAAGCTCGATCCGGGGCCGCTGTTTCCGTGGGACGCCGTGCTGGCAGCGTGCAGGTTGCGACGCATCCGGGACTGACACCGGCCGGTAGTCTGCTGTTTGCGGCCGATCCGCCCCGGCATCCCGCCCCGCTATAATCGCCGGCTACTTTCCCCACCTATCGAGCGGCACATGCGCGAGGAACACGTCCGGGAGCTGGTCGACCTGCTCGACCTGGAACGGCTGGAAGACAACCTGTTCCGTGGCCAGAGCCGCGACATCGGCACGCGCTTCGTGTTCGGTGGCCAGGTGCTGGGCCAGGCGTTGTCCGCCGCCCAGCGCACGGTCGATCCGCGGCGCGAGGCGCATTCGCTGCACGCGTACTTCCTGCGCGCGGGCGACATCGAGGCGCCGATCGTCTACAGCGTGGAACGCACCCGCGACGGCGGCACGTTCTCCTCGCGCCGGGTGGTGGCGATCCAGCACGGCCAGCCCATCCTCAACGGCTCGATCTCGTTCCAGGAACCGGAAAAGGGCTTCGAGCACCAGACCTCGATGCCGGAGGTTCCGGCGCCGGACGACGTCGAGCCGATGCGCCACCTGTCGCCCGAGGAGCTGGCCAAGCTGCCGGTGAAGCTGCAGCGCTGGCTGGGCATCGACGGCCCGTTCGAGTTCCGCCAGGTGTGGCCGCGCGACGACCTGCACCCGGTCAAGCGCCCGCCGATCCAGCACATCTGGTTCCGCCTCACCGCGCCGATCGACGACTCGGCGATCCTGCACCGCGCGCTGCTCGCCTACGCGTCGGATTTCCACCTGATCGGCACCGCGACGCTGCCGCACGGCATCTCGTACATGACCCACAACGTGCAGATGGCCAGCCTCGATCACGCGCTGTGGTTCCATCGCCCGTTCCGGGTGGACGAGTGGCTGCTTTACTCGTTCGACAGCCCCACCGCGCAGGGCGCACGCGGGCTGGCGCGCGGGCAGATCTTCAGCCGCGACGGCCGCCTCGTCGCTTCCACGGCGCAGGAAGGCCTGATCCGCCTGCGCGACAGCTGACCACCGACGGACCTGTCCCATGCGCCAGCTCTACACTTCGCCGCACCAGCCCAACATCGATCGACTGGTCGCGCTGCTCAGCGAGCACGACATCACCTGCTCGGTGCAGAACGTCTCGCGCTGGAACAAGCCCGGCTACCAGCGCTTCAGCTACATCCAGCAGCGCGAGAGCCGCGATCAGTGGCCGCAGGTGTGGGTGACCCACGCCGACGATTACACCCGCGCCCGCGAACTGCTCAAGCAGATCGGGATCGAGCCGGTGATCCGCCACGCCGAGGCGCTGGCAGAAGCACGCAACCCGTCGCCGCTCGCGCGGCGCCGCAGCGTGGTGACGCGGGTGCGGCGGATCGTGCTGCTCGCCGTGGGCGGCGCCATGGTGATCCTGATGCTGCGTTACATGAACGTGCTCTAGCGCCGGTCTCTTTGCCTGCGTTCTTCGATGGCCGACTCTCCTGACTCGCCCGCGCACCGGCACCTGCGCGAAGCCACCCGCGCGGAGCATGCGGCCGCCGAGCGCGCGCCGATCATGCAGTCGCTGCTGCATGGCACGCTGGATGACACCGCCTACGTCCGGCTGCTGATTGCCCAGCATGCGGTCCACCGGTCGTGGGAAGCGCAACACGCGGCCTGGCTGGCCGGACCGGTGGCAGCGGCAGGCTGGCGTTACAGCTCGCGCACCGAGGCGCTCGAACAGGATCTGTGCGAGCTAGGCGCTGGCGACAAAGCTGAACCGATCGACGCTAGCGAACCGATGCATTCACCGATGATTCGCGACCCATCCGCATCATGGGGCGAACTCTATGTGATCGAGGGTTCCGCGCTCGGCGGCCAGTTGCTGGCCCGCACGCTTGGCAAGCGCTTCCCCGGACACGCCCACCACTTTTTCCGCATCGGCCAGCACGCTGGCCGCGGATCCTGGAGAGCGTTTCAGATGATGCTTGATCAACATCTCCCCGATGCCACCTCGCGACACACGGCCACGCTGGCCGCCCGTGCCATGTTCCATCGTTTCCAGCGGATGCTGGAGGCGGTGCGCCTGTGAGCGCCGGTCCCGCGCCGGGCCCCGGCGCGGCGGATCTCAGCGAGTGCGCGCGCGAGCCGATCCACGCGCCCGGCTCGATCCAGCCGCACGGCGTGTTGCTGGTGGTCGACCGCTCCAGCGGCCTTATCGTGCAGGCGAGCGACAACGCCGGCGACGTGCTCGGGCTGCCGCTGGAGCATCTGTTCGGCGCTGACTGGCGTGCGCTGCTGACGCTGGACAAGCCGCTGGACGAGCAAGCCACGGCGCCCTGGCACAGCCCGTGGATGCGGGTCATGCTGAGCCGCCGGGCGGAGCCGCCGCCGGTGCGGTGGGTCGCGGCGTTCCACGACGATGGGCAGCATCTGCTGATCGAACTGGCCCCGCATGCCGAGCGCTTCGACGAGGACCCGCTTCGCCGCAGCTATGAACTGGGCCGCCAACTGGACGCCGATCGCAGCGTCGATGCCGCCGCCGCACGGGTGGCACGCAGCCTGCGCCATTTGCTGGGCTACGACCGGGTGATGATCTACCGGTTCGACGCACACTGGAACGGCGAGGTGATCGCCGAGTCGCTGCGCCGGGGACTCGAGCCGTACCTGGGGCTGCATTACCCGTCCACCGACATTCCCGAGCAGGCGCGCGCGCTGTACCTGCGCAACCGCGTACGCGCCATCAGCGACGTCAACTACACGCCCAGCCCGATCCTGGCGGCGGGCGAAGGCACCGACGGACAGCCGCTCGATCTCAGCGACGTCTCGCTGCGCAGCGTGTCGCCGGTGCACCTGGAGTACCTGTCCAACATGGGCGTCACGGCCACGCTGGTGGCCTCGATCATCGTCAACGGCAGGCTGTGGGGCCTGATTTCCTGTCACCACTACCGCCCGCGCTACGCCGACCACGAGATGCGGGAGCTGGCCGACGGCGCGGCGATGGCGCTGGCCGCGCGCATCGGCGCGATCCAGGCGATGAACAAGGAGGAGCTGGAGAGCAGCCTGCTCACCGTGCGCGAGAAGCTGATCACGGCCTTCGACGAGCGTGACCAGATCGACGCGAACCGGCTCGCCGAGCTCGCCCCGCAGCTGCTTGACGTGGTCGATGCCGACGGCGTGGCGATCTTCGCCGACGACGAGATCACCACGTACGGGCGCGTCCCCGATCGCGAGAACCTGCTGCGTATTCGCGCGCAGGTGACGCCGATCGCCCCCGACCACGATGCAATCAGCGGCGTGCTGCACACCCACGCGCTGGGCGAGCGTTTCCCCGCGCTGGCCGACCTCGCCACCATTGCCGCCGGCGTGATCTTCATGCCGCTGGCACCGGACGCGCGCAGCGCGATCCTGTGGACGCGCCGCGAGATGGTCCACGACGTGCGCTGGGGCGGCAATCCGCACTTATCCAAGCTGCAGTCGATCCCCGGCGCACGGCTGTCGCCGCGGCAGAGTTTTGCCGCCTGGCAGGAAACCATGCGCGGCCAGGCGCGGCCGTGGGCGCCGGAGCACCTGGAGTCCGCGCGCAGCCTGCGCGTGCTGATCGAGCTGATGGAACGCAAGCATTACCAGCGCCACACGGCCCTGCTTTCCTCCTCGCTGGAACGCGTGCGCGAAGGCGTGCTGATCGTGCAGGCAGGGAGCCAGGCATGGCACGACGCCCATATCACCTTCGCCAACCAGCGCCTTGCCAGCCGCCTCGGCCGCTCGCCGCGGGACCTCATCGGTGCTCCGCTGCTCGCCCTGCTGCACGAGCCGGCGCGCCAGCGCGCCACGCTGCAGCTGGCCCAGATGGACCTGGAGCACCGTCAGCAAGCCCTGCTCAGCGTGCAGCTGGCACACGCCGACGGCCGGCCCCACCCCGCGCGGCTGGCGATCGAGCCGGTGCGCGACGAGCACGGCCAGCTCACCCACTGGCTGGCGATCGACCACGACGATTGACCGCCGCCGTCCGCGGCAGCGGCGGAAACGGCGGAAACGGCGCGCGGCCATGCCGGTTGATTCACGGGTGCTGCACAGGCATAGAATCGGGCCATGCGCTCCGAACGCGTCCGCCTGTTCCAGACCCTGCCCCACGCCTGCGGCTATTTTGCCGAGCGCACGGCGCAGAACCTGGTGATCGATCCAGCTGCGCCGCAGCTGGATCAGCTCTATGGCCCGGCGCTGGAGCGCGGCTTCCGTCGCGCCGGCGGCCACCTGTACTTTCCCAGCTGCCCGCAGTGCAAGGCCTGCACGCCCTGCCGCATCGACGTGGCGCACTTCACGCCCGACCGGGCGCAGCGGCGCTGCCTCAAGCGCAATGCCGACGTGGCGGTGCACGAGTGCATGCCCGGCTACAACGCCGAGCGCCATGCCCTGTACGAGCGTTACCTGCGCACGCGTCATGCCGGCGGTGGCATGGACGAGGCCGAGGCGAGCGACTTCCGCCGCTTCCTCACGGCGCCGTGGAGCCCCACGGTGTTCCTCGAGTTCCGCGCGGGCGCGCGGCTGCTGGGCGTTGCGGTGACCGACGTGTGCCTGACCGGGCTGTCGGCGGTGTACACCTTCTTCGATCCGTCCGAGTCGGCGCGCAGCCTCGGCACCTACGCCATCCTGCAGCAGGTGGAACTGGCCCGGCGCCGCGGCATCCCCTGGGTATACCTGGGTTTCTGGATCGAGGGCCACGCCAAGATGGATTACAAGCGCCGGTTCCGCCCGCTGCAGGTACGCGGCCCGGACGGCTGGCGCACGCTGCCGCCGGACGAGCCGCGCAGGGCCTGAGCGGCGCAGAGGCATGCGGCGGCTTCTGCCCCGCGACCCTCGTCAGCCTGCCCGGCGGTCGGGCATAGCACACCCGTCAGCAGCACGCGTCGTCCTCGCCGCGCCGCGGCAGCTGTGCGACGCGCACGAATGCAGGGTGCCCGCGTGCGTGCCGGGTCAGCCGGATCACGCCACGGTGCGGTCCGTCCGTGCGCGCGGCTGCGGATAGGGGAAAAGCTTCTCCAGCGGTACCGACAGGCCGTCGTCGCCCACCACCCGGCAGTGGCTGCGCGACAACTCGCGCGGGTCGTCCAGCCCGCAGCTGTGGGCGATGATGCCGACCTCGTGCATCACGTTCTTCGCGTAGTGGTAGACCTTCTCGCTCTTGTCGGTAACTACCAGCCCGCGCTGCAGTTTGGGGTTCTGCGTGGTGATGCCGGTGGGACAGGTGTTGCGGTTGCACTGCAGTGACTGGATGCAGCCCAGCGACAACATGAAGCCGCGCGCCGAGTTGACGAAGTCCGCACCCATCGACATCGCCCACGCCACCTCGTAGGCGGTGATGCACTTGCCCGAGCAGATCACCTTTATGCGCTCGCGCAGGCCGCGCGCGATCAGCGTGTTGACCAGCTCCGGCAGCGCCTCGCGCAGCGGCAGCCCAACCCCTTCCATCAGCGTCTGGGGCGCGGCACCGGTGCCGCCCTCGGCGCCGTCGACGATGATGAAATCCGGCGCGCTCTCGATGCCGCGTCGGTCAACCTCGTCGCACAGCTGCTCGATCCACGCCATGCCGCCGAACACCGCCTTGAAACCGGTCGGCTTGCCGGTAAGTTCGCGGACGTGCGCGATGGCGTCCATCAGCTGCGCCACGTTGGCGATATCCAGGTGACGGTTCGGGCTCTGCGAATCCTGCCCCACCGGGATACCGCGGATCGCGGCGATCTCCGGCGTCACCTTGGCCGCCGGCAGCAGGCCGCCCATGCCGGGCTTGGCGCCCTGGCCGAGCTTGATGCTGACCATCTTCACCTGCTTGTGCGCGCAGATCGCCATGAGCTTGTCGTCGTCCAGGCGGCCATCGTCCGTGCGCACCCCGTACTTGGCCGTGCCGATCTCGAAGATGATGTCGCAGCCGCCTTCCAGGTGGTAAGGCGCAAGCCCGCCCTCGCCCGTGTCGAGCCAGATGCCCGCCTTCGCCGCGCCGATCGACAGCGCCCGTACCGCCGGGGCGGACAACGCGCCGAAACTCATCGCCGAGATGTTGAAGAACGCGGCGTGGTCGTACGGCTCGCGCGCGTGGGGGCCGATTCGCAGCGCCCTGGGCTCGACGTGGTGGTCGCCCAGTGCCGGAAACGCCGCATTGACGAAGAACGGCACGCCCTCGGCGCGCAGGTCGCGGGTGGAGCCGAAGGCGTTGGTGTTGTCTGTGTTCTTCGCCGCCCGATAGACCCACACCCGCTCGGCGCGGTTGAACGGCAACTCCTCCCGATCGCTGGCGTACAGGTATTGGCGGAAGAACTCGCCCAGCCGCAGGAAGCCGTAACGGAAATGCCCGATCACCGGGAAATTGCGCAACACCGAGTTGGAGGTCTGGTTGCGATCGACGAACCAGGTCACCAGCAATACCGCCAGCGCCACCGCCAGCAGCAGCAGGAACAGTGCAGCGCACACCTGCACCACCACGATCAGCCAGTGCGCGAATCCGGATGTTTCCATGCCCTGTCTTCTCCCCTGTTGGATTGCCTGCCGCTGCCCGCGCCGATCAGCCCGTCGGCAGCTCCACCCGCAGCGCTGCCGCCGCACGAATCGCCTTGGCCTTGGCCGCTTCGATGCTCTGGTCGCGCGCCAAGGTCACCGCCATGCGCCGGCGGCCCTTCACCGCCGGCTTGCCGAACACGCGCAACTGGGTGTCCGGCTCGGCCAAGGCCTCGGCCAGCCCGAAGTACTGCGGTGCCTCGCCCTCGCCCTCGACGAGCTTGGCACATGAAGCCGAGGGTCCCAGCTGGCGGATCGCCGGGATCGGCAGGCCGAGGATTGCCCGCGCGTGCAGGGCGAACTCCGACAGATCCTGCGAGATCAGCGTGACCAGCCCGGTGTCGTGCGGGCGCGGGCTCACCTCGGAGAAGATCACCGCATCGCCCTTGACGAAAAACTCCACGCCGAACACGCCCCGGCCACCCAGCGCGGCGGTGATCGCCTCGGCCTGACGCTGCGCCTCCGCGAGCGCCGCATCGCTCATCGGCTGCGGCTGCCACGACTCGCGGTAGTCGCCGTCTTCCTGGCGATGACCGATCGGCGCGCAGAACGCGGTACCGTCGCGATGGCGCACGGTGAGCAGGGTGATCTCGTAGTCGAAATCGACGAAGCCCTCGACGATCACCCGCCCCTTGCCCGCGCGACCGCCCGCCTGCGCGTAATCCCACGCTGCCTGCAGCGTCGAGGCGTCGCGTACGACGCTCTGGCCCTTGCCCGAGGAACTCATCACCGGCTTGATCACGAACGGGAACCCCAGCGCATCGGCCGCGGCGCGGTACTGCGCCTCGTCGTCGCAGAAGCGATACGGCGAGGTGGGCAACCCGAGCTCCTCGGCGGCCAGCCGGCGAATGCCTTCGCGGTCCATCGTCAGCCAGGCGGCGCGCGCGGTGGGGATCACCGTCAGCCCGGCCTTTTCCAGCTCCACCAGCGTAGGCGTGTGGATTGCCTCGATCTCCGGCACCACCAGGTCCGGCTGTTCGGCCTCGATCACGGCGCGCAGGGCGGCGCCGTCGAGCATGTCGATCACGTGGCTGCGGTGCGCCACCTGCATCGCCGGCGCATGGGCATAGCGGTCGACCGCGATCACCTCCACGGCAAGGCGCTGCAGCTCGATCGCCACCTCCTTGCCCAATTCGCCGGAGCCAAGCAAGAGCACGCGCAGGGTGCGGTTCGAAAGCGGCGTGCCAAAAGGCTTCATGCGGGGTCTCCGGTAGGTCTGGCGGCCCATTGTAGGGGCGGCCTTGCAGCACCGGCCGGTGCCGCCACGAGGCACTTGCAGGTTGATATCAATTTGATATCCAATATCTGCAACTAGGGGAGATAACGTCATGAACGAACGCAAGGGTTTTTCGATCGTCGGCATTCCGTTTATCGGGGTCTGCGTGGTGTTGGCGGCCCTCGGCCTGGCGACGCTGCTCCACGCCGCGCCAGGTCAGGATGCCGCGGGAATCGTCACCGGCATCCTCGTGCTGGTGATCACCGCTTTCATGCTGAAAGGGTTCTTCCAGGTGGCGCCGAACGACGGCCAGGTGCTGCAGCTGTTCGGCAAGTACGCCGGCACGGTGCGCGAGGCCGGGCTGCGGTGGACCAACCCGTTCTACAGCAAGCGCCGGGTCTCGCTCCGGGTGCGCAACTTCGAGAGCGGCAAGCTGAAGGTCAACGACAGCGACGGCAATCCGATCGAGATCGCCGCGGTGGTGGTGTGGCAGGTGCTGGACACCGCCGAGGCGGTGTTCTGCGTGGACGATTACGAGAACTTCGTGCACATCCAGACCGAGTCGGCGCTGCGCCAGATGGCGCAGAACTATCCCTACGATGCGCATGACGACGCCAAGCCTTCGCTGCGCAGCCACGGCGAGGTGATCAACAACCATCTGCGCGACGAGATCCAGGCAAGGCTGGAAAAGGCCGGCGTGCAGGTGATCGAGGCGCGCATCAGCCACCTCGCCTACGCCCAGGAGATCGCCCAGGCGATGCTGCAGCGCCAGCAGGCCAATGCCATCGTGGCGGCGCGCGAACGCATCGTCGAAGGCGCCGTGGGCATGGTCGCGATGGCGCTGGACCAGCTGCGCGCGCAGGGCGTGGTGGAGCTGGACGAGGAGCGCAAGGCGGCAATGGTCAGCAACCTGCTGGTGGTGCTGTGCGGCGATCGCGCCACCCAGCCGGTGGTCAACGCCGGCAGCCTGTACAACTGAGGAGACCGGGCATGAGCGTGCTTCCCGTGATGATCGTGCTGTTCGTCGTGGCGCTCGCGTCGCGCCGGCGCACCACCCGCTGAGCGCATGGCGGCCGAGAAGAAAGCCTATCCGCTGCGGATCAGCGCCACCGTGCTCGAGGCGGTGCAGCGCTGGTCCGAGGACGAATTGCGCAGCGTCAACGCGCAGATCGAGTACCTGTTGCGCGATGCACTGCGCAAGGCCGGGCGCCTCAAGCCCGGCAAGACCGAACCCATGGACGACGACTCGTAGGGAGACACCCGATGAAGATCAACGCGGCACTGCACACGTCGCTGTCACTGCTGTCGGTGCTCATGCTGGCCGGCGGCCTCGCCGCGCCAGCGCAGGCGGCCACCGCTGCCTGCAGCGCCCGCTCCGCAGCGATCCTGCAGAACCTGCGCGCCGGGCACTATGCCGAAGCCACGCGCGATTTCGACGCCGCGATGGCGACTGCCCTGCCCGCCAGCCGGCTGCAGGCCGTGTGGACTGTGGCATTGCCGGCCCAGATGGGCGCGCTGCGTGACAGCGATCCGCCGCAGGCGCAGGTGCTGGCGAGCGGAGAAGCGGTGCAGACCTCGCTGCACTTTGCCAAAGCCACCCTGCTGATGCGCGTGGCCTGCAACAAGGAGGGCAAGGTAACCGGCCTGTTCTTCACCCCTGCACCGGACGGTGCTGCCCAGGCCTCGCCGCCCGCCGGACTGAGCGACCGGTCGCTCGCCGTCCCCTCGCCGCCGGGGCCGCTGCCTGCAACGCTCACGATGCCCGCAGGCCGTGGGCCGTTCCCGGCGGTGCTGCTGGTCGCCGGCTCCGGGCCGAACGACCGCGACGAGACGATCGGCCCGAACAAGCCCCTGCGTGACCTCGCCGTAGGACTGGCGGAGGCCGGCATCGCCTCGCTGCGCTACGACAAGCGCACGCTCACCTACGCCAGCCAGCTCACCGGCACCGCGCTGACGGTGGACGACGAAGTGACCGATGACGCGCTCGCCGCGCTGACCCTGCTGCGTCGACAGCCGGGCATCGACGAGCATCGCGTCTTCGTGCTCGGCCACAGCCTGGGGGCGCTGATGGCACCGCGCATCGCGCAGCGCGACGGGCGGCTCGCGGGCCTGGTGCTGCTGGCGGCACCGCAGCGACTGGATCTGGATCTGGTGCTGCGCCAGCTGGGTTACCTCGCCTCGCTCCCGGACACGCCGAAGCGGGCGATCGCCGGGCAAATCCGCCAGGTGAAGACGGCGCGCGACGCGCTCGCGCACGCCGATCCCGCACACCCGCCAGCCGGCACGTTCTTCCACGCACCGGCCAGCTGGTGGCAGAGCCTGGCCCATTACGACGCCGTCGCCACCGCGGGCCAGCTGAGGCTGCCGCTGCTGGTGATGCAGGGACTGGACGATTTCCAGGTCACGCCGGAGCAGGACTTCGTCGCGTGGCGGAAGGCGTTCGCAGGCGACGCTCGAGTCACGCTGCGCGGATACCCGGGCCTGGGGCATCTGTTCATGCCGGCCGGCGATCCGCCCTCGCCGGCGGACTATGCGCGGGCGGGACACGTGCAGCCGCAGGTGATCGCGGACATCGCCGGTTGGATCGCACGGCAGGCACCACGGCCCGCCGCCTGATGCGAACGCCTCAGCGCGACGCCAGCGCGCGCGGCTGCAGGCCCGGCATGCCGAGCACCCTGGCCTCGCCGCGGACGTCCTGCACCAGCAGCAGATCGCCCAGCTGGGCGATCGAGTCGACCTCGCCCACGCCGTCGCGCTCACCCAGCCGTTGCAGCGGCGCGCCCGTGGCCGCGTCGTAGACCACCAGCTGATGCGCGGCGCGATCGGCTACCAGCAGCCAGTCGTGGCGGCTGTCCTGCCAGCGCACCAGGCGATTCTCGGACGGTGACGCCGGGGCGTGCCCGTGGCGATCGCCGCCGAACAGCAGCGCGCCGGCGAGCGCCAGCAGGGCAAGGCCGCCGGCCAGCTGACCGAACAGGCGGGGGCGGTCGCTGGCCGGGGACGGCGCGTGGATCGACAGGGTGCTCATGCCGGCAGATTGCCGGCACCAGGTGACATGCGGATGACGCAGGCGCGTCCGTCAGTCGGACCGCGGCGCCCGTCGCATGGCCATCGCCAGCGCAATCCAGCCGGCGATGAACCCCAGGCCGCCCAGCGGAGTGATCGCGCCGAACCAGCGCGGCGCGCCCAGCGCCATCAGGTAGAGGCTGCCGCTGAACAGCACGATGCCGACCGCAAAGGCACCGATGGCGAACCCGGCGGCACGCCCGCGCCCGGCGTGCACTGCCAGCGCCAGCGCCAGTGCGTGCCAGAGCTGGTACTGCGTGGCGGTATGCCACCAGCCGAGGGCGTCGGCATCGAGCCGGCCGCGCAGCGCATGCGCGCCGAAGGCCCCAAGCAGCACGCCGCTGGCGCCGGCGATCGCAACCAGCAGTGGCCCAGCGCGGCCAAGTCGGGTGGCAGGTTGTCGCAACATCGGGCGATTTCCTCGGTGGAAGCGCTGGCCGCACGACGGCGTGTCGTATCCTTGCGGGATGGCCATTTCCGATCTTCGCATGCGCGCACGCCGCGCCGCCCCGTGGCTCGCCTGCGCGCTGCTTTTTGCCGCAGCGCTGGTGCTGGCCGGCTGCCAGCGCAGCGAGCCGCTGCCGTTCCGGCTCACCCAGGTGACCGGCCACATGCCGGACCTGGATTTCCAGCTCATCAACGACGAAGGCAAGCCGGCCACGGGCGCGGACTACCGCGGCAAGGTCGTGCTGCTGTACTTCGGCTACACCCACTGCCCGGACGTGTGCCCGCTTACGCTGGCCCACCTGCACGTGGTGATGCAGCGGCTGGGGCCGCTGGCCGACGGTGCGCGCATTCTGTTCGTCTCGGTGGACCCGGCGCGCGATACGCCCGAGGTGATGCACGCGTACGTCAACGCCTTCGACAAGCGCGCCGTCGGCCTGACCGGCAAGGCGGGAGATATCGAGGCGTTGAGCAAGCGCTATCGCTCGGCCTTCAGCCGTGAGCCCGATCCGGGCGATGGCAACTACGAAGTGAGCCACAGCTCGGCGATCTACATCTTCGACGGCCAGGGCCACGCGCGCCTGCTGTCCACACCAGCGGATTCGCAGGATGACCTTGTCCACGACCTGCACCTGCTGCTCGACCCCGGAGTCCAACCGTGATGCCCCGTTCCGCTTCCCTCGTTCTGGCCGCCGGCCTGCTCGCCGCCGGCGCGGCCCACGCCAGCCAGGCGGATCATGTGCGTGCCGAAGGCGCGTGGATCCGCGTGCTTCCCGCCGGGCTGCCCGCTGGTGGTTATGTGACGCTGTACAACGAGGGTGATCAGGCCGTCGCACTGACCGGTGCCGGCAGCACCCGCTACGCGCACGTGATGCTGCACCAGAGCACCACCGCGGGCGGCATGGGCCGCATGAGCATGGTCGAACGGCTGGCGATTCCCCCCCACGGCAGCGTGGCGCTCGCGCCGGGCGGCTACCACCTGATGCTGATGCAGGCCGGCGCGACCGTCAGCCCCGGCGACACCGTGCCGCTGATGCTGGATTTCGACGACGGAAGCCGCCTGCCGGTGGCTTTCCTGGCCCGCCCGGCCAACGCGGTGGATGCGGGTGACGCGCCGGCCGAGGTGCCCGCGGCCGAGGACGAACACGCCCACTGAGATCCGGGGTTTCAGCGGTTGCCGGCTGCCGCGGCGCGTGCGGCGGCGGCGCGACGACGGTCATCGCTCTCGCGGCGGATGCGTCCGCTGCGCGATAGCCGCAGCCACTGACGCAGCGCAAGCAGGCCGCCGATCGACTCGATGATCGCCGCCGGCACCCACATGATCACGCCACCCACCAGCTGGCCGGTGAGCACGTTGAAGGTGAAGGCCCGGCCGCAGATTTCGAAGATCGGGTAGAGGTCGGTCTTGGAGAACGTGACGATCGCGCCGGCCAGGATCTGCGGCGTCATCGTGATGGCCGGCGAGAGCACGCGCAGGCCCGGCGTCATGCGCCCCGGTGGCCGCGGGCGGTGGTCCAGCACCAGCCACCAGTAAATGAAGCCGCTGACCACCATCGACCAGTTCATGAAGCGGTAGATGCGCCAGTCCAGCATCGCCAGCGTCTGCATGTGCGGAATCAGCCACACCAGGATGAAGGCCACGAAGGTCAGCGTGGCGATCGCCGGATTCAGCAGTACCGCGCTCGCCCACCGCGCCGGCCAGGTGCGCTGCAGCGCCCGCAACCGCACGCGCAGCGGCAGCGACAGACCGGCGCGCAGCACCGTGCCGGGGTAGCAGGCAATGATCAGCAGCGGTGCCAGATGGTGCAGCAGCACCTGCTGGATGCGGTGCATGAAGAACTCGTGCTCGGCGTAGTAATCGAAATACGTGTGCAGCGACACGTAGATCATCACCATGCCGGTCCAGAACGACAGCTGCCGGCCGCGACTCACCCGCAGGCGCGACGCACCGCGCACGTACAACACGCACGCCAGCACGAACGTGGCCAGGAACAGCCACGAAAACTCCCACGGCACGAGCCATTTCAACAGCGTCGACATTACCTTGCGATCCGAGCCACGGCGCCCGCAAAGCCCGTCAGCTTAGTCGCCGAGGCAGGGACGATCACGCGGCACATTGCCACCCTCACACCCGCCGTCGGCTGCGACGCGTGCGACGCCACCCGTAGAGCAGCCCGAACAGCGTGATCAGCGCCGGCACGACGACGATGTTGATCACCTTCACGCGCAGCCCGAGGGCGTCGATCTCCGCATTGAGCTGGTGCTGCACGTCGCGCAGCTCCTTGCTGATCGCCAGCTTGCGCTGGAGGAACTGCTCGATCTCGCGCTTCTGCTCGGCGCTCGCCTGGCTGTCGCGACTGCCGCGCGCAGGCTGCAGTTCGTCCAGGCGGCTGCGCGTTTCGGCCAGCTCCCGCTCCAGCTCCTGCTTCTTGGCCAGAAACTTCTGGTCGGCCGCGCTCTGCAGCGCCTGCACGCGCGTGAACGGACGCTGGGAGGTCAACCGTCCGCGGATCGACAGCAGGGCGGACGAGCCGCTGAGGTTGTCCACCAGGTTGGTGATGAAGTCGCCGTTGCTGGCGAACGCGTTGAGCATCGGCTGGCCCAGGAAACTCTGGGTGTCGACCCACAGGCGGTCGGTGAGCAGATCGGTATCGGCCACCAGGATTACTTCGGTGCCGGGCGCCGACTGGGCTCGGTGGCCCGGTTCGCGCCGCTCCGGAAAGGCACTGGGCAAGGTGCCGCGCAGGCGCGCGGCGAGCACGTAGCGGCTGGCG
Source organism: Dyella sp. (assembly GCF_035685805.1). Taxonomy (GTDB): domain Bacteria; phylum Pseudomonadota; class Gammaproteobacteria; order Xanthomonadales; family Rhodanobacteraceae; genus Dyella_A. Next base: position 81,570 of record NZ_DASSAB010000034.1, read on the forward strand.
TCGGGGACGTAGTCGCGCAACAGCAGGGTCGGATCGCTGCTCGACTCCACCACCCGCTGCACCGGCACCGCGTGTGCGTCGGCGCTGGCCTGCAGCAGCGGTATCAGCCGCGTCGAGGCGTCCGGCGCCAAGTCGAAATGCCCGGCCGAGGACAGGTCGATCTGCTGCAGGCTGGCGGTGACCGCGTCGCTTCGGTTGATCTCCTGTGCGCCCAGCCCGAGCATTGCCGGATGGCTGAAGCTGCTGTCGCCCAGCTCGATCTTCAGCGCGCGCGACCGGTCCAGCACCACGCTGCGATCGTCGAACAGCACGCCCCACGCCTTGAACAGACGCGGCAGGTCCGAATTGTGGTCGTCGGTGACACCGGTGGCCGCGTTGACGAACGGCGCAGTGTCGAGTTCTGCATAGGGATCGACGAACACCACCAGGTGTCCGCCGCGCAGCACGTACTGGTCGATCGCGTACTGGGCCGCGGCGGACAGATGCTTCGGATGCACCAGCAGCACCACCGGCAGATCGTCGCTCAGCCGGGTCAGCGAGTCCGGGTCGATGGTCTTGATCGAGAACAGCTGCTGGAGCTGGCCGAGCACCGCCCAGGCGGGCTCGCCGATGACCGGGTTTCCTTCGATCGGCAGCGAGCTGATCAGCCCGATCCGCGGCTTCTGCGTCTCGTTGAGCTCGAACAGCAGCTTGGCGATGTCGTATTCGAGGAAAGTCTCGCGGGCCGGATCGAAGAATGCGATGCCCAGTGTCTTGCCGTTCGCTCCGGTCGCCACGCCATCGGCCGGGAGCGTGGTACCGACCAGGCCGAAGAACACCCGTTCGCCGTTGCTGCCACCGTTGAGCGGAGTCAGGCCGTTGCCCTCGGCGCTGGCCTCATCGTCGGAGTACGGCACCGGATCGATCACCTGCAGGTGCAGCTTTCCAGCCGAACGGGCAACCATTTCCTGCAGCATCTCGCGCACCCGCTGCTCGTAGCTGCGCAGCTGTGGCAAGTCGCGGGCGGCGTGGTCGGAGAAATACAGCGTCAGGCGCAGCGGTCGCTGCAGCGAGCCGACGATCTGCACCGTGCCCGGGGTGAGCGTGTAGAGCCGGTCGGACGTGAGATCGACCCGGGCCACGTGCATCCAGCGGCTGAGCGCCAGCGTGAGCCCCACGAACACGAGCACCAGCGCGACCAGCGCGAGGCGCAGGCGGGAGCGGCGCGAAAGCGTCCAGCGCGTCACGTCAGCGACTCCGCTTCAGGTCGAGCAGCAGCACTCCGGCGGTCAGCCAGGCGCCGATGGAGAGGAAGAAATACGCCAGGTCCCGCAGGTCCAGGACGCCGCGCGCGATCGCCTCGAAGTGCCGCAGCATGCTCAGGTGCGCGACCCCGTTCACGAGCCTGCGGGGCAGCGCCTCCTGGAATACATCCAGCACCTGCGACTGCCCGGCCAGCAACAGCAGCACGCAGACCAGCGCAGTGAGGATGAACGCCACCACCTGGCTCTGGGTGAGCGCCGACAGGCATGCGCCGATCGCCAGGAATGCGCCGGCCATCAGCCAGCTGCCCAGATAACCGGCCAGGATCACGCCGTTGTCCGGATCGCCCAGGTAGTTGACGGTCACCCAGATCGGAAAGGTCAATGCCAGCGCCAGCCCCACGAACAGCCATGCGCCAAGGAACTTGCCCAGCATCGCCTGCCACAGTCGCACCGGCAGCGTGAGCAGCAGCTCGAGCGTGCCGGATTTGGCCTCCTCGGCCCACATCCGCATCGACACCGCCGGCACCAGGATCAGGTACAGCCACGGGTGCATCGCGAAGAACGGCTGCAGATCGGCCTGGCGACGTTCGTAGAAGTCGCCGGTGTAGAACGTCAGGATGCCGGCCAGCACCAGGAAGATCACCAGGAACACATACGCCACCGGCGTCACGAAGTAGCTGCGCACTTCGCGCCGCATGATCACCTGCACTGGACTCATGCTGCGCGCCCTCCGGCTTCAGCGGGCGCCGCCGTGGTGATCTGCCGGAACACCTCGTCCAGCCGTCCCCGCTCGAGCTGGATCTCCGACACCTCCAGGCCCTGCGCGCGCAGCAGTTGCTCGACCGGCTCGAGGATGCGCTGGCCCGCGCGCGGAAATACCGTGATGCGCCCGTCCAGCGGATCGACCTCGATCGACGCCACCTGCGGCAACCGCCCCAGCATCTCCTGCGACACGGCACTGCCGGGCGCACTGAACGAGACCGCGCCGTGATAGCGCGAACGCTGCTCCAGCTCCGCCGGCGTGGCGTCCGCCAGCAGCCGGCCCCGCGCGATGATGACCACGCGGTTGCACAGCGCGTGCACCTCTTCGAGCAGATGCGTGGACACCAGGATCGTGCGTTCGCGCGCCATCGCGTCGATCAGCTGCCGCACGGCATGCTTCTGGTTCGGATCCAGCCCGTCAGTGGGCTCGTCGAGCATGAGCACGGGTGGATCATGCAGGATCGCCTGGGCCAGGCCGACGCGCCGCCGCAGCCCCTTCGACAGCGTGTCGATGCACTGGTCCAGCACGTCCTCCAGCTGCAGCCGCGCGATCGTGTCTTCGAACCGGCGCACCGCGGTTTCGCGGCGCAGCCCGCGCATGCGCGCGATGAAGATCAGGAACTCCCGCACCGTCATCTCGCCGTAGCCGGGCGCGCCTTCGGGCAGGTAACCAAGCGCCCGCTTCGCTTCCATCGGCGCCGTGCGCACGTCGTGCCCGCAGACCCTCGCGGTACCGCTGCTGGGAGCAAGGAAGCCGGCGATCATGCGCATGGCGGTGGTCTTGCCCGCACCGTTGGGCCCCAGCAGCCCCAGCACCTGGCCCGGTTCGGCACGGATGCTCAGCGCGTCGACCGCGGTGAACCTTCCATAACGCCGGGTGAGCTGTTCGGTTTCGATCATCGCTAGGCCGCTGGAGATGGATGCGGGTGGACGGCGCTGGCCGCCAGGCGACCGCGAGTGCCACCGGACAATGTAGCGCACCGTGACGCGCCACGAACCCGCAGCAGCCACGATCGGCCCGGTGACGGATGCCCCTGGTCACGCAGCGCCTTTGTCCGGTTCAGGCGACGGCGTCTTGCCGCAAGAAAAAGCCCCGTCCGCGGACGGACGGGGCTGGATCGGTCACACTAGGCGATCAGTTGCCGGCGCTGGCGGCCTCGGCCGGCGCGTCCACGCTGGCCCCGGTGGCCGGAGCCGCTGCGCTACCTGCGGCGGCAGGCGCCTGGTCGCTGTCCAGGGTCGGCGGCTGGATGCCGGCTTCCTGCTCGGGCGTCTGCTCGGGGGCTTCGCTGAGCGGCAGGTAGACGTCGTAGCGGGCGTACTGGGTCACGTTGTTGTCGGTGTCGATCTGTTCCGGACGGGCCAGCACGTCGTAGAAGCGATTGACCACGCTGTCGAACTTGTAGCCGTGCGTCTGCGCATACGCTTCGAGCTCGTCGCGCGTCTGCGGCACGCCCGCGTAGGTGCCGTTCCACTCGCCCTTGAGCGCCGGGCCACCGAACATCATGGTGGCGCGCACGTCCTGGTCGATGATCAGGCGGCCGTACTTGTCGGTGGTGCCCGGCGCATTGGCAGCCAGCGCGGCGGCCGGTGCGGCAGTGGATGCAGCGGAAGCCGGCGCGGCGCTCGAGGCAGCCGCCGCCGGGTCGCTCGGCAGGGTCGGCTTCTGCACGGCCGTCAGGTCGTGGCTCTCGCCGCCGACCGTGAGAGTTGTCGCGTCGATCGGCAGCGCGATGTCGAACGTGAAAGTCTGGTCGCCGTAGTTGCTCACCACGAGGATGCGCGGCCCGGTCACGTTGACGCCAAGCTTCTTGGCGGTGTCCTTGAGCAGCTTGACCGCGTCGTTGGTGGTCTCCGACAGCGCGTCCAGACCACCCTCTCGCTCGATCTTGGTCGAGACCATCAGCACCGGCGTGGGCTTGGTCTGCACGATGTAGGGCACCAGATCGCCGTACTCGACGTTCTTCACCGATGCCAGCATGTTCTGCAGGCCGGTCAGGCTGTACTGGATGAAGGCATCCGGCGCGCCGTGGATGTAGAGGTTGGAATAGCGGTTGAGCAGGTTCCAGCCGTAGTCGACGTCGTAGCCCCAGGTCACCTTGGTCAGCTTGTTGGTGCGCCCCGAGCGCTCCAGATCGATCGTGAAGTGCTTGTCGTTACCGCGCCAGTCGCTGTCCAGGTTCCAGACGATCTTGGCTTCCTTGACCCGGCTGTCGATGGTGTTGAAGTCCGGCGTGGCGCTGGCGATGGTGAGCTTGCCGTCGCCGGCCTTCTTCGGCGCGCCGTCCCAGCTGACTTCGGCGCCGGGCCCGTAAGCCTTGCCGGAGAAGTCGTACTTGATGGTCGGGTCGCTGCTGCTCAGCTCGGCATAGTCCGGGAAGCGGCGGAAATTGTTCAGCACGTCGTAGACCTGGCGCATGTCCTTGCCGATCACCAGCGACCTTTCCACGTGGCCGCTGCCAGGCATCGCAATGCCCACCACCACGGCCAGCACGGCCACGATGATCAGGGCGACAACAAATTCAAGAACACGCATCATTCCAGGGTTCTCCGAGCGTCTCTACGCAGCACTTGATGGGATTGCCGCCACCGCCGCCCGGAAAGCCCGCAAGGAACCGCCCGCGCCGGGTAGGAGCGCATACCGAAGCGACGGATGTTACTTGCTCGCGGCGAGGAACGCCATCTGCGCCCGCAATACGCCGCAAATCCCGAAAAATGAGGCGCCGCGCGGCTCTGCGGGCCGCCGGGGCGCCGTGCATGCGCCCGCGAATGGACGGCCGAACGGACGCCCTTTCAGACGATGCCCAGCTCCAGCGCCTTCAGCACGGCGCGGGTGCGGTCGCGCACGCCCAGCTTGGAGAGGATGTTGGACACGTGGTTCTTCACGGTGCCCTCGGCCACCTTCAGCGAGTTGGCGATCTCCTTGTTGGAGTAGCCGCCGGAGAGCAGTCGCAGGATCTCGGTCTCGCGCTCGGTCAGCGGGTCGGGCTGCTCGAGGCTGGTGAACTGGTTCTGGATCCGACCCACCCCGGCGAGCAGGCGCTGGGTGACCATCGGCGCCACCAGCGAACCGCCGGCGGCCACGGTACGCACGGCCTCCACCAGTTGTTCCAGCGACACGTCCTTCAGCAGGTAGCCGCGCGCCCCGGCCTTCAGCCCCTGCAGCACCAGCTGGTCGTCGTCGAACGTGGTGAGGATGATCGTCGGCGGCAGTTCGTTGCGCGCTGACAACGCCTGCAGCACTTCCAGCCCGCTCATGTTGGGCATGCGCAGGTCCAGCAGCACCACGTCGGGCTTGATCCGGGGAATGTCGAGCACTGCCTGCGCGCCGTCGGCGCACTCGGCTATCACACGGATATCTTCGGCAAGGTCCAGCAGCGAACGCACGCCCTGGCGCACCAGGTTCTGGTCGTCGACGAGACAGACAGAAATCATTGCGGATCCTCAAAACGTGGATAACCGTGTCGGCAGGCCCCCAAGCCTGTCGCGACCGCGCCGCAGTCCCCCTGCGTCGCATTATTCTGGCACGCGTGCCCACTCATCGAGCGCGCAGCACATCGCATCGCGGAGGCGTGCGTCATGGCAGGGTCAGCGCCGGCGGCTCGGACCGGCTCGGCGCATGCGCCAGCGCGCTTGCCTCGCCCAGCGGCAGCCGCACCGTCAGCGCGAAACCCTGCAGCGCCGAGGTATCCACCACCACGCTGCCACCGAACTCGACCAGACGCTCGCGCATGCCGCTCATGCCGTTGCCCGGGGCGTAGTTCGCCGCGCCGCGGCCGTCGTCGCGCGCGTGCAGGCCGAGCATGCCGTCGTCGGCGTAGGCGAAGTGCAGCCAAAGGTTGCGCGCGCCGGCGTGCCGGGCGGTGTTGGTGATGATCTCCTGGGCGCAGCGCAGCAGCACCTGGGCCCGCCGTGGATCCTCGACACTGAAGCGCGGCGGCGTCTGCACATGCACGGCCAGGCCGGGAACGCCCTCGATCAGGCTGCGCAGTGCGTCGGTCAGGTCGATCGCGTCGTCCTGGCGCAGTTCGCTCACCGCCTCGCGTACGTCCGACAGCAGATGCTTGGCGGTGGCCTGGGCCTTGCGCACGTGATCGGCCGCCGCTTCGTTGGTCAGGTGGCTGGCCACTTCGAGGTTGAGGCTCAGCGCGGTGAGGTGGTGCCCGATCAGGTCGTGCAGCTCACGCGCGATGCGCATGCGCTCGGCCATGCGGGTGGATTCGGCCAGCAGCGCCCGGGTCGCGCGCAGCTCGGAGTTGAGCCGTCGCTGCACCTCGCGCTCTTCCGCCTGCTGGGTCGCCACCGTCGAGGTGAAGAACACCAGCGCCGACAGCCCCAGGTACATGCACACCTGCAGGATCGCCGTTCCCACCGTCCAGCCCTGGTAGCTGGCGATGACCGGAATCAACAGCAGGTTCTGCGCCAGCAGCCACACCAAGCCCGCCACCACCGGCAGCTGCCAGGGCAACACCACTGCGATCACCAGCATCAGCATGGCGGACAGTCCGCTCTGGCTGAACCAGCCCACCGCGATGGCCGAGACCGTGATCAGGACCAGCAGGAGGATCTTGGTGATTGCGCGCAGCGATCCGCTCAGGCCCATCCGGCTGTCGCGCGTGAGCAGCACGTACGCCATGCCGAAGAGCAGGTAGGAAATGATCCAGCCCGACAAGGTGGGATTGCTCCACCACACGCTCACCTGGGCCAGGCTCCAGTTGCCCGGCCACAGCGGCAGGCTCACGCACAGGTACGTGAACAGGCCGGTATACCGGAGGACGCGGACGTGGTTGAGCTGAAGCCAAGGCATGGCCGGCATCATAGGCCCCGCCACGGCGGCCGCAATGCGCGGAAAGTCACGCATGCCCCGTGTCCGGCCACCGACCCCGAGGCGCCGGTGGCGGGTGTCGGTGCCACGGCTGCGTGGCATAATGCGCCACCTCGCAGGCTGCACGGCGGCCTCGCACCCTTCCAAATCTCTTGCGGAGCAACGAATGGCCCTTGCCATCCGCGACGTGTGCGAGCGCGATCTGGCTGCCGTGCTGGCACTGAACAACGCGGCCGGCCGCTCCATCCTCGCCATCGACGCGCAGCAGCTGCAGTCGCTTTATCGGCAGGCGGACTATTTCCGGGTGGCGGAGATCGACGGCCAGCTGGCTGGTTTCCTGATTGCGCTGCGCAACGGACGCGACTACGACAGCCCCAACTACCGCTGGTTCTGCGAGCACTACCCACAGTTCCTGTACATCGACCGCATCGTCATCGCCAACGCGTTCCGGCGTCACGGGCTGGGCCGCATCTTCTATTGCGACGTCACCAGCTACGCCGAGGTGCGCGTGCCGCTGCTGGCGTGCGAGGTGTTCCTGGAGCCACGCGACGACGTGGTGGTGCTGTTCCACGGCACCTACGGATTCCAGGAAGTGGGCCAGCAGCGCATGGGCGAGCACGGGCCGCAGGTCAGCCTGCTGGCCAAGGACCTGCCCAGCTACAGTTACGTGCGCGATACCTACCTGGAACACGGCGCGTTGCCGGCCGAGCCCTGGCTGGCCGAGCGCCTCGGCCCCACCTCAGAACCCCTTGCATGAACGCCAAGATGGATACCTCCGACGCCTGTGACCTTCGCTTCGGCCAGGTCGGCATTGCCTGCGTGCGCGTGCGCCGCGTCGATGCCGCCGCGCTGTGCGACGAACTGGAGCGCCGCGTGCGCTCTGCCCCCCAGCTGTTCGCCCGTGCGGCCGTGGTGCTGGACCTGAGTCACCTGCTGGACCTGCCGGACGACGGCACCGTCGACGCGCTGCTGGAGGCAGTGCGAACCGCCGGCATGCTGCCGGTGGGGCTGGCCTACGGCACCAGCGAGACCGAGGCGCTGGCCAAGCGCATGGGCCTGCCGCTGATCGCCAAGTTCCGTGCCGCCTACGAACCGGCCGATGGCGGCGGCACGGCGCCAGCACCCGCCGCCGCGCCGGCTGCAACCGCAGCCCCTGTCGCGGCCGCGCCGCTGCGCGAACAGATCCTGTCGGCGCCCGATGCAGGTGGCGCGGCCGGCGCCCAGCACCACGACGGCGCGGTCCGGTCCGGTCAGCAGGTATATGCCCGCGAGCGCGACCTGGTGGTGACCGGCGCCATCGCCAACGGCGCCGAGGTGATCGCCGACGGCACCATCCACATCTACGGCAGCCTCCGCGGCCGCGCCATGGCCGGTGCCCAGGGCGACGAGAAGGCGCGCATCTACGTGTCCGACTTCCGCGCCGAACTGGTGGCCATCGCCGGGCACTACCGGGTGTTTGAACAGATCCCCAAGGACCTCGAAGGGCACTCTGTGCAATGCTGGCTCGATGGTGAAAAATTGATGATCGCCCGGCTCTGACACGAGCTTGCGGGCCTTCCACTACAACAAGAACGATTCGCGGGAGATGAACCCTTGACTGCACAGATCATCGTTGTCACGTCCGGCAAAGGCGGCGTCGGCAAGACCACCACCAGTGCCTCGCTGGCCACCGGGCTGGCCATTGCCGGCAAGAAAGTCGCGGTGATCGATTTCGACGTGGGCCTGCGCAACCTCGACCTGATCATGGGTTGCGAGCGCCGCGTGGTGTACGACTTCGTCAACGTGGTGCACGGCGAAGCGACGCTGAAGCAGTCGCTGATCAAGGACAAGCGCCACGAGAACCTCTACGTACTCGCCGCCAGCCAGACCCGCGACAAGGACGCGCTCACCCAGGAAGGCGTCGAGAAGGTGCTGGATGGCCTCTCCGCCGAAGGCTTCGACTACGTGGTGTGCGATTCGCCCGCCGGGATCGAGAAGGGTGCGCACCTGGCGATGTATTTCGCCGACCATGCGGTGGTGGTGGTGAATCCGGAAGTGTCCTCGGTGCGCGATTCGGACCGCATCCTGGGCCTGCTTGCCAGCAAGACCCGTCGCGCCGAGCGCGGCGAAGGCGCGATCACCCAGCACCTGCTGCTCACCCGCTACAACCCCACGCGCGTCGCCGCGGGCGAAATGCTCAGCGTGAAGGACGTCGAGGAGATCCTCGGCATCAGCGTGGTCGGCGTGATTCCCGAATCGGAGAACGTGCTGGCGGCATCCAACGCTGGCGTGCCGGTGATCCTGGACGAGAACTCCATGGCCGGCCAGGCCTACAGCGACACGGTTGCCCGCATTCTTGGCGAGGAGCGGCCGCTGCGCTTCACCGAAGTGACCAAGAAGGGCTTCTTCCAGCGCGTATTCGGGAGCTGATCGACATGGGTATCCTCGATTTCCTCAAGCGCAAGCCCGAAGCCAGCGCCAACGTGGCCAAGGAGCGCCTGCGCATCATCGTGGCGCAGGAGCGCTCCACCCGCGGCGCGCCCGACTACCTGCCGCTGATGCGCAACGAACTGCTGGAAGTGATCAAGAAGTACGTGCAGGTGGATATCGACGCGATCTCCATCAACCTCGAGCACGACAGCGGCCACGAGGTGCTCGAGCTGTCCGTGGCACTGCCGGACGGCAAGCCCGCGGCCGGCTGATCCAGCGTCCGGGGCGAACCATCGTCCCGGACCACTTTCGATGCTTCCGACCGATCCCGCTCCCGACGTGCTGCGCCTGGCCGACCTCGACGTGGCCGCTGCCGCTGCGCTGCTGGCGCGCTACGACCTGCAGCTGCAGCATGTTGCCGTCGGCGTGCCGATTCCCGGCAGCTTCTGGGGCGACGAGGAGGCCGGGGTCATCGGCAGCACCGTGTACGCGCGCGACGACACTCCGGTGCACTCGCTGCTGCATGAGGCCTGCCACCTGATCGTGCTGCCGCCGGAGCGCCGCGCCGCCGTCCACACCGACGCCACCGATTCGATTGCCGAAGAGGATGCGTCCTGCTACCTGCAGATTCTGCTGGCCGACGCGCTGCCCGGCGTGGGGCGGGCCCGGCTGATGGCCGACATGGACGCGTGGGGGTACTCGTTCCGACTTGGCTCCACTGCCGCATGGTTCGAGCACGACGCTGCCGATGCGCTGGCTTTCCTGCGCGAACGTTCGCTGCCCTGACAGGCGCGCTGGCACGTCGGCGCGCTATCCGGTGACAGCGCTACTTGCGGTGCCAGTGGCCGTCGTCTCCCTTGCGGTATTGCCCTTTCACCGCCGCCCAGGCCACCCGATGCGCGGTCTCCTCGCGCGAGGCATCGCCGCGCCTTTCATCGCTCTCGGCGTACTCGTCCCAGGCGCTGTTGAAGGCGGCCTGGTAGATCTCCTGCGCATGCTTGGGCACGTTGTCCCGCACCGAGTCGGGAAGATCGTCGATCGACTTGTATGGCATCAGCCGGCACCTCGGGAGCACTGCGCAGGGGCCGTCATGCTCGACGCCCCGGCGTCAACCGGGCATGAAGCGCAGGCGAGCGAGCCCCTGCCGGCAGCGGAGGTCGGCGGCGCCTCAAGCGCGCGGAATCACGTGGGGCCGACCAGAGCGCGGAGCGGCTAGATCTCGAAACGGTAGGCCAGCTTCACCAGCAGCTGCTCGCTGTCGCGCAGATCGAAGCTGCGGTTGAACTGGTTTGCCGCGCCGCGGAACAGGGGATCCAGCGCGTAACCGCCGCGGCCGTAGACCACGTACAGGTCCGACAGCGGCGCCAGTTCGTAGCGATAGCGGATCTGGAAGCCGAGGTTGCGCACGCTGAAGTCGCTCACCGCATCGTCGCTCGGGTGCGCGCGCCGATCGGCGCCCACCCGGTAGGCCTGCAGCAACCGCGCATCCAGGCCAAGCGCCTGCAGTTTCACGCGCAGCTCCTGACGGCTGCCGATGGCCCAGTTGAGCCCCGCGTTGAGCAGGATCTCGCGGCTGTCGAAGCTGCCGATGAGGTTGTCGCGCTGCCACACCAGCCAGTTCGGCGTGAAGCCGTAGGTCACCCCGCTGAACAGGTTGAAGGCGTCGTTGACGAAGTACGTGGGCAGATAGGTCAGCTCGTAGCCGACGCGGTCTGCGCCGGTGAGCTGATTGCCGCTCACCTCCGCCTCGAACTCGTGCGACCAGGCGCCCCGACGCGGACTGACGCGATCCCAGTACACCTGGAACGTGGCCGGCGTGTGCAGGTCGCCGTGGCGGCGGGTCAACAGGTCGTCGTAGGCGGCCGTATCGAGATTGAGCTGGAAGGTGTCGTTGCCGCCATCGCGCCGGTCGCCGATGCGGATGAAGCGCAACTCGCGTTCCAGCGGCAGGCCGTGGTCGTTGTCGATGCCGATGATGCGGGAGCGCCACTGCACCGAGGCGTAGGCCGACGACGCCGGCAGGCCGGTGAAGCGTCGCCGCACCTCCCAGTGCGCATAGTTGAAACTGTTGCGCGGCAGGTAACCGAAGTCATTGAGGTCGAGCTGGTTGCCGAAGTGCATGCCCAGCCACTGCTGGCTCCAGCGCTCGTTCATCTCGTACTGCACCACCGTGGTGGCGCCGGTATCGCGCACGCTCCGCCCGTGCTGCACGATATCGCTGCCCACCACGTTGCTGGTCACCGTGAGCTTGGCGTTTGGCTGCCAGCGGTGGTCGAGACCCAGCACGTTGGCGTCCCGATCCAGCAATGGATGTTCCACACGCGTCGCCAGCAGGCCCAGGGTCTGCGTGCCGTAGTCGTGCGTCAGACGGAGCGCTCCGAAGGTGCGGCCGATCTCGCCGTCTTCCTGCGCCGCCATCACGCCGTACTTGGTGCCGCCGACGCTGCCGTTGAGCTTGAGCGCCGCCGACACCTCGGCCGCGCCGTGGCCGTCGTCGGCGAGCCCGCCCACGCGACGGGTGTAGATCAGCTGGCTGTTGTCGATCAGCAGGCCGAAATCGAAGATGCCCTGGTTCTCGGTGAAGAATGGCCGCTTGTCGCTGAAGAAGGTTTCCTCGGCACCGAAGTTCACCACCAGGTCGTCGCTCTCCACCTGGCCGAAGTCCGGATTGATGGTGGCGGTGAGCTGGGTCTGCCCGTTCGGCTTCCAGAAGATGTCCGCGCCGGCCTTGCCCTGGTTGCGCCCGTTCACCTGGTCGCGCACGCCCACCACGTACGGCGTGATCGCGAACAGCGACTGGCTGTAGGCCGGCAACGTCACCGGCGTGAAGTCCGACAGGAAGCGCGGCCGGGTGAAGCTCGCCTGTGGCCACGCGTCGCGCTCGCCGGTGGAGCCGATCACCCGATCCAGGTACAGCCCCACCGTGCGCTCGCCGCCCTGGGCCTTGCGCATCGGCGCGATGTACCAGGGGATCAGCATCTCCGCGCTCCAGCCCTGCGCGTCCTCGCTCACCGCGTGCTGCCAGTTGCCGTCCCAGTCGGTGCTGAAACGACTCTCGCTGGTGATCACGGCGTCGTTGATGTCATCGCTGAGGGTGACCATGAAGTTGTAGCCGGTGCGGCCGTCACCGTCGAAGTCGATCATCAGGTTGACCCGGTCCAGCTGCGCCTGCTCGTCGCGGCGGATGCGCTGATGGGTACGCGGCACTCCGGGCGGCTGGGTGGCGCGGAAGGCGATCGCCAGCCCCTCCGGCGTGGCCAGCACCCAGGCCTCGGTGGGCTCGCTGGCGGGCGCACCGGTGAGAGGCTGGACCTTGCGGAAGTCGGTGATGTGTCGCGCGCCCTTCCACTCCGCTGGATCGATGCGGCCATCCACGGCAACCGCACGGGCATGGCCCGATACCAGCAGCAGGGCGAGGGTGACCGCGGCGCCGGCAAGGGCCCGCAAGGAATGATCGGGACGCAGAAAAGTCATGGCGGGCCGTGGGGACGGCAATACGGAAAGGTGCTGCAGCCTAGTGCGCCAGGCCGGATCGGCCGACTGGCAGAAGTCATGCCAACCTTGGATGGCTCCGCCGCATCTTCTCCGATCGCGGCATGCGCAATGGCTCAGCGCGGCTCGGCGATCTGCGCCTGCAAAGCCACGTCGCGCGGCGGTGGTGGCGCCGGCGGAACCCGCACCGTGCGCTGATACCAGCGCCACGCCAGCCAGCCGCACGTGGTGAGGCACAGGCTGCCCAGGCCCAGCCCGAGCATGCCCCCGGACAACATCGGCGACAGCACGCCGGCCACGCCGGCGTTGAGCAGCAGGCTCACGAAAGCCTGCACCGACGATGCCCCGCCGCGGCGCAGCGGAAACCGGTCCAGCAACAGCAAGGTGAGCGTGGGAAACGCCAGCTGCACACCCACGCCCTGCAGCGCCAGCGGCAGCATCGACCACGGCAGCTTCGGCTGGGCGAACGCAAGCGCGGCCAGCACGTGCAGCACGCTCGCGCCCAGCATGCAGGCGTAACCCAGGTTCACCGTGAACGCCACGCTGCGCCGTACCGCCAGCCGCCCGGAAAGCCACGCGCCGAACACCAGTCCCACCACCACCGGCAGGAACAGCCACGGAAAACCCTGCGCGGACAGGTGGAGCAGCTCGCGCACGATCCGCGGCGCCGAGGCGATGAACAGGAACAACCCGGCAAAATTCACCGAACTGGCGAGCAGCAGGGGCACGAACGGCCGGTCACGACCGAACGCCACGTAGCCGGCCAGCAGCTGGCGCGGCACGAACGCCGTGCGGCTGGCCGGCGGGTGCGTCTCGCGCAGCAGCAGTTGCAGCGCCACCGCCATCAGCACGGTGAACGCCATCAGCAGCCAGAAGATGCCGTGCCAGCCGTCCAGCCACAGCAGCTGCGCACCGACCATGGGCGCGATCACCGGCGCGATGCCGAAAATCATCATCACCCGCGACATCAGCTGTTGCGCTGCGGGGCCCTGCAGCGAATCGCGCACGATCGCCCGCCCCACCACCAGCCCTGCCCCGGCGCACGCGCCCTGCAACGCGCGGCATCCCAGCAGCATCGCGAAGGAGGTCGACAGCGCCGCGCCGACCGACGCCAGCGCATACACCAGCATGCCGGCGATGATCACCGGCTTGCGTCCGATCGCGTCGGAGATCGCACCGTGGAACAGGCTCATGGCGCCGTAGGTCACCAGGTACACGCTGATCAACTGCTGCAGGGCGGTGTCGTCCACGGCAAACGCTTCGCCGACCAGCGGAAACGCGGGGAATACCGCGTCGATCGAGAACGGACCGATCATCGACAGCCCCGCCAGCAGCCAGGGCAGGCTGCGCGGAACGGAGGGGGCGACGGAGCTCATGGGTACGGGCAGGTCATCACGGCGAGGCATGCCAGCATATCGCCGGCACCGGCCGCTTGACCGGTTCGTCCGAGCATTTGCTACGATCCGGCCGTTGCAGGGAGATGGCATGCCTCCTTGAACCGCCGCAAGGCTGATGATGCCTGACCGACCCCGGCGCGGGGTGGCCGGGCATGGTTCCAGGCGCCGCCTGGGCATGCCCGCCGTGCCCGCACCACCTCTGCTGGAACCCGGATGCGCATGGACCTTCCCTCGTTGCTCGCCGTCGGCTGCGGTGCCTTTCTCGGCGCGGTGCTGCGCTGGATGCTCGGCCTGTGGCTGAACCCGCTGTTCCCCACGCTGCCGCTGGGCACGCTGGGCGCGAACCTGCTCGGCGGACTGCTGATGGGCATGGCGATCGGGGTGTTGAGCCAGTTCGACGCGCTGTCGCCGGCAGCGCGGCTGTTCTTCACCACCGGGTTCCTCGGCGGACTCACCACCTTCTCCACCTTTTCGGCCGAAACGGTCACGCTGATGCTGCGTCAGCAGTACGCGTGGACGCTGGCGATCGTCGGCGCCCATGTCGCCGGCACACTGGCCATGACGCTGGCCGGCATCGCGCTGGTGCGGGCCGTGGGCGGCGCGCGTTGACCTTGATCCGACCCCCGGGGGAGCCCGAGCGCATGAACGGTTATTCGCTGCGTTTCTACATGCACGAGAACCAGAAACACCACGGCAAGCTGCTGTACGAATGGTTGCTGGAAGCGGCCCGGGAGCAGCGCGTGCATGGTGGCTCGGCGTTCAAGGCGATCGCCGGTTTCGGCCGGCATGGGCAGATCAGCGCAGCCCATTTCTTCGAGCTGGCCGGCGAGCAGACCGTGCTGGTGGAGTTCCTCGTCGACGCGGCCGCAGCCGATGCGCTGGTGGCGCGGATCGAGGCCGAACAGGTGCCGCTGTTCTGGGCGCGCCTGCCGGCGCAGTTCGGGGTGGTGCCGGCCGGTTGAGCGCGGCTTGATCAACGTCAAGCCCCGCCTGCTGTGCCCGGGCGATGGTGCGGGGCCGGTTCACGATCGGCATCCGGGCCAGCGGCCCACCCATTGGAGGATCGCGTAGGAGGCGCCGATGAGCTCCGATTCGCTGCAACGCAAGGCCGAACAGCTGCTGGCCCAGGCCGGCATCCAGATCAACGGCGACCGCCCGTGCGATCTGCGGGTGCACGACGAGCGCCTGTACGCGCGGGTGTTTTCGCACGGCTCGCTCGGGCTGGGCGAGGCCTACATGGACGGATGGTGGGACGCCACCGACCTGCCTGGTCTGTTCACGCGCATGCTGTCCTCGCAGCTGGACCGGGAGCTGCGCACGCTCGACACGCTGCTGGCCCATCTGAAGGCGCGCTTCCTCAACCGCCAGCGCGGCGAGCATGCGTACGACGTGGCGCAAATCCATTACAACCTGGGTAATGACCTGTTCCGCGCCATGCTGGGCAAGCGCCTGGTGTATTCGTGCGGCTACTGGGCGCAGGCGGACAATCTCGACGACGCGCAGGTGGCCAAGCTGGACCTGGTCTGCCGCAAGCTGCAGCTCAAGCGCGGACAGCGCGTGCTGGACATCGGCTGCGGCTGGGGTGAAGCACTGAAGTTCGCCGCCGAACGCTACGGCGTGCACGGGGTGGGCATCACCGTGTCCACCGAGCAGGCGGCGTTCGCACGGGAACTGTGCGCCGGCCTGCCGATCGAGATCCGCGTGCAGGATTACCGCGAGATCGACGAGTCGTTCGACGCGGTCTACTCCATCGGCATGTTCGAGCACGTGGGCGGGCGCAACTACCGGAGCTACTTCGAGACCGTGCAGCGCTGCCTCAAGGAAGACGGCCTGTCGGTACTGCACACCATCGGCAGCCATGGCGCGCCGGCGCAGACCGACCCGTGGATCGAAAAGTACATTTTCCCCAACTCCATGATTCCCGCGGCCAGCCAACTGAGCGCGGCGCTGGAGGGCCTGTTCGTGGTGGAGGACTGGCACAACTTCGGCGCCGATTACGACCGCACCCTGATGGCCTGGCGCGACAACTTCGATCGCGCATGGGACAGCCTGTCCGACCGCTACGACGAGCGCTTCCGTCGCATGTGGCGTTTCTACCTGGGGGTGTCGGCGGCGGTGTTCCGCAGCCGGCGCGACCAGCTGTGGCAACTGGTGCTCAGCCCCCGCGGCGTGCCCGGCGGCTACCGCGCGCCGCGATGAGGCACGCCTTTCGTCGCGCTTGCCCGCTGCTGCGGTGCGCGGGATAGTCGGCAGGTTTCCCGGGGAGAATCGTGATGATCAAGTTCGCCGCACTGCTGGCCACCCTCGTGCTGCCGTTCGCCGCCTGCGCTGCGCAGAGCGCGCTGCCGGCCAGCTACTACAGCCATGCCGGGCACGACGACGTGCTCTCCGGCGGGGTCAGGATGATTCCGATCACCACGCCGCTGGGCAAATTCCGCGTGTGGACGAAGCGCGTGGGCAACAACCCCAAGCTGGCGGTACTGCTGCTGCACGGCGGGCCCGGCATGACGCACGAGTACTTCGAGGCGTTCGACAGCTACCTGCCCGCCGCCGGCATCGAATACATCTATTACGACCAGCTCGGCTCGGCCTACTCCGACCAGCCGAAGGGCCCCGGCACCGACGCGCTGTGGACCACCGACCGCTTCGTCGAGGAGGTCGAGCAGGTGCGCCAGGCGTTGCATCTGGACAAGAACAACTTCTGCGTGCTCGGCCACTCCTGGGGCGGCATCCTGGCGATGGAGTACGCGCTCAAATACCCCCAGCACCTCAAGTGCCTGGTGATTTCCAACATGGTCGACTCGATCCCGCAGTACAACGCGTACGCGAAGCACGTGCTCGAACCGGCGATGGATCCGAAGCAGCTGGCCGAGGTGAAGGCGATGGAGGCGGAGCACCGCACCGACGACCCGCGCTACATGCAGATCCTCACCACCATGCACTACGAGAAGCACGTGCTGCGCATGCCGCAGGCGCAGTGGCCCGAGCCGGTGACGCGCGCGTTCGGTCACGTCAACGGCCACATCTACACGCTGATGCAGGGCCCCAGCGAGCTGGGCGCCAGCGGCGTGCTGGAGCACTGGGACCGCAGCAGGGACCTGCACGAGATCACCGTGCCCACGCTGGTGATCGCCGGCCAGTACGACACCATGGATCCGGACTACATGGCGCAGATGGCCAGGGAGCTGCCCAACGGCCAACTGCTGCTGTGCCCCAAGGGCAGCCACATGTCGATGTACGACGACCAGCAGACCTACTTCACCGGGCTGGTGAAGTTCCTCGAGGGCGTCGCAGCCAGGTGAGCACCGCGCGGCACCGGCGCGGCTCCCGCCGTGGGCGCGGGCGCGCCGGGCAGGCATACTGACCGGGCCGGCCGTCGGGGGACAGCCGCACCTGGGCGATCCACAAGGGGACCAAGATGACGGGCAACGACTTCGGCCGCCTGCGCGCGTGGGCGAACCGCGGTGCGCAGCGCAGCGCCGCCCACCGCTATCTCGTTCTCGCGATCGGCTGGCTGGTGCTGTGGCGCCTTTCCGGCCTCATGCAATACGCGCCCCACGCCAGCCTGTGGTTTCCGCCGGCAGGGCTGAGCTTTGCGGCGCTGCTGGTGATGGGCTGGCGCGCGCTGCCGGTACTGGTGCCCTGCGCGATGGTCGCCACGCTGTGGATCGATCGCCTGTATCTCACCGGCACGCCGGTCGGTTACCTGCTGGGCGCCGGCGCCCTGTTCGCCGGCGCGCACTGCCTGTCCTACGGTACCGGCGCGCTGGTGCTGCGGCGATTGATCCGCCGCCGTGCCTCGCCGACGGCGCCGGCAGTGGTCATGGCGTTCCTCGCGATCGGCTCACTGTCGGCGCTGGCGGCGGCACTGCTGGGCGTGCGCGCACTGGCGCTGGCCGGCCTGGTCGATCCGGTGGCGACGCCGGGACTGTGGCTGCCGTGGTGGATCGGCGACATGGCGGGCGTGCTGGTGTTCGTGCCGCTGATCATCGGCGTGCTCAGCCTGCGCTACCCGTCGATCGAGGCCTGGCTGGGCGGGCTGTCGTTCCAGACGCTGTCGCGCGGCCGCGGTGCGTACGCGGGCAAGCTCGCGCTGAGCGTGACGCTGGTGCTCGCGGTGCTGCTGGCAAGCGCCCCGGCCGGCCAGCACGAGGCGGCGTTCGCGCTGTTTTTCCTGATCCTTCCGCAGATGTGGATCGTGCACACCGAGAGCCCCTTGCGCAGCGCCGCCAGCATGGCGCTGTTCGGCACGGCGGTGGCGGTGATGGTCGCCGTACTGGGCCTGATCGGCCAGGCGCTGGTGTTTCAGTTCGCCATCTGCGTGATCGCCGCCAGCGCCTGCTTCGGCCTGGCCGTGCCGGCATTGATCACGCAGAACCGCCAGCTCGGCGAGATGGCGCTCAGCGACGGGCTGACCAAGGTGGCCACCAAGGCGCACTTCTTCGAATGTGCCGAGCGTGAGCTGGTCGATGCGCGCGGCCAGGGCATGCCGGTGTCGCTGGTGGTGCTCGACATCGACCGCTTCAAACAGGTCAACGACCGCTTCGGCCACGCCATGGGTGACCAGGTGCTGGTGGGCCTGGTGCGTGCGCTGCGCATGCAGCTGCGCCAGTCGGACCTGGTCGGGCGTTTCGGCGGCGACGAGTTCATGGTGCTGCTGCCGGGGATGGCGCTGGATCGGGCACAGGCGACCGCTGCCCGGTTGGCGCTGGCGCTGGCGGGGCTGGCTGTGCCAGGGCTTTCCGAGCCACTCTCGGCCAGCTTCGGCGTGGTTGCGGTGGGCGACGGCGAGCCGATCCTGGAGGCGTTCGATCGCGCCGATGCGCAGCTACTGGCCGCCAAGCGCGAGCGCCACGCCGGCACACCCGCCCTCGCCTGAGCGATCGGCCTGAGCGATCGGCCTGAGCAAACGGCCCGATCAACCGGCTTGATTGCGGCGCCGCCGGGTCCTAGGGTCGCCGCATGATCAATGTACTCACTCCCACCGACGCCGCCGCACGCCTGGACGAACTGTGGTCGCCGCGCGTGCTGGCCGCGGTCGACGACAGCCTGGTCAAGGTCGCCAAGGTGCGCGGCTCGCTCACCTGGCACAGCCACGCCGACGAGGACGAGCTGTTCTACGTGCTGCACGGTGCGCTGCGCATCGAGCTGGAAGACGGGGTGGTGGAACTGGGCGAAGGACAGATGTGCGTGGTGCCCAAGGGCGTGCGCCACCATCCGGTCGCGGCGCAGGAGTGCCACCTGCTCCTCATCGAGCGACGCTCCACCCGTCACACCGGCGACGAGGTGACCGCGCAAACCCGTTCGCTGGAAGAGCAACTGCGCCCGCTTTGAGACTGCGCCCGTTCCGAAGCTCGCACGCTGCCACTCTGGCAGGCTGATCGGCTTCTGCTGCTAACCGCGACGCCACGGCCGGGCACGCGTCGCCGATGGCAGCGCGTGCCGGGCCATGATTCGCGGGCGCACGCCTTCGCACCGCCACGCCACCGCACTCCCGTCCGCTTGCCCAAGGCGGCCTCGCAGGCCAGCGCGTGGTGCAGGGCCGCTCTGATTTTTCACGTCGGCGAGACGTCACCCGGCGCCTATTCCACGGCGGCTCTCTCCATGGTTCGACACGTTGCCGTGCCCTGGCCGCACGTCGAATCTTCGCCGCGATCTCTCTCAAGCCTGCGCATCTGCGTTCGAGCGTCACTGCCATGCGTCCCCAGGAACAAAACATCGGATTCGAGGCCACGAGGGCGGCCGCCGCGCCGCTCGTGCTGGCCGTGGTCGAGCTGTTCCATCCGCACCCGGATGACCTGCTGGACCTCGACGTGCATCTGTGGATGCTGGTGCATTACGCGCAAATTCCGCTGTTTGCGCTGACCGCCCTCGCGGTGACGATGCTGTTGCGCAGTCGTTCCGACGTGGCATCCACGATCGCCCGCACCGCCCTGTTTGTCTTTGCGCTCAGCTTCGTGGCTTTCGACACCGTGGCCGGCGTCGCGGTAGGCATCCTGGTCGGCTCCGCGCAGGCGTCGGCCAATCCCCAGGCCTGGCAAAGCGCGATCGATGCGCTGTGGACGCACCCGATCATGGGCGGCACGGGCGTGGACGGCCCTCCGTCGCTGGCTGTGCTTGGCCGTGTCTCCCTTGGCATCGGCACGATCGCCGCCGCGGCGTCACTCAAGCGCGGCGGCAGCGGCTGGGCACCTGCCGGTCTGCTGGGCGTATCCAGCCTGGGCATCAATCTGCTCCACAGCCACGCCTGGCCTGGGGGACCGGCCACATTCGGCGCCATCGCACTGGCCGTGGGCTGGATCCGCTACCAGTCGCTGATACGCACTACCCGTGCCGATCGCACCACCGCGGCAGCCCTTGATCGATCAGGTGGCCCCATCACACCGTCTGCAGGCACACATGTGCACGGTCGGCCGGCGGCACCGACAGACTCCGCTGCCGATAACGATTGAACCGACCCCAGGCCTGCGCTGACACTGTCCGCATGAAGTCGCTCCTGATCGCACGGGCACTGGTCTGCCTCGTCCTGCTGCTGCCTACCGCCATCCTTGCCAAGCCGGCGCTGTGGGTGGTGCGGGACACTGACACCACGCTGTACCTGTTCGGCACCATCCACCTGCTGCCAAAGGACGCCGACTGGCGCTACCCGGCGCTCGACCGCGCGTTGGCGCAAAGCGATGCGCTGGTGGTGGAGATCATCGACGACAACCCGGCCAACATGACCGCGTTGGTGTTGCGGCTGGGCATTGATGCCACGCATCCGCTGTCGAGCTTGCTTTCTGCCGGCGACTTCCACCGGCTGGAACTCGCCGCCCGTAAGGCGGGCCTGCCGGGCACCAGCACGCTCAATGTGATGCGGCCCTGGCTGGCGACCCTGACGCTGACGCTGGCACCGCTGACCAGGGCCGGACTGGACCCGGCGCGCGGCG
The DNA here is from genome assembly GCF_035685805.1 of Dyella sp. Taxonomy (GTDB): domain Bacteria; phylum Pseudomonadota; class Gammaproteobacteria; order Xanthomonadales; family Rhodanobacteraceae; genus Dyella_A. The sequence continues at coordinate 102,628 of NZ_DASSAB010000034.1, forward strand.
TCGACCGCCAGCTGCGCGACATGATGACCAAGGCCGGCAAACCGGTGCGCGCGCTGGAAACCGCCGAAGAGCAGATCCACTTCCTCGCCGACATGCCCACCGCAACGCAGCTGGAGATGCTGCGGCACACCGTGCGCGAAAGCGATCACGCCACGCTGCAGCTGAAGGCCCTGCTCGACGCATGGCAGGCCGGCGACGGCGCCGCGATTGCCCGGCTCGAGAACGACCTGATGAAGCGCGAGACGCCCGCGCTGTACCAGCGCCTGCTGGTACAGCGCAACGCAGCGTGGGCTGGCCGCATCAAGGCCATGCTCGACACGCCGGGCACGGTGTTCATCGCCGTGGGCGCCGCGCACCTGGCAGGCCCCGACAGCGTGCAGGCACAGCTGCAGACGCTGGGTATCCGCAGCACCCGCGTCCCCACCCCGTAACGACCCGGTCCTCCTACAACTGCAACGGCGGGGGAAGCAGCCCGGCGTGCTGGGCGGCGCGCAGCAGCCAGTGCGCTATGCGCTCGCCCCATACGCGCTGTCCCTCGGCGTCGGCGATCAGGTCCTGGCGTACCTCCAGCTCCACGTGCGGCAGGCCGCGCTGCTCGCCGTAGACCGGAATCGCATAGTCGGTGGCGTCGCTCACCGCATAGGGCTGGTTGTCGCCCACGCACCAGCCCTCGGCGCGCATCACTTCCAGCAGCGGATGGGCCAGCCGCGCGTCGCGCTGGTACAGCACGCCCAGCTCCCACGCGCGGGCATCATCCATGAATACCGGCGTGAAGCTGTGCACGGTGACCAGAATGGTCGGCCGGCCAGCGGCGGCGCGCCGGTCCAGCTCCTGCACCGTGCGCTGGTGGTAGGGCTGGAAGATCTCCTCGCACCGGGCCGCCACGGCGGCGGGCGACAGATCACGATTGCCCGGCACGGCGGTGCGCTCGCTCACCGCGACGATCAAACCGGGCGCGTCCAGCGGACGGTTGCAGTCGATCACCAGCCGCGAGTAGGTCTGGCAGATCAGCCACGCGTCCAGCGTCTCGGCCATCACCCGCGCCATGCCTGCCGCGCCGATGTCCCAGGCGATGTGGCGATCCCACTCCGGCGCCGACACGCCCAGGTCGCCCAGCGCAGCAGGCACGGCGCGGCCGGCGTGGTCGCAGGTAAGCAGGAACGGCGAGGCGCCCTCGGCGCGGTGCACGGTGAACGGGGCGGGATCGGCGGGGCCTAGCAGGCGGGAAGACGGCATGGATCGAGGCGCGGCGGGCAAAGCCGCGACGATACCGAGTGACCCCGCGACCGGCCAGCGCCGCTGGCGCAGATCGTGCGACAGCAGCACGGCACTGTGCCCGGCGCAAGCTGTCACCCCCCGGCCCGTTCTGGCACCATCGACCGGCTGTCCGCGCCGCCGGCGCGCTTATCGATTGATCGAAAAAATGAACCTGCAAGCCAATTACGAACAGATTCCGCTGAAGGAATACGCCGAGCGCGCCTACCTCGACTATTCCATGTACGTGGTGCTCGACCGCGCCCTGCCCTTCGTCGGCGACGGCCTCAAGCCGGTGCAGCGACGCATCATCTACGCGATGAGCGAGCTGGGCCTGGCGGCCGGCTCCAAGCCGAAGAAGTCGGCGCGCACCATCGGCGACGTGATCGGCAAGTTCCACCCGCACGGCGACAGCTCCTGCTACGAAGCGATGGTGCTGATGGCGCAGCCGTTCTCGTACCGCTATCCGCTGGTCGACGGCCAGGGCAACTTCGGCTCGCCGGACGATCCCAAGAGCTTCGCGGCGATGCGCTACACCGAGTCCAAGCTCAGCCCGATCGCCGAGGCGCTGCTGGGCGAGCTGGCGCACGGCACGGTGGACTGGGTGCCGAACTTCGACGGCACCATGGACGAGCCCAGCTGGCTGCCCGCGCGCGTGCCGCACGTGCTGCTGAACGGCTCGATGGGCATCGCCGTGGGCATGGCCACCGACATCCCGCCGCACAACCTGCGCGAAGTGGCGAGCGCCTGCATCCGCTTGCTGGATGACCCGGACGCCACCGTGGCGGATCTGTGCGAGCACGTGCTGGGCCCGGACTACCCGACCGAGGCGGAGATCATCACCCCGCGCAGGGAGCTGCAGGCGATCTACACCACCGGCGGCGGCTCGCTGCGCGCCCGCGCGGTGTACGTGGTGGAAGACGGCAACGTGGTGATCACCGCGCTGCCGCACCAGGTCAGCCCGTCGAAGATCCTCGAGCAGATCGCCGCGCAGATGCGCGCCAAGAAGCTGCCGATGATCGAGGACCTGCGCGACGAGTCCGACCACGAGAACCCGATCCGCCTGATCATCGTGCCGCGCTCGAACCGCGTGGATGCGGCCGAGATGATGCAGCACCTGTTCGCCACCACCGATCTGGAAAAGAGCTTCCGCGTCAATCTCAACATGATCGGCCTGGACGGCCGTCCGCAGGTGAAGGATCTCAAGCGCATCCTCAGCGAGTGGCTGAGCTTCCGAACCACCACCGTCACCCGTCGTCTCGAACACCGGTTGGCCAAGGTCGAGCGCCGCCTGCACCTGCTGGAAGGCCTGCGCATTGCCTACCTCAACCTGGACGAGGTGATCCGAATCGTCCGCACCGAGGACGAGCCCAAGGTCGTGCTGATGAGCCGCTTCCGGCTCAGCGAGGAGCAGACCGACTACATCCTCGAGACGCGCCTGCGCCAGCTGGCGCGGCTGGAGGAAATGAAGATCACCGCCGAGGCCGACCAGCTGGAGGAGGAGCGCGCGCGCATCAACGTGCTGCTGAAGTCGCCGGCCAAGCTCAAGGGCCTGATCAAGGAAGAACTGCGCGCCGACGCGGCCAAGTTCGGCGACGACCGCCGCTCGCCGCTGGTGCAGCGCGACGTGGCGCAGGCGCTGGACGAGAGCGCGCTGGTGGCCAGCGAGCCGGTCACCGTGGTGCTCAGCCAGAAGGGCTGGATACGCGCCGGCAAGGGCCATGAACTGGATGCGGAGGGGCTCAACTACCGCGACGGCGACGGCCTGGCCGCGTTCGTGCGCGCCCGCACCACGCAGCAGATCGCGGTGATCGACTCCACCGGCCGCAGCTATTCGACCGCGGCGCACACGCTGCCCTCGGCACGCGGCAACGGCGAGCCGCTGACCGGCCGCTTCAGCCCGCCGCAGGGCGCCAGCTTCGACGCGCTGGCCGCCGGCGACAACGACACGAGGCTGATCCTCGCCACCGATTTCGGCTACGGCTTCGTCACCCGCTTCGAGGCGCTCACCGGCCGCAACAAGGCCGGCAAGCAGATCATCAGCCTCAGCGACGGCGCGAAAGTGCTGGCGCCGCAGATCAGCGCCGATCCGTCGCGCGATCGCATCGTGGTGGTCACCGGCGAAGGTCACCTGCTGATGTTCTCGGTCGCCGAGCTGCCGGAGCTGGACAAGGGCAAGGGCAACAAGCTGATCGAGATCCCGAAGAAGCAGTTGGCGGAGGGCGAGCGCGTGGTGGGCGTGGCCGTGGTCGCCGAGGGCAAGGGCGAGGTCACCATGTGTGCCGGCCAGCGCAAGCTCACGCTGAAGTGGGCCGACCTGGTGGAGTACGGCGGCAACCGCGCCAGCCGTGGCGGCGTGCTGCCGCGCGGCCTGCGCCGGGTGGAGCGGATCGAGACCAGCGGCTGACGCGACCGCGGCGCCGCGATCCGCCGTCCGGCCGGCACGGCGCCCGGGCTGCACTCTTCGCTGGCGCAGCAGGCAGCAGAGCACGCCTTGCAGCGCAGGATGCGACCATGCGCTCAGCCGGCAGGAACTTCCCGCCGTCGCGGCACCCAAAGCATGGCCGTGCACGCACCGCGCCCCCGCGGGTTGACACGGCCTCACCCGCGGAGCGCACATGTCCATGCATCGAACCCTCGCCGTACTCCTTGCCGGCACGCTTGCTACCTCCGCGACGGCGCAGAGCGCGAACCGGCCGCTCAACCTCAAGCTGCCGCCGGGCGCGGTTCCCGCGGCCAGCAGCAGCGCAGCCGCTCCGGCTGCCGCCAGCACGGCACCGGGCGTCTATTACGGCGATACCAGCGGCACCACCGATGCGGCCATCGCCGCCAACGAGCCGCCCACCGACACCTGCGACGACGCCACCTACAACGCGACCCAGATGCACGGCAGCGTAGGCATGGGCGTGGTGGCGGGAAGCCGCTTCAGCGGCAACTACCAGACCGGCACGGTCAACCTCACCAAGGCCTTCGGCGACTGCGATCACCCGACCGGCGGCGTGAGCATCTCGATCGGCGCCGGCCAGGGGCATTTCGATCACGACGGTCGCCGCTTCGGACGCTGACCGGGCCGCCGACCTCAGCTGTGTGAAGGCCGGTGCAGAAGGGGCAGGATGTGTTCGCGGCTGAGCCGCGCGATGGGCAGGTCGCCCGGTGCGGCCGGATCGATCCAGCGCAGCTCCTCGATCTCGGCCCGCGCGCGCGCCTGGCCGGTCACCGCCACCGCATAGATCTCGCCTTCGACGGTGCAGCCCGGCTCGTTCGCGGCCGGCGCGCTGGCTCGCCCCAGATGGCGTACCGACCCGGGTACCAGCGCCACCCCGAGCTCCTCGCGCAGCTCGCGGGCCAGCGTGCCGAGATCGTCGGCGTCGTGCGGGTCGCGCTTGCCGCCCGGTTGCTGGAACACCACCGCGCCGCGCTTGCGTACCAGCAGCACCCGGCCGGCGTCGTCGCGGATCACCGCCACCACGATGCGGATCAGCCCAGGCATCCCGCTCACAGGCGGCTGTAGGACCACGACTGCATGCGCCCGTTCCGGTACGGCATCACGCCGTGGAACGGCCGGGGATCGTCGTCGAACACCAGCGGCAGGAAGTGGCGATCGCCTTCCCACATCGGCAGTTCCATCAGCCGATCGCGCTCGACCCACTCCAGCGTGCCTTCCGCATTGGTCTCCAGCGGCGTGCCCGCGAAGGCGTCGATGATGAAGATGAAGCCCAGCCAGTCCTCACCCTGCTTGCCGAAGCCGGGCCAGTTGAGCGTGCCGCGCAGCTGCATCGTCGTGCACTCGATGCCGGCCTCCTCGCGGATCTCGCGACGCATGCAGGCGACGGCGTCTTCGCCCGGCTCCATCTTGCCGCCCAGGCCGTTGTACTTGCCCAGGTGCTGGTCGTCGGGGCGGGCGTTGCGGTGGATCATCAGCACCCGGCGGCGATCCGGCGAGAGCACGTAACCGAGCGTGGCGACGATGGGACAGTAAGGCATGGGGGCAGGCGCAAAAGGTCGCAGTGTAGCCCGCCCGGCGCGCCAGCCTGAACCCTCGTCGGGCACGGGCTTGCGTCGCCCGGCCGCGCCCGGCGACCATCGGCGGATGCCTGCCCTCCCGCTCTCCCCCCGCCCCGGTCGCACACGTCCGGCCCTGCGCCCCTGGCTCGTGCTGGCGGTGGCGTTGCTGACGTTGATCGGATGCGCGCGCAGGGCACGCGCGCTGGAAAGCGAGGAGCGCGATTTCGACGGCCAGCGCTTTCACCTGGTGAGCCTGGATCTCACCCGCCATCCGCTCGCGCTGCACTGGCGCAATCCCGACACCGGCGAGCCGTACGGCAGCATCGAAAACCTGCAGGCGTGGGGCAAGGCACACGGCAGGCACCTGCTGTTCGCGGCCAATGCCGGCATCTACGATCGCAAGAATGCGCCGCTCGGGCTGCACGTGGAGTCCGGCCGCACGCTGGTACCGCTGAACCTGGCACACGGCGATCCCGCGGCGGGCAATTTCTCGCTGCGTCCCAACGGAGTGTTCGCGGTGTATCCGGATGGCCACGCCGCGGTGCGCACCAGCGAGGCATTCAAGGCCGACGGCAAGGCCGCGGCGCTGGCCACCCAGTCCGGCCCCATGCTGCTGATCGACGGCCGCATCAACCCGCAGTTCGTGGACGACTCCTCGAGCATGAAATGGCGCAGTGGCGTGTGCGCCAGGACGCCGACCCGCGTTGTGTTCGCGGTCAGCGAGACGCCGGTGAATTTCCACACCTTCGCCCGGCTGTTCCGCGACGAAATCGGCTGCCGCGACGCGCTGTACCTCGACGGCACCATCTCGCAGTTCTATGTCGACGGCGAAGGCTACAGCGGCGCGCCCTCGTTCATGCTCAAGCCGTACGCGGGCATCTTCGCGGTGTTCGGCGATTCATGAGGCGCGCGACCGCCGGGCGCTGGCTGCGCCGCCTGCTCGTCGCCATCGTGCTGCTGGTGCTCGCCGCCGGCATCGGCATCTGGGTGCTGCTGGCGCGCAGCCGGGCGGCGCTGGACGGCGAGGTGACCGCGCGCGGGCTGAGCGCGCCGGTCAGCGTCACGCGCGATGCGCTGGGCACCGCCACGCTGCAGGGCCGCTCGCGTGAGGACATCAGCTACGCGCTGGGCTACGTGCACGCGCAGGAACGTTATTTCTCGATGGACCTGATGCGCCGGCTGAGCGCCGGCGAACTGGCCGCGCTGGTGGGCAAGGCCGCACTGGATACCGACATCGCCCATCGCCGCCTGCGCCTGCGTGCGGTGGTGGCGCAAGCCTATGCACGGCTGCCGGCCGACCAGCGCCGCACGCTGGATCGCTACCGCGACGGCGTCAACGCCGGGCTGACCGATCTGGCCGTCCGCCCGTGGGAGTACTTCCTGCTCGGCACGCGGCCGCAGCCCTGGCGCTCGGAAGACAGCCTGCTGGTGATTGCCGCGATGTATCTGGACCTCAACGGCGACGGCCGCAACACGCGCGAGCTGCGCATCGCGCAGATGCGTGCCGTGCTGCCGCGGCCGCTGGTGGATTTTCTGCTGGCGCCCGATCCGGATTGGGAGGCGCCGCTGATCGGGGCCCTGTCGCGCGTGCCGGTCGTACCGGGCGCAGCCACGCTCGACCTGCGCCAGGGCGCCGCGGCGCAAGGCCGCGACCTGGCCGCGGTGCTGGCGCCGGCGCTCGACGACGCCCGCCCTGGCAGCAACAGCTTTGCGGTGGCCGGCACGCTCACCGGCACCGGCGCGGCGCTGCTGGCCAACGACATGCACCTGGGCCTGCGCGTGCCGAACCTGTGGTTCCGTGCGCGCCTGCGCTACCCGGACCCCGGCGCGCCCGGGGGCATGCGCGATGCCAGCGGCGTCACCCTGCCCGGCACGCCGGCGCTGGTGGTCGGATCGAACGGCCAGGTCGCCTGGGGTTTCACCAACAGTTACGGCGACTGGCAGGACTGGGTACGCGTGCAGCGCGATCCCGATGACGCCACGCGCTACCGCACGCCGGACGGCTGGGACCCGATCGACCGGCACCGCGAGACGATCCACGTGAAGGGCGCGCCCGACCACCTGATCACGGTGCAGGACACGCGCTGGGGCCCGATCCTTGCCACCGACACCGACGGCACGCCGCTGGCGCTGGCATGGACTGGCGCCCGGCCACGCGGTTACAACCTTGCCCTGATGCAGCTCGAACGCGCGCCCGACATGGCGCACGCGCTCGACCTCGCCCCCACGCTGGGCATGCCGGCGCAGAACCTGCTCGTGGCCGACCGCGACGGGCAGATCGGCTGGACCATCGCCAGCAACAGCATCCCGTTGCGTCGAGGCATCGATCCGCTGGTGCCGGCCGACTGGTCACGCCCGGATACCGGCTGGGTCGGCTGGGCCGGCGCGGAGCAATACCCGCGCGTCAAGAACCCCGCCGATGGCCGGCTCTGGACCGCCAACAACCGGACCGTCGACGGCGCCGCCCTGGCGCTGCTCGGCAACGGCGGGCACGACCTCGGGGCCCGCGCGCAGACTCTTCGCGACGACCTGCGCATGCACGCGCGTTTTTCGCCCGCCGATGCGCTGGACATCCAGCTCGATACCCGTGCCGCGCTGCTCACGCGCTGGCAGCGCCTGCTGCAGCAGACGCTGGCCGACAGCACCGATGCGCAACTGGTGCAGCTGCGCGATCTCACCCGCCGCTGGCGCGGCCGCGCCGCTGTGGACAGCGTGGACTACCGGCTGGTGCGCGCGTTCCGCGAGCGCGTGCACGCGGACGTGCTCGCGCCGTTCGCCGCGCGCGTGCAGGCGCGCTTTGCCGACTTCACCTGGCCCGGCCTCGGCGATCCGGAAGCGGCGGTCTGGGCGCTGGTGCACCAGCAGCCGGCACATCTGCTCGACCCGGCCTACGCCGACTGGCACGCGCTGCTGCTCACCGCCGCCAGGCAGGTGGTCGACGAGCTCGGTAGCCAGCCCGGTGGCCTCTCCGCACGCACCTGGGGCGAACGCAACCGTGCGGCGGTGAACCATCCGCTGGCGCGTGCGCTGCCCGGCTGGCTGGCCCGTGTGATCGACATGCCCGACGAACCGCTGCCCGGTGACGGCAACCTGCCCCGCGTGGCCGCGCCGGGCTTCGGGGCATCGGAGCGGCTGGACGTGTCGCCGGGGCATGAAGCGAACGGCATCTTCCACATGCCCGGTGGCCAGAGCGACAACCCGCTCTCGCCGTTCTTCGGTGCCGGCCACGCCGACTGGGTTCACGGCCGCCCGACCCCGTTGCTGCCCGGCCCTGCCCGGCACACGCTGACCCTCACGCCATAACCGCCGGGCCGGCATCGGCGTTGTCGATCCGGCGGCGGCTGCTTCGTCGTCATGGCAGGAGCCGCCCGTCGCGGCTCGTCCGGAGGATTGACGATGCGATGCATGGTGATGGTGCGGGCGACCGCGGAATCGGAGAGTCAGGCCGGGGCGGTGCCCTCCAGCGAGCTCCTGGAGGCGATGGGTCGCTTCAACGAGGAGCTGATGAGGGCTGGCGTGATGCTGGCCGGCGAAGGCATCAAGCCCAGCCGCGAGGGCAAGCGGGTGCGCTTCGCCGACGGCAAGCAGCAGGTGATCGATGCTCCGTTCGCCGAGCCCGGCGAGCTGATCGCAGGCTTCTGGCTGTGGCAGGTGCGCTCGATGGACGAGGCACTGGAATGGGCGCGGCGCTGCCCGCCACCGTTCGAGGGCCAATGCGAGATCGAGATCCGTCCGCTGTACGAGGCGGAGGACTTCGCCGACGCCATGTCGCCCGAGCTGCAGGCCGCCGAAGCGCGCCTGCGCGGGGAGCTGGCCGACCGGGCGCGCTGATGGCATCGGCATGCTTGCCGCCCGCGCCCGCCAGTGCTGTGATCGGCCGCATGGACCAGGCCGAACTCCACCGTCGCATCGACGCCGTATGGCGACTGGAATCGCCGAGGGTGATCGGCACGCTGATGCGCGTGGTGCGCGACCTGGACCTGGCCGAGGAGCTGGCGCAGGACGCGCTGGTGGCGGCGCTGGAGCGCTGGCCCACCAGCGGCATTCCGGACAATCCCGGTGCCTGGCTCACCACCACCGCCAGACACCGCGCGATCGACCAGCTGCGGCATCGCCAGCTGGCCGAGCGCAAGCATGCGCTGCTCGGCGGCGATCCCGAGCATGAGCCGCACGTGATGCCCGACCTCGACGCGCTCGACGACGATATCGGCGACGACCTGCTGCGGCTGATCTTCATCGCCTGCCACCCGGTGCTGCCGCGGGAGGCGCAGATCGCGCTGACCCTGCGCCTGCTCGGCGGCCTCACCACGGCGGAAATCGCACGCGCGTTCCTGCAGAGCGAAGCCACCGTGGCGCAGCGGATCGTGCGCGCCAAGCGCACGCTTGCCGAGCGGCAGCTGGCGTATGAGGTGCCGCGCGGCGATGAGCGAAGGGCGCGGCTGGACGGCGTGCTCGGCGTGATCTACCTGATCTTCAACGAAGGCTACGCCGCCAGCACCGGCGACCACTGGATGCGCCCGGCGCTGTGCGAGGAGGCACTGCGCCTGGCGCGGACGCTGGCCGCCCACCTCGCCGACGAGCCGGAGGTGCACGGCCTGCTCGCCCTGCTGGAGATCCAGGCGTCGCGCAGCGCGGCGCGGATCGAGCCGGACGGCACGCCGATCCTGCTGGCGCAGCAGAACCGCGCCCGCTGGGACCACCTGGCCATCCAGCGCGGGCTCACCGCGCTGTCCCGCGCCGAGAAACTCGGCGGCAGCGAGGGGCCGTACGCGTTGCAGGCCGCGATCGCCGCCTGCCATGCGCGCGCCAGGGACGCATCAGCCACCGACTGGCCGCGTATCGCGGCGCTGTACGACCGGCTGGCCGAGGCGATGCCCTCGCCGGTGGTGGAGCTCAACCGCGCGGTCGCCGTGGCAATGGCGGAAGGCCCGGCTGCGGCATTGCCGCTGGTCGAGACGTTGCGCGGCATGTCGGCGCTGGCGCACTACCACCTGTTGCCAGCCGTGCACGGCGACCTGCTGGAAAAGCTCGGCCGCCGCCCGGAGGCGCGGGAGGCGTTCCTGCAGGCCGCGGCGCTGACCGGCAACGCCCGCGAGCAGGCCCTGCTGCGCCAACGTGCGCAGGCCTGCGCGGACGGCTGACCACTGTCCACCGCCCCTGCACCCGGCCGCTACGGCAACGTCTCTGCCTTCGTGCGATCGATCACCGTGTGCCAGCCGCGCCGCGGTGACCGGCCGGTCGTCCAGCAAGCTCGGCAGCAAGGCGTTCGGATGAGAAAAACGCGCCGCCGGCCCGCATCACGTCGTCACCCGCGGGCCGCGGGGGCCGCCGTCGAGAGCATCCCCATCATCGCGCGGCACGCAAGCGCGCTAGCGAGACGAGCCGGCGGTGCGGTGCATTGGCTGCCGTCGCCATCGAAGCGGGTGCGAAGGTCGAAGATCTGAGGAAGGGCCCACCGGCGACGTTCGCCGCGTGGATCAGGGCGGGCTCATGGGCGGAGCAGCGCCTCGTTGGCGGTCTCGCGGATCACCGTGTCGATGGCCACCGCGGGCGTGGCGGAACCGCTCGTGCACCATCGCCGCGCGCTGGTTCGTCGCGAGGCCCGCCAGGTTCTCTGCGGCGGGTACCTGAGTGGCGGCGTGCCGCCGGTACGACGTCATCGCGTCCCGGCAGACGGCCTCGGCGCCAGCGGCAATCTCGCTGGGCGTCGCCGCCGTCGCCTTGGCGTAGCGGTGGCATAGGCAACGTGGCAATCACTGCCCGCCGTCGCTGTCCGCGGCGGCAGCGGGCGCGGCATCGGAAGCGTGGCCGGCGGCGCCGGCGAACAGCGCGGCGAGCAGGATGATCAACGACGTGCGACGGACCGTCATGGCAGTTCGTTGCAGGTGACGTGATGAAGGTGCAGCTGTTCCAGCCTGACGACACGCCCTGCAGCCGGCCAGCTGTCGCCAACGCGCACGCGGCTTAGGCGATCCCCTCATCCCACGGCGGCGCGTCGCCCAGCCGCGCGGCGATGAAGTCGAGGAAGGCGCGCACGGCCGGCGGCATGCGCTGGCGCGAGGCGTACACCGCGTGGATGCCCATCGTCTTTGGCGGCCACGAAGGCAGCAGCTGCACCAGGCTGCCGTCGCGCAGCAGCGGCGCGGCGAGGTAGGTCGGCAGCAGCCCGATCCCGGCGCCCGCGAGCACGGCGGCCATCACCGCGCTGGCGTCGTTGGCGCTGATGTTGCCTCCCACCGCTACCGACACCGCATCGTCGCCACGGCCGAGCGTCCACAGGCTCTTGCCGACGAAGTGATGGGTGAGGCAGTTGTGCCGCGCGAGGTCTTCCGGCCGCTGTGGCGTGCCGCGCGCCGCCAGATACGCCGGCGCCGCGCACAGCACCGAACGACACACCGACAACTGGCGGGCAATCAGGTTGGGATCGAGCTCGTGCGCGATGCGGATGGCCAGGTCCACCCGCTCCTCCACCAGGTTCACCGTGCGATCGAGCAGCAGCAGGTCGACCGAGACATGCGGGTGGCGCGCCACGAACTCGGCCACTGCGGCAGCCAGATAGCTGTGACCGAACGACGAGCTGCAGGTGATGCGGATGCTTCCGGACGGTGCGGCAGCGTCGTCGACCAGCGCCTCGCGCATGCCGTCGGACAGTTCGATCAGCTCGCGGCAGCGCGCCAGCGCAGCCTCGCCCGCCGCGGTCAGGCTGATCCGCCGGGTGGTGCGATGGAACAGCCGCACGCCCAGCCATGCCTCCAGATCCGCCAGGTAGCGCGAGACCATCGCGCGGGATACGTCCAGCGCTTCAGCCGCCGCGGTGAGGCTGCCCCGATCTGCCACTTCCACGAACACGCCGATGGCGCGCAGTCGATCCATTGTTTCATCCCCCGCAAAAGACCCGGCCGTTATACGCGGTTTTTCCGCACCATTCGCACCGTCAGGATGACGGCTCCATCGTTGCGGATACCGTCATGAAGATCGCCCTTGTTGCCGCCACCGGCCAGATCGGCCGCCACATCGCCCAGCGTGCGCATCAGCGCGGACACGCCGTCACGGCGCTGGTGCGTCGCACGCTCGAGCTGCCGCCCGAGCTGGACGGCGTTCGCACCACCGTCGCCGCACTGGACGACCCGCAGCGCCTCGCCGAGGCCGTGCGTGGCCACGACGTACTCGCCAGTGCCTACGGCCCCGGCCAGGGCGATCCGGGCACGCTGGTGGCGGTGGCGCATGCCTTGGTCACCGCTGCGCGCGCTGCGGGCGTGAAGCGGCTGGTGGTGGTGGGCGGCGCGGGTAGCCTGTTGATCGCGCCGGGCCTGCAGCTGGTCGACTCGCCCGACTTTCCCGCGGCCTACAAGGGCCAGGCGCTGGCCCATCGCGCCGCGCTGGCGGTGTATCGCGCGGCGTCCGATCTGGACTGGACCTTTCTGGCACCGGCCGGACAGATCGGCCCGGGCGCACGGCGGGGGCATTTCCGCACCCAGGCCGATGCCTTCCTCACCGATACCGACGGGCACAGCCAGATCCATTACGGCGACTACGCCGATGCCTTCGTCGAGGTGATCGAGCAGGCCCATTACGTGCGCCAGTTGGCCACTGCGGCGTACTGAGTTTCCCGAAGTGGCCCGTGCGGCCGCCCCGTTCCACCGTTGGTTCATTGCCCAGGGGATCACCATGCACCGTCTTACCCTTCGCCGTCCGCTGCTCGCACTGGCCGGCCTGCTCGCGCTATCCGGCACGGCTGCCGCCGCCAGCAGCGCCGGCGCGGTGCAGGCCGAACTGGCCAAAATCCACGCCACCGAGGCCCGGCAGCAGAAGCACCTGGCCACCTTCGACGACCTCGACTTCAATGTCTACAGCCACCAGAAATGGGACGAGCTTGGGCGCAGCCATGCCGCGGACATCCTGGTGCACTACCCGGACGGCCACACCACGCGCGGCCTCGCCGATCACATCGCCGCGCTCAAGCCGATGTTCGTGTTTGCGCCGGATACCCACATCGACCAGCACCCGATCCGCATCGCGCAGGGCGATATCACGGCGGTGATAGGCGTGCTGCAGGGCCACTTCAGCCAGCCGATGCCGGTGGGCAACGGCAAGACGCTGCCGCCCACCGGCAAGGCGTTCACCCTGTCGATGACCACGATCGGTCGCTGGGAGCACGGCGTGATGGTCGAGGAGTGGTTGTTCTGGGACAACCAGGCCTTCATGCAGCAGATCGGGCTGTCGCAGTAGCCGCAACGTCGCGGCGCGCGGCGCTCAGCCGCGCGCCGCGTCCGCCAGCAGCCGCACGCAGACGCCTTCGTACAGCGCCGGCAAGGCCTCCAGGTCGGCCACCGCCACGCACTCGTCCACCTGGTGGATGGTCGCGTTGACCGGCCCCAGCTCCACCACCTCGGCGCCCAGCGGCGCGATGAAGCGGCCGTCCGAGGTGCCACCGCCGGTGCTCTGCACGGGCGTCACGCCGGCCAGGTCGCGGCACACAGCCACCACCACCTCGCGCAGGCGGCCGCCCGGTGGGGTGAGGAACGGCTCGCCGGAGAGGTTCCATTCCAGCGCGTAGTCCAGCTCGTGGCGATCGAGGATCGCCTCGGTGCTCGCCTTGAGCTGATCCGCCGTGCTCGCCGTGCTGTAGCGGAAGTTGAACAGCGCCGTGAGCGTGCCGGGAATCACGTTGCTGGCGCCGGTGCCCGCGTTGAGGTTGGAGACCTGGAACGAGGTGGGCGGGAAATCACTGTTGCCCTCGTCCCAGCGCTCGGCGGCCAGTTCGGCCAGTGCGGGAGCGACGGCGTGGATCGGATTCTTCGCCTTCTCCGGATACGCCACGTGACCCTGCACGCCGCGCACGGTGAGCGTGCCGCTGAGCGAGCCGCGCCGACCCACGCGGATCAGGTCGCCGAGGCGCGCGGTGGACGACGGCTCGCCGACCACGCACCAGTCGATGCGCTCGCCCTCGCTGCGGAACTGCTCGGCGACTTTGCGCACGCCATCGAGGTTGGTCGGGCCTTCCTCGTCGCTGGTCAGCAGCAGGCCGACGCGGCCGGCATGATCCGGATGCGCGGCGACGAAGGCCTCCAGCGCCACCACCATCGCGGCCACCGAACCCTTCATGTCCGCCGCGCCGCGGCCGTACAGCACGCCGTCGACCACGGTGGGCGCGAACGGATCGAAGCGCCACGCCTCGGCGGGCCCGGTCGGCACCACGTCGGTGTGGCCGAGGAAGGCCAGCGTGGGACCGTGTTCACCGTGCGTGGCCCACAGGTTGTCGACCTCGTCGTGGCGCAGATGGCGCACGCGAAAACCGGCATGCGCGAGGCGTGCGGCAATGCTCTCCTGGCAGCCGGCGTCGTCCGGCGTCACCGAGCGGCGGCGGATCAGGTCACAGGTGAGGTCGAGCACGTCGCTCATGCTTGGGTCCTGGCGGTCTTGCCGAACAGTTTCTCGTAGCTGCCGCCGCTGAAGCCCACGGCGACGCGTCCGTCCGGCAGCACCGCCAGCGGCTGGCGCAGCACGCCGGGATGCTCGCGGATCAGCAGCGTCCATTCCGGATCGCTCTCCGGGTTGCGCCGCTGCGGCAGCAGGTTCTTCCAGGCCTTGCCGCTGCGGTCGACCATCGCATCCCAGCCGCCGGCGGCCTGCGCCCAGGCCTTCAGCGCCTCGGGCGCGGGCCTTTCGCGCAGGGTGTCGACGAACCGGTACGCGTGGCCGAAGCGGTCCAGCCACGCGCAAGCCTTGCGGCACGCATCGGTGCCGGCCAGTCCGTAGAGCACGGCGGCTTCAGCCACCGAACAGCTCCTTGAACTTCTTCTCGGTGAAACCGACGCTCACCGCGCCGTCCTTCACCACCACCGGACGCTTCACCAGGGCGGGATATTCCTTGATCAGGGCGAGCCACTGCGCGTCGGTCGAGGCGGCCTTCTGCTGCTCGGTGAGATCGCGCCAGGTGTAGCTGGCGCGGTTGACCAGCTTCTCCCAGGTCAGCTCCTTCGCCCACGCGTTGAGCGTGGCCGGGGCGATCGGCTCGTCGCGGTAGTCGGTGAAGCTGTGCTTGACCTTGTGCGCATCCAGCCAGGCGCGCGCCTTGTCGCAGGTGCCGCACTTGGCCAGGCCATACAGATCGACGCTCATTCGAAACTCCTCAGCAGGTCGTTGATGCCGGTCTTGGACCGGGTCTTCTCGTCCACCTGCTTGACGATCACCGCGGCGTAGAGGCTGTGCGATCCGTCCTTGGCAGGCAGGCTTCCGGATACGACCACGGAGCCTGCGGGGATGCGCCCGTAGCTGACCTCGCCCGTAGCGCGGTTGTAGATGCGGGTGCTCTGGCCGAGGAACACGCCCATGCCGATCACGCTGCCCTTTTCCACCACCACGCCCTCGACCACCTCCGAGCGCGCGCCGATGAAGCAGTCGTCCTCGATGATCGTCGGGTTGGCCTGCAGCGGCTCGAGCACGCCGCCGATGCCCACGCCGCCGGACAGGTGCACGCGCGCGCCGATCTGTGCGCACGAGCCCACCGTGGCCCAGGTGTCGACCATCGTGCCGCTGCCGACGTGGGCGCCGATGTTCACGTAGCTCGGCATCAGCACCACGTCCTTCGCGATGTGCGCGCCGCGGCGCACCAGCGCGCCGGGCACCACACGCGCGCCGAGCTGCTGCAGCGAGGCGTCGTCGCCGTGGGCGAAGCGCAGCGGCACCTTGTCGAAGGCACCGGCGGGGCCGCCGTCCACTACTCGGTTGTCGTTGATGCGGAAGTACAGCAGCACCGCCTTCTTCACCCACTGGTGGACGGTCCAGCCGCCTTGGCCATCCGGCGCGGCCACGCGCAGTTCGCCGCTTTCCAGCAGATCCAGCACCTGGCCGACGGCCGGGCGCAGGTGGGCTTCGATCTCGCTCTGGGCGAGCGAGGCGCGGCGCTCGAAGGCGTCGTCGATGAGGGAGGCAAGCTGCTGCATGGGCGGGGTACGGCCTGTGATCGGAGGTCGGGCCGCCAAGGTTACTGCACTTGACGGCGTGCCCGCCGCAGGCGCGCCGCGGTGCGGCGATTGGCCGTCCAGACGTCCGCGCGGCCGCTACAGCTGCATGTAGCTGTAGCCGCGCTGGCCGTAGATGACCGCATCGGTGAGCGCGGACAGCGTCACAGTGACATCCGGCGACACCGAGCTGTCGTCCAGGTTCATGCTGGCCAGCGCCTGGCTGCACACCATGATGCGCACGCCGGCGACCTTGAGCGCGTGGAGGATCTCCAGGTTGGGGTTGTCCACCTTGAAGTGCTTGCGGTACAGCGCGTTGCCCGACGCGGCGCGTGTCGCATGGCCCTCGAGCAGCGCCACGATGTGCACATGCTCGGCCGGCACGCCGGCATAGGCCATCAGATTGACCAGCCTCGCCAGACGGTCAAGCGACTCCAGCGGCTTGGACGGATCCTTGCTTTCGCCGACCACGTCCACGAAGACCTTGTAGTCGACGCTGGGATCGGGCTGTTCGGGCAGGTCCGGACGCGGATGCACGGCACCGAACCTGGGAATCAGCGGGTACACCCACTGCACCGGCTTGGCCGCGGGCTCGGCCGCCACGGCCGGTGCGATCAGCGCTCCCCACAGGCATATGGCCGCCGCAGCGAGCGCAACGAAGCGTTTGATCGACATGGCACATCCCCAGCGTAGGCCGCCAGTCGCGGCTCGCCGACGATACTCCGCGCCGTCACGTGGCGCGCCGGCTCAACCCTTGGGCGGCGCCAGGTGTTGCAGCAGGGCGTCCTGCAGCCGCTCCTGCAGCTCGGAGGTCAGCGGCGCATCGTGGCGATCGGTCAGCTGGAAGAAATCTTCCACCCGCTCGCCGAAGGTGGCGATGCGCGCGTCATGCACGCGCACGCCAACCTCCAGCAGTACCTGCGCCACGGCGGCGAGCAGGCCGGGCCGATCTGTGCACACCAGCGCCATCTGGGTGCGCCCGCCCATGGCGCTGAAGGCAATGCGCGGCGACATCTGGAAATGCTTCAGGTGACGATGCAATCCGCGCCGGGTCGGCTGCACGGGCTTGGCCTCGGCCAGCGCGCGCAGCAGGCGCTGGCGCAGCTCTTCGGAGCGCGCGGCATTGGCCGGCATCTGGGTGTCTGCCTCGAGCAGCAGGAAGGTATCCATCGCCAGCCCGCTGGGCGAGCTGAGCACGCGCGCTTCCATCACCGAGAAATGCATGCGGTCGAGCATCGCCGTGACGGTGGCGAACAAGCCGTCGCGATCAGGCGCATAGACAAACAATTCGGTGCTGCCACGGATCGAGAACGGGTGCACCTCCACCAACGGCAAGGCGCCGTTCGCCCGCAGGATCGCCGCGGTCTGCCAGGCGACCTGCTCGGGACGATGACGCAGGAAACTCCGCTCGGGGAAATCGCGCCACACCCGCTCCACGTCCGCTGGCGCGAAGCCCTCGGTTTCCAGCAGTGCCACTGCATAGGTACGGCACTCGGCGATGCTGGCGCCGGCATCGCGCGGCAACGCCGCATCGCTGCGCAGTGCGTAGCGGGTGGCGGTGTAGAGATCGGCCAGCAGGCGATCCTTCCAGGCGTTCCACAGCCGCGGACTGGTGCCGATGATGTCGGCGATGGTGAGCAGGTACAGCCGATCCAGTTGCAGGCGATCGCCGACGGTCTCGGCGAAGCGGTTGACCACCTCCGGATCGGTGATGTCCTGGCGCTGCGCCGTGGTGCTCATCAGCAGGTGCCAGCGCACCAGCCAGGCCACCGTCTCCACGCTCTCCGGCGACAGCCCCAGCCGGCGGCAGAACGCGCGTGCGTCTTCCTCGCCCAGCACCGAGTGATCGCCGCCGCGACCCTTGGCGATATCGTGGAACAAGCCCGCCAGCAGCAGCAGTTCGGGCTTCTCCAGCGCGGCCCAGATCTGGCAGCCGAGCGGGAACTCCTTTGCCGCGGCCGGATCGGCGAACCGCGCCAGGTTGCGCAGCACGCGCAGCGTGTGTTCGTCCACCGTGTACACGTGGAACAGGTCGTACTGCATGCGGCCGAACACCGTGCCGAAGGCCGGCAGGATCGCCGCCAGCAGGCCATGCCGGTTCATCCGCCACAGCGCGTCTACCGCGGGGGCGCCGCGTTGGAGCAGCTTGAGAAAAGCCGCCAGCGCCGCCTCGTCGTCGGCCAGCGTGGTGCCGTGCCGAGCCGTCGCCTGGTGGATGCGCCGCATGGTGTCGGCGCTGAAGCCGATCAGCTCGGGGTGGTCCAGCCGGGCCAGGAATATCTCGATCAGGGCGGCCGGGCGATGCTCGAACAGGTCCGGATCGCGCGCGGCAATGCGTCGGCCGTGCTGCACGAAATCGCCGCCGATCGACACGCTCGCGCCATCGGGCTCGAGCATTTCCTCGAACCGCTCGACGATCTGCACCCCCAGGCGCTCCACCTGGCTGGCGGCGCGGTAGTAGCCCTGCATGAACTGCTCGACGCCGAGATTCTTCTCGTGCTCGTCCTCGAAACCCATGCGCGAGGCGAGACTGCGCTGGTAATCGAACAGCAGACGCTCTTCCGGCCGTCCCGCCTCCAGGTGCAGCGCAAAGCGGTAGCGGCGCAAGGTGGCTTCGGCCTGCAGCAGGCTCTCGCACTCGGCCGGGTCGAGCAGACCCGCGGCGACCATGCTGCGGAAGTCGGCCGCGTGGGCGAGCCGTCGTCCCAGCCAGCGCAGGGCGTCGAGCGTGCGCAGGCCGCCCGGGCCGTCCTTCAGGTTCGGCTCCAGGTTGTAGGCGGTGTCGTCGAAACGGGCGTGGCGGGCATCGCGCTCGGCCAGTCGCGCGGCGAGATAGGCCCGCGGCGGCCACAGCGCCGGATCTTCCACGATGGCGCCGAGCACGGCGTTGAGCGCGGGGTCGCCAGCCAGCCGCCGGGCGTCGAGCATGCTGGTGAACACGCTCGCATCTTCCGCGGCCAGTGCCCGGCACTGCGCCGGCTCGCGCACCGCATGGCCCACCTTCAGGCCGATATCCCAGAACGTGGCGAAGCACTGCTCCAGTGCCCGATGCAGGGCCGGGTCGCTGCGGGTGGTCAGTACCAGCAGGTCGACATCGGAGTAGGGAAAGAGCATGCCGCGGCCGAAACCGCCGACAGCGAACAGTGCGGTGTCGGCAACCTCGCCCAGGCAGGCGTTCCACACATGCACCACCACGCGCGCCACCGATTCGCCGCGACGCGTGGCCAGCGCCGGCGCGTCCGCGCCGTCGCGGAAGGCGGTGGTGATCGCGCGATCGACGTCCCCCAGCAACTGCCGCAGCGCAGCGCGTGCTTCGGTGGAGACACCCGAG
This sequence comes from Dyella sp., assembly GCF_035685805.1. GTDB lineage: Bacteria > Pseudomonadota > Gammaproteobacteria > Xanthomonadales > Rhodanobacteraceae > Dyella_A. The sequence continues at coordinate 122,182 of NZ_DASSAB010000034.1, forward strand.
CGCGGCACCGCGACGGGAAGGCGCGGCAGCGGCGGCAGCGGGATGGCGTTGGCGGGCATGGCGAAAAGGAGTGAGAAGTGAGAGTCGAGTGTAGGGCCCAGCGCCATCCGGCGCCGCAGCAACCGCGCTTCACCGGGCCTCATAGCTCACGCAAAAAAGAAGGGCGCCACGTCGACCGGGCGCCCTCGCTCGCGTCTAGCTCCTATTCCCTCACTTCCCGCGCTCAGGCATCCGGCCAGGGGGTGAGGATCTCGAAGCCGTCGTCGGTCACGGCGATCGTGTGCTCCCACTGGGCCGACAACGAGTGGTCCTTGGTGACCACGGTCCAGCCATCGGGCAGTTGCTTGGTCTGCGGCTTGCCGGCGTTGATCATCGGCTCGACCGTGAAGGTCATGCCCTTCTTCAGCTCGATGCCGGTGCCGCTCTTGCCGTAGTGCAGGATCTGCGGCTCGTCGTGGTAGACCTTGCCGATGCCGTGGCCACAGTACTCGCGCACCACGGAAAAGCCCGCCGCCTCGGCGTGCTTCTGGATCGCCGCACCGATATCGCCCAGCGTCGCGCCCGGGCGCACCGCCTGGATGCCCCGCATCATTGCCTCGTGGGTCGTCTCGACCAGCCGCCTGGCCAGCACCGACGGGGTACCGACGAAATACATGCGGCTGGTGTCGCCGTGCCAGCCGTCCTTGATGACGGTGACATCGAGATTGATGATGTCGCCGTCCTTGAGCACCTTGCTCTCGGTCGGGATGCCGTGGCAGATCACGTGGTTGACCGAGGTGCACAGGGTCTTGGGGAAGCCGTGATAGCCCACGTTCGCCGGGATCGCCTTCTGCACGTTGACGATGTGCTCGTAGGCGATGCGGTCGAGCTCTTCGGTGGTCACGCCCGGCTTGACGTGTTCCTTGAGCAGCGCCAGCACTTCGGCCGCGAGCTGACCGGCCACGCGCATCGCCGCGAGGTCTTCGGGGGTCTTGAGGGTTATCGCCATGATTCCACCTAGATGGCGGCGGCCGGTGCGGGTTCAACAACCACCTCCACCTTGCCGCCTAACCGGCGCACCGGCTACACTTCACGGGTTTTGCAGGCCGCATGCGCCGTTTTCGGGGCGCGACCGTGCAAAGCGAACGGGCATTGTAACCGCGCCGCGGAGCAAGCCCAACCAACGCCACACACGTATCGGCACCGCCTTCGGGGTGCCGCGTCCGTTTCCGCCAAACCTCAGGAAACGCCGCGGTCGAAGGTGGGGATGCGTGGAGGTCCCAACCCCCAGGTTCCTTTTCGGAACCGACAATTCGGAGTTACACCCATGGCCCAAGTCACCATGCGCCAGATGCTCGAAGCGGGCGTCCATTTCGGTCACCAGACCCGTTACTGGAACCCCAAGATGGCCCCGTACATCTTCGGCGCCCGCGGCAAGATCCACATCATCAACCTCGAGAAGACGCTCCCGCTGTTCACCGACGCGATGAACTTCCTCTCGGGCCTGGCCCAGAAGCGCGGCACCATTCTGTTCGTCGGCACCAAGCGTTCGGCCCGCGAGCCGTTGGCTGAGGAAGCCGCGCGCGCCGGCATGCCGTTCGTCACCTCGCGCTGGCTCGGCGGCATGCTGACCAACTTCCGCACCGTGAAGCAGTCGGTTGCCCGTCTGAAGGAGCTGGAAGCGGCCGAGACCGACGGCTCGTTCGACAAGCTGGTCAAGCACGAAGTGCTGGCCCGTCGCCGTGAGCGCGAGAAGCTCGAGAACTCGCTGGGCGGCATCAAGAACATGAACCGCCTGCCCGACGCGCTGTTCGTGATCGACATCGGCCACGAAGACATCGCCGTGCTGGAAGCGAAGAAGCTCGGCATTCCGGTGATCGCCGTGGTCGACACCAACTACAACCCGGACCTGGTCGATTACGCCATCCCGGGCAACGACGACGCGATCCGCGCGATCCAGCTGTACGCCCGCGCCGCCGCCGATTCGATCCTGGAAGGCAAGGCCGCCGCGCCGAACGCCGCCCAGGGCGACGCCGACGAGTTCGTCGAGCTGGACGAGGAAGGCAACCCGGTGGCGAAGGACGACGACCGCAAGTCGGCCGCTCCGCGTCGCGACAACCGTGGCCCGGCCAAGAAGGGCGCCGGCGCACCGCGCCGTGACGGTGGCCGCGGTCGTGGCGAGTCGACCAGCGCCGAGTAAGCCTGCTTCCCCGTGCCGGGCCGGGTCACCCCGGCGCGGCACTTCAAAGTATTCGAGGAATTGACATGAGCAACATCTCCGCACAACTGGTGAAGGAACTGCGCGAGCGGTCCGGCGCCGGCATGATGGAATGCAAGAAGGCGCTGGTCGAGAACAACGGCGACATCGAAGTCGCAATGGAATGGCTGCGCAAGTCGGGCCTGGCCAAGGCCGACAAGAAGGCCGGCCGCGTGGCCGCCGAGGGCCGCATCGTGACTGCCCAGAGCGCCGGCAAGGCGGTGCTGGTCGAGGTCAACTGCGAAACCGACTTCGTCGCCAAGGACGACAGCTTCCTCAAGTTCAGCGACAACGTGGCCGGCATCGCGCTGGAGTCCGGTGCTGCCGACGTCGACGCGCTCAATGCCGCCGCCTACCCGGGCGCCAGCAACGTGGCCGAGGGCGCCAAGGCGCTGATCGCCACTATCGGCGAGAAGATCGAAGTGCGCCGCATGGTGCGGGTGGAGAGCGACGGCGTGATCGGCAGCTACATCCACGGCGGCCGCATCGGCGTGCTAGTGGCCCTGAAGGGCGGCTCCGAGGAGCTGGCCAAGGGCGTGGCCATGCACGTGGCCGCGATGAACCCGCAGTACGTGAAGGCCGAGGACGTCCCCGCCGATTTCGTGGCGAAGGAAAAGGACATCGCGCTGAGCCAGATGACCGACAAGGACAAGGCCAAGCCGGCCGAGATCCTCGAGAAGATCATCGCCGGCAAGATCAACAAGATCGTCTCCGAGGTCACCCTGCTGGGCCAGCCGTACGTGCTGGACACCAACGTGACCGTGGCCGATGCGCTGAAGAAGGACGGTGCCGAAGTGCTTTCGGTGGCTCGTCTGGCGGTCGGCGAAGGCATCGAGAAGGTGCAGGAAGACTATCTGGCCGAAGTCGCCAAGGCGATGCAGGGCTGATCGACCCGCACCACGTGTTGAAAAAAGCCGCGCACCGTCGCGGCTTTTTTTATGCGCGCGGGCCACGCGCCCCGCTCGCCGGATCGACCTGAGCACCACCCGTCCGCGGCAGATAATGCTCACCGACACCGCCTCCCCACCGCTACAATGAAGCGGTTTGCCCCACCCCCAGCCGGAGTTTTCATGAGCGAAACATTCAAGTACCAGCGCATCCTGCTCAAACTGTCCGGTGAAGCGCTGATGGGCGAGGCCGACTACGGTATTGACCCGAAGGTGATCGGCCGCCTCGCGGACGAGATCATCGAGGCGCAGCGCGCCGGCATCCAGGTGGGCGTGGTGATCGGCGGCGGCAACATCTTTCGCGGTGCCGGCCTCGCCGCGGCCGGCATGGACCGCGTCACCGGCGACCACATGGGCATGCTCGCCACGGTGATGAACGCGCTGGCCATGCAGGACGCGATCGAGAAGCGCGGCGGCTTTGCCCGCGTGATGAGCGCCCTGCCCATCCACGACGTGGCCGAAGACTTCATCCGCCGCCGCGCCATCCGGCACATCGAGAAAGGGCGCATCGTGCTGTTCGCGGCAGGCATCGGCAACCCGTTCTTCACCACCGATTCGGCCGCCGCGTTGCGCGCCGTGGAAGTGGGCGCGGACGTGCTGCTGAAGGCCACCAAGGTCGACGGCATCTACACCGCCGATCCGGCCAAGCACGCCGATGCCACCCGCTACGACCACCTCACCTACGACGAGGTGATCGAACGCAAGCTGGCCGTCATGGACACCGCGGCGATCGCACTGTGCCGCGACCATCGCCTGCCGATGCGCATCTACGACATGACCGTGCCGGGCAATCTCATGCGCATCATGCGCGGCGAGTCGATCGGCACCACGGTCGGCGCCAGCTGAGCCGGCACCGTCCGCGCCGCGGGCGGCTTCCAGGCCGCCCGCAAGCCGCTGGTATACTCGGCGGCTAGCCTGTTCCAACGGAAGACCGCCCATGATCAACGACATCAAGAACGATGCCCAGACCCGCATGGGCAAGAGCATCGACGCGCTCAAGCACGACCTCACCCGCCTGCGCACCGGCCGCGCCAGCACCGCGCTGGTGGACAACATCAAGGTGCCCTACTACGGCTCGGACATGCCGCTGAACCAGGTCGCCTCCGTCTCGCTGGGCGATTCGCGCTCGATCATCATCACGCCGTTCGAGAAAAGCCTGGTGGCGGTGATCGAGAAGGCCCTGATGGCGTCGGATGTCGGCATCACGCCGACCACCGCCGGCACGGTGATTCGCCTGAACATGCCGCCGCTCACGGAGGAGCGGCGCCGCGAGCTGGCCAAGCACGTGGGCCACGAGGGCGAGAACACCAAGATCGCGATCCGCAACATCCGCCGCGATGCCCTGCAGCAGGTCAAGGACCTGCTCAAGGACAAGCTGATCACCGAGGACGACGAGCGCCGCGCGGACGACGAGATCCAGAAGCTCACCGACCGTTTCGTCAAGGACGTCGACGCGGTGGTGAAGCACAAGGAAGAAGAGCTGCTGGCGATCTGATGATGCCACTGGCGCCAGCTCCGGCCACTCCCGGCGCCGTCGCGGCGACGGGTCGGCACGTCTGGCGCGCGCCGTGACCGCCGCCGATCCGCGCGCAGCCCGCGTACCGCGGCATGTCGCCATCGTCATGGATGGCAACGGCCGCTGGGCCAAGGCCCGCTTCCAGCCGCGCAGCTTCGGCCACAACGCCGGCCGCAAGGCGGTGCGCGAGGTGGTCGAGGGCTGTATCCGCCAGGGCGTCGAGGCGCTCACCCTGTTCGCCTTCTCCAGCGAAAACTGGCAGCGGCCGCAGGACGAGGTCAGCGCGCTGATGACACTGTTCCTGCGCGCTCTGGACAAGGAGGTGGAGGAGCTGCACGCCCAGGGCGTGCGGCTGCGGTTCGTCGGCGCGCTGGAGCACTTCGGTGACGACCTGCGCCAGCGCATGCACGCCGCGATGGCGCGCACCGCCGACAACCGTCGGCTGCATCTCTCCGTGGCGGTGAATTACGGTGGCCGATGGGACATCGTGCAGGCGGCGCGTACCGCCGCGGCGGCCATCGCGCGCGGCGAGTTCGCGCCCGAGGCACTGGACGAGGCGTATTTTGGCCGCGGCCTGTGCCTGGCCGAACTGCCGCCACTGGACCTGTTCATCCGCACCGGCGGCGAGCATCGCATCAGCAATTTCCTGCTCTGGCAGGTGGCCTACGCCGAGCTCTACTTCACCGATACGCTGTGGCCGGATTTCGACCAGGCCTGCCTGGCCCGCGCCATCGACGACTATGCCCGGCGCGAACGGCGCTACGGCCGCACCAGCGAGCAGGTTGCCGACCCGGCGACCCGGCCCTGACCGAAAGGATTTCCATGCTGCTCCAGCGCACCCTCACCGCACTGCTGCTCATTCCGCTGGCCCTGGCGATCATCCTGTGGCCGGCCACGCCCGTGTTCGCCCTGGTGGTGGCTGCCGCCTTCCTGGTCGGCGTGTGGGAGTGGACCCGCCTGAGCGGCCTCACCGGCACGCCCGCACGTGCCGCGATGCTGGTGCTGGTGGCGGCACTGCTGCTGGCCGCGTGGTGGCCGCGCCAGCCGCTGGTGTGGGGGGCATTGACGCTGCTTGGCGTGTGCTGGTGGGGCATTGCTTGCCTGTGGCTGCGCCACTTCGCCTTTGCCGCCGCGCCCACCCCCGAGAATCGGCGCATCAAGCTGCTGGCCGGGCTGTTCGTGATGGTGCCGGCGTGGGCGGCGCTGGTGCTGATCCACCGGGCGCCGCCGTACGGCCACTGGTGGACCTTCCTGGCGCTGGCGATTGTGTGGGCCGCCGACATCGGCGCCTATTTCGCCGGCCGCTTCCTCGGCAAGCGAAAGCTGGCGCCGCAGATCAGCCCGGGGAAGACCTGGGCTGGCGTGTACGGGGCATTCGTGGCAGCCGGCGCGGTGGTGGTGGCGGGCGGCTGGATGCTCGGGGTGCACGACGCGCGCCTGCTCGGCCTGATCGTGCTGGCCGCCTTTACCGTGGCCGCATCGATCGTCGGCGACCTGATCGAGAGCCTGATGAAGCGGCACGCCAAGATGAAGGATTCCGGGCAGATCTTCCCGGGTCACGGGGGGCTGCTCGACCGCCTGGACAGCGTGTTCGCCGCGATGCCGGTGTTCGCGCTCGGCCTGTGGCTGCTCGACATCGTCCCGCTGACATGAGGCGGGTGGGCGTACTGGGCGCCACCGGCTCGATCGGTGGCAGCACCCTCGACGTGATCGCCCGTCATCCCGGGCGTTTCCAGGCCACCGTGCTGGTGGCACACCGGCAGGTGGACGCGCTGGTCGCGCTGTGTGCGCGGCACCGCCCGGAGCTGGCGATCATCGCCGACCCGACGCTGGAGGAAGCGCTCGCCCGGGGGCTGGCAGCATCTGGCGTGCGCTGCGAGGTAGCCAGCGGCGAGGCGGCCGTCGCCGCCGCGGCCGCCGGGCCGTTGTGCGACACGGTGGTCGCAGCCATCGTCGGCGCCGCCGGGCTGGATTCCACCCTGGCCGCGGCGCGGGCCGGCAAGCGCCTGCTGCTGGCCAACAAGGAATCCATCGTGATGGCCGGCCCGCTGCTGCTGGCGGCGCTGCGCGAGGGCGGCGGCGAGCTGATCCCGGTCGACTCGGAGCACAACGCGATCTTCCAGTGCCTGCCGGGCGGTCGCCCTGACCTCGCCGGCAGCGGTGTCCGCCGGCTGATCCTGACCGCCTCGGGCGGTCCGTTCCGCGGCCGCAAGCGGGCCCAGCTCGCCGCCATCACGCCCGACCAGGCCTGCGCCCACCCCAACTGGGTCATGGGCCGCAAGATCTCGGTCGACTCCGCCACCCTGATGAACAAGGGGCTGGAGGTGATCGAGGCGCACCACCTGTTCGGTGCCCCGGCCGACGCGATCGAGGTGCTGGTGCACCCGCAGAGCCTGGTGCACTCGATGGTCGACTACGTGGATGGCTCGGTGCTGGCGCAGCTGGGCAATCCGGACATGCGCACGGCCATCGGACACGCGCTGGCCTGGCCGGACCGGGTGGACACGGCGGTGCCGCCGCTTGACCTGGCAGGGTTGGCCCCGCTGCAGTTCGAGCCACCGGACCTGGACACCTTCCGCTGCCTCGCACTGGCGTTCCAGGCGCTGCGTGCCGGTGGCGACGCGCCGGCAATTCTCAACGCGGCGAACGAGGTCGCGGTAGATGCGTTTCTTGCCGGTTCGCTGCCCTTCCTGGGCATCGCCGAGCTGGTCGAAAGCGTGCTGACGGAACTGCCGGCGCAACCGGTGGTCGATATCCGAACGCTGGTCGCCCGCGACCTCGCCGCGCGCACTGCGGCACGGCGCATCCTTCGCAACGCATGCTGATAAGCTCTTACTGATGAATCCTTTTTTCGGCTCGGTGTTCTGGTTGCTGGTCACGCTTGGCGTGCTGGTGACCTTTCACGAATTCGGCCATTTCTGGGTCGCGCGCCGCTGCGGCGTCAAGGTGCTGCGCTTCTCGGTGGGTTTCGGCCGGGCGATCTGGAAGCGCACCGCGCGCGATGGCACCGAGTACCAGGTGGCGATGATTCCGCTGGGCGGTTACGTGAAGATGCTCGATGCGCGCGAGGGTGAGGTCGACCCTGCGCTGCGCGACCAGGAGTTCACGGCCAAGTCGGTCTGGAAGCGCATTGCCATCGTGGCGGCCGGCCCCGGGTTCAATCTGATCTTCACCCTCGCCGCCTTCTGGGCGATGTTCATGCTCGGCCGGCCCGACGCGGCTCCGGTTGTTACGGCGGCGCCGCACAGCCTCGCGGCAGAGGCAGGCATCCAGCCGGGTGACCGAGTGCTGAGCGTGTCCGGCCATGCAGTGAGCACCTGGACCGGCGCGATGGACGGCGTGATCAACGGCATGCTGGGCCGTGAGCCGATCGCGCTGGAAGTCCGCAGCACCGATGGCTCACAGCACCAGGTCACGCTGCCGCTGGATCGGCTGCCGCCGGGCCAGGACGTGGGCAAGTATCTCGACACGCTCGGCCTCTCGCTGGCCGCGCTGCCGCCGATTGCCGCCACCGTGATGCCGGACAAGCCCGCGGCCGCAGCCGGCATGCGCGCCGGTGACCGCATCCTCAGCGTCAATGGGGTGGCGATTGCCGACTACAGCCAGTTCCAGCAGGTCGTCCCCGAACAGGCGGCGCGCTCGCCAACGCTGGCGATTACCGTCCAGCGCGACGGCAAGAGCGTACCGCTCACTGTGGTCGCACGAAAGATTTCGCTGGAAGGGCAGCCGGTGAACTGGGTAATCGGCGTGGGTGCGGCGCCGCGCGAGCAGGCGATCCAGCACTTTGGCCCGATCAAGGCGTTGCGCGCCTCGCTGGACACCACCTGGAACAGCGCCGCCCAGACCTTCCACATGATCGGCAAGATGCTGACCGGCGAAGCTTCCACCAAGAATCTCTCCGGTGTGATCGGCATCGCCCAGGTTGCCAACCAGTCGGCCAGCATGGGCCCGGCCTGGTTCCTCAACTTCCTGGGCATGGTGTCGCTCAGCCTGTGCATCCTCAACCTGTTGCCGATCCCGCTCTTGGACGGCGGTCACCTGCTGTATTACCTTATCGAGTTGGTCAAGGGCAGCCCGGTGAGCGAGCGCACCATGATCGCCGGCCAGTACGTGGGGCTCGCCCTGCTGTTCACGATGATGGGCCTGGCGTTCTACAACGATCTTCACCGCATCCTGCTGTCGTGACGGCACCGACGCTCGCCCGCACCGCCGGCTGGCCGTTCTGCCGGCGCCATGGATGCGCCGCAGCGCCACGACGCGGGTCGGCTGCTCTCCAACCATCGCAGGATGTGCTCCTGTCCCACGCATTGTCCGGGGCGATCCTTGCGATCGTTCCGTCGAAATAACCCAACGGAAACGACGATGAAGCGTATCGCCGCCCTGATCCTGCTCGCCTCCCTCTCCGCCAATGCGCTCGCGTTCGAGCCGTTTGTCGTTTCCGATATCCGCATCGATGGCCTCAGCCGCATCTCCGCGGGCACGGTCTACAACTACCTGCCGGTGAACAAGGGCGACCAGTTCACCGAGGACGAGGCGCGCCGGGCGATCCGCGCGCTCTACAACACCAAGTTTTTCAGCGACGTCGAGATCGACCGCGAAGGCAGCATCCTGGTGATCAAGGTGGTCGAGCGGCCGTCGATCGCCAAGCTCACCCTGCGCGGCAACAAGGACATCAAGGAAGAGGACCTGCGCAAGGGCCTGAAGGAGATCGGCCTGTCCGAGGGCGAGACGTTCGACCGACTCTCGCTGGACCGCGTCAAGCAGGAGCTGATCACCCAGTACTACAACCGCGGCAAGTACAACGTGTCGATCGAGCCGCACGTGACGCGGCTGGACCGCAACCGCGTGTCGATCGACATCGAGATCCGCGAGGGCAAGGTCGCCAAGCTGAAAGAGATCAACATCGTCGGCAACACGGTGTTCTCGGACAAGGCCATCGAGGACGACTTCGAGTCCGGCACCACCAACTGGCTGTCGTGGTATTCCAAGAACGACCAGTACTCGCGTGAGAAGCTGTCCGGCGACCTGGAAAAGCTGCAGTCCTACTACATGAATCGCGGCTACGCGGACTTCGGCGTGGACTCCACCCAGGTCACCATTGCGCCGGACAAGCGCGAGATGTACATCGCCGCCAGCATCAAGGAGGGCGAGGTCTACACCGTCTCGGACGTGCACCTGCTGGGCAAGCTGATTCTGCCGGAGGACACCCTGCGCAAGCTGGTATTCGTCAAGAAAGGCGATACCTTCAACCGCGCCGCGGTCGAGGCTACTTCCGACTCGATCAAGGGCATCCTCGCCAACATCGGCTTTGCCTACGCCAAGGTCACGCCGGTGCCGAAGCTGGACAAGGACAAGCGCACGGTCGACATGACCTTCTACATTGAGCCGGGCCAGCGCGTGTACGTGCGCCGGGTGGTGTTCCAGGGCAACACCCGCACCGAAGATGACGTGATGCGCCGCCAGCTTCGCCAGCTCGAAGGTTCGTGGTACTCGCAGGCCGCGGTGGATCGTTCCAAGATCCGCCTGCAGCAGCTGGGCTACTTCAAGAAGGTCGACATCGACAAGCAGCTGGTGCCGGGCACGGAAGACCAGGTCGACGTCACCGTGAAGGTGGAGGAACAGTCCGCCGGCAGCCTGCAGTTCGGCGTGGGCTATTCGCAGTACTCCGGCATCATCCTCTCGGCCTCGGTGTCGCAGAACAACTTCCTGGGTACCGGCGACAGCTTCAGCGTGGGCGCCGAGACCAGCACGTACTACAAGCGCGTCAACGCCAGCTACTACAACCCGTATCTCACCGACAACGGCATCGGCATCGGCTACACCCTGGGCTACTCCAAGACCGACTACGGCAACACCGATTTCGCCAACTACGCCACCAGTGCCAAGTCGTTCTCGACCTACCTCGGCATCCCGATCACCGAGACCGACAGCCTGCGCGTGGGCCTGGGCCTGAGCAGCAACAAGATCAACCTGTATCAGGGCTACACCCCGCAGGTCCTGCTCGACTATCAGAACGCGCTGGGCCACAAGACCATCCACGAGTGGACCGGCACGCTGGGCTGGAACCACGACACCCGCAACGGCTACTGGGCGCCCACCCGCGGAGGCCTGTTGTCGGCCTCCACCGACGTGGCGCTGCCCGGCTCCACCGTGCAGTACTTCCGGCTGAGCACCGAGGCCAACCACTACTGGCCGATCGGCGGCGGCTTCGTGCTCTACACCGATGCGCAGGCGCAGTACGGCAAGACCTACGGCAACCAGACGTACGAGAACACCACCTACAACGGTGCCTACAAGGCCGGCGATCCGGTGGACTATCCGTTCTGGCAGAACTTCTACGCCGGCGGCGTGCGCGACGTGCGCGGCTTTCAGGACAACACGCTCGGCCCGCGCGTCTGCTCGGGCGTCGGTGCCAATGGCCAGAGCATCCAGCCTGATGCCAAGGGCAACTGCAACGGCAGCTACTACAACTATGCCCAGCCGATCGGCGGCGCGTTCAAGGTGCTCGGCACCACCGAGCTGTATCTGCCGCTGCCGTTCCTCAAGGACATCAACACCGCCCGTGTGTCGCTGTTCGTCGACGTCGGCAATGCCTACAAGGACTACCAGAGCTTCAAGGCATCCGACCTGCGCGCCTCGGCCGGTATCTCGCTGCACTGGCAGGCGCCGATCGGTCCGCTGATCATCAACTTCGCCACGCCGATCCGTTCCAAGCCCGCCGATCGTCATTACGAGGAGCGCATCCAGTTCACCTTCGGCAGCCAGTTCTGACCAGGCGGCATTCGGTCTAGCGGCATGGAAAGCGCGGCCACGGCCGCGCTTTTCTTTTGCGCCATCGGCACGCCCTGCGCGGGCGCACGGACAGCTGCCGGCGGCTCGCCTACAATGGCGCGCTTATCGGGAGCGAACATGAGCGTGAAGAACTACACGGTGGACGACCTCGCCGAGCGCTTCGGTCTCGTCGCCAGGGGCGACGGTGCGCGCGTCATCGATGGCGTGGGCACCCTGGCCGGTGCCGGCCCCAGCCAGCTCACTTTCCTGTCCAACAGCAAGTACGCCGGCCAGCTCGCCGGCACGCGCGCCGGCGTGGTGGTGCTGCGCGAGGCCGATGCGGCGCAGTGCCCGTCCGCGGCGCTGATCGCACGCGATCCCTATGTCGCCTACGCCCGCATCGCCGCGCTGTTCGAACCACTGCCGGCGGCTCCCGCCGGCATCCACCACAGCGCCGTCGTGTCGCCCGACGCAACGGTCAGTCCGAGCGCCAGCGTGGGGCCGTGCTGCGTGGTGGAGGCCGGCGCCGTGATCGAGGACGGCGTCGTGCTCGGCCCGCACTGCGTCATCGGCGAGGGGTGCGTGGTGGGCGCACAGTCACGACTGGTGGCGCGGGTCACGCTGGTGACCCGGGTGACCCTGGGCAGGCGGGTGCTGGTGCACCCGGGCGCCGTGATCGGCTCGGACGGGTTCGGACTGGCCTTTGACACCGACCACTGGATCAAGCTGCCGCAGCTCGGCGGCGTGCGCATCGGCGACGACTGCGAGATCGGCGCCAACACCACCATCGACCGTGGCGCGCTGGACGACACCGTGCTGGAAGAGGATGTGCGCCTGGACAACCAGATCCAGATCGCCCACAACGTCCACGTCGGCGCGCACACCGCGATGGCCGGCTGCGCCGCGGTGGCCGGCAGCGCGAAGATCGGCCGCTACTGCATGATCGGCGGCAACGCCGGCGTGCTCGGCCATCTCGAGCTGGCCGACCGCGTTACCATTACCGCCAAGAGCCTGGTGACGCACTCGATCCGCGAGCCGGGCGAATATTCCTCGGGCACACCACTGCAGGACAATCGCCAGTGGCGCAAGAACGCTGCCCGTTTCAAGCACCTCGACGAGCATGTGCGCCGACTCACGGCGCTGGAGAAGGACAGCAACAATGAGTGATTCCGCAGCGGACTTCAGCCTGCCGGTGAACGTGGAGCAGATCCAGCAACTGCTGCCCCACCGCTACCCGTTCCTGCTGGTCGACCGGGTGATCGAACTTGAGCCGGACACCCGCGTGGTGGCGCTGAAGAACGTGACCATCAACGAGCCGTTCTTCCAGGGCCACTTCCCCGGCCATCCGGTCATGCCGGGCGTGCTGATCGTCGAGGCGATGGCGCAGACCGCCGGACTGCTGACCCAGATCAGCAGCCGCATGAAAGGAGACAGCGGCAGCCCGCTGTTCTACCTGGTGAAGGTGGACAACGCCCGCTTCAGCTGCCCGGTGGTGCCCGGCGACCAGCTGCGCATGGAGGTGTCGCTCAAGCGCCTGATGCGCGGCATGGGCCTGTTCGTGGCCCGCACGCAGGTGGACGGCAAGGACGTGGCCAGCTGCGAACTGATGTGCGCGGCGAGGTCCGATAAATGAGCGCGTCCACCGCGGCATCTGACGCTGTAATCCATCCCACCGCCGTGATCGACCCGTCGGCGGTGATCGGCGAGCGCGTGAGCATCGGCGCCTACAGCGTGATCGGCGCCGATGTGCAGATCGGCGCAGGTACCGTGGTCGGCCCGCATGTGGTGATCGAGGGGCCCACCCGGATCGGCTGCGACAACCGCATCAGCCAGTTCGCCTCGCTCGGCGGGCCGCCGCAGGACAAGAAGTTTGCCGGCGAACGCACCGAACTGGTGATCGGTGATCGCAACCTGATCCGCGAGTTCGTCACGGTCAACCGCGGCACCGGCGATGGCGGACACGTGACCCGCATCGGCAATGACAACTGGCTGCTGGCCTATGTGCACGTGGCACACGACTGCCAGGTAGGCAACAACGTGGTGTTTTCCAACTATTCGGCGCTGGCCGGGCACGTGGAGATCGGCGACTGGACGATCATGTCCGGCTACTCGGGCGTGCACCAGTTCTGCAAGGTCGGCGCGCACGCGTTCATCGGCATGGGTTGCCTGGTGGGATCGGACGTGCCGCCGTTCGTGATGATGGCCAACGAGCAGCACGGGCGCCCGCGCGGCATCAACAGCGAAGGGCTCAAGCGTCGCGGGTTCGATGCGCCGCGCATCTCGGCGATCAAGCGCGCGTACCGCACGCTGTACATGGCGGGCCTGAGCCAGGCCGAGGCACGCGAGCAGCTGGTGGCCCAGGCCAAAGACAGCGACGACGTGCGCGCGATGCTGGAGTTCCTCGACCGCAGCGAGCGGGCGCTCGCCCGCTGACGCGGCCCGCGAGCGAGGGCAGCCGCTCGCCCGGTCCGGAGACCGACCCATGAACACATCCGCGCCAGCTCCCCTGATCGCCGTGATCGCCGGCGAAGAGTCCGGCGACCAGCTCGGTGGCGATCTGCTCGCCGCGCTGCGCCAGCGCTATCCTGCCGCGCGCTTCGTCGGCATCGGCGGCAAGCGCATGCAGGCCCAGGGCCTTGAGTCGTGGGACGAGATGTCCGAGCTGTCCCTGTTCGGCCTGGCCGAGGTGGTCCGCCACCTGCCGCGGCTGCTGCGGCTGCGCAGGCAGCTGGTGGAACGGCTGATCGCCGCACGGCCGGCGGTGCTGATCGGCATCGATGCGCCGGACTTCAACCTGGGCGTGGAACGGCGCCTGCGCGAGGCGGGCGTGCGCACCGTGCACTATGTCAGCCCGTCGGTGTGGGCCTGGCGCGAGAAGCGCGCCGAGAAGATCGGTCGCAGCGCCGATCGGGTGCTGTGCCTGTTTCCGATGGAGCCGCCGATCTACGCGCGGCACGGTGTGGATGCGCGCTTCGTCGGGCATCCGCTGGCGGACCGCTTCGCGCTGGTCGGCGACCGCGCCGGCGCCCGCGATGCCCTCGATCTGCCGCATGACGTGCCGGTGCTGGCCGTACTGCCAGGCAGCCGCGGTTCGGAGATCGAGCGTCTCGGCCCCACGTTTCTCGATGCGGCAGCGCGGGTGGCTGCAGCCATTCCCGGCCTGCAGGTGGTGATTCCCTCGGCCAATCCACGCGTGCACGCCCGCCTCGAGCAGCTGCTCGGGCAGGTGGGCCGCCGGTGGCCGGTGCCACCGCGCCTGATCGAGGGCAACGCGCACCAGGCGATGCTCGCCGCCGACGTGGTGCTGATCGCCTCCGGCACCGCCACGCTGGAGGCGATGCTGGCAAAGCGCCCGATGGTGGTCGGCTACCGCGTCTCGCCGCTGAGCTACCGCATCGCCCGGCTGCTGCGCATGCTCAAGACCGACATCTACTCCCTGCCCAACGTGCTCGCCCGCGCCGCGGGCGCCGACCAGCCGCTGCCCGTGGCCGAGCGCATGCAGGACGATTTCACCGCCGCCCACCTGGCGGCGGACACGCTGGCGCTGTTCAACGACAGCGAGCGGCGCAGCCGGGTAGTGGCCACCTTCGAGCAGCTGCACCGGGCGCTCAAGGTCGATCTCCAGGGCCATGCGGGCGACGCCGCGGCCGCCGCCGTGGCGGAGCTGCTGGAGACGCCGCATGCACGGTGAATCCGCGATCGGCCGGGCTGCCGGGCCGGCTGCATCCGCGCGATCGACACGCCGATGAGCACGGTGCAGCTGCGTAAACGTCGGCTGACCGCCGGTGTCGACGAGGCCGGCCGCGGGCCGCTCGCCGGCCCTGTGGTGGTCGCCGCCGTGGTGCTCGATCCGCGCCGCCCGATCGACGGCCTGGACGATTCGAAGAAGCTCAGCGAAGCGCGCCGCGAGGCACTCTATCCATTGGTGCTCGAGCGGGCGATCGCGCACTGCGTGGTGGTGGTGGGACCGGACGAGATCGACCGCCTGAACATCTTCCAGGCGACCATGGTCGGCATGAGCCGCGCGGTGGCGGGCCTGCCGCGGCGGGCGGACATGGCGCTGATCGACGGCAACAAGGTGCCGCGCGACCTGCCCTGCCCGGGCCGCTCCATCGTGGGCGGCGATGCGCTGGAACCGGCGATCAGCGCGGCCTCGATCCTGGCCAAGGTCACCCGCGACCGCCTGATGGTGGCGCTGGATGCCGTGCACCCGGGCTACGGTTTCGCGGCACACAAGGGCTATCCCACGCCCGAGCACCTCGCCGCGCTGCAGCGTCTGGGGCCGTGTCCCGAGCACCGCCGCAGCTTTGCCCCGGTTTGCCGTTCGCTGATCCAGCACGAGTTGTTCTGACTGCACCGCCAGCGTGGCTGGCTTACTGCATCGGCCGGGCCAGCCGGCGTGTGTCTGTCGGCACGGGCCGGGTCGCTGGCCGCGGGCGTACGCTGCCGCTGCCGCCACGCTGCAACCGTTTGCCCCGGCGCGGCATCCATGACCCGGAAGCGCTGACCGTGCCCGACCCGGGCACGCTGCCGCCTCCACCCGCACGGACGCGTCGCGCGGGTCGCGTGCGCCGCACGCGGCCCGAAAACCGCCGGCGGCCTGGCCGCCAGGAGTCACGTCATGAACCTCTCGCTGCCCCGTCCACGGATCATGTGGAACGCGCCGGCCCCGGAACCGGCTGCGCCGGGCGAAGCTGGCGATCCGGCCACCGTCACACTGGCCGTGGAACATCACGACTACGACCATCGGGCACTGAAGATCGGTCCGCTGGACCACCTGCCGATGCTGGCCGACAGCGCCCGCTTCGCGATTCGCTGAGAAGCTCGTTCCCCGGACTGCCGACGCCGTCGGGCGCGGGCTCGCCAGCCCTTGTCGTGCAAGGGCTGGCCGCCGCCGCGCCGAAGTCAATTCTTGCCGCTGTGCAGGCACGCCGCTAGGCTGGGCGACCACCTCGCGCGCACGCCATGTCCGCTCGCTACGCCCACCTGCACCTGCACAGCGAGTACTCGCTGGTCGATTCGACCATCCGCATCAAGGCGCTGGTCGAAGCCTGCGTGCGCGCCGACATGCCCGCGGTGGCGCTGACCGACGAGTGCAACATGTTCGCGCTGGTCAAGTTCTACAAGGCGTGCAGCGCGGCGGGCATCAAGCCGATCGGCGGCTGCGACCTGTGGATCGCCTCGCCCGACGACCCGCGCCCCTGGCGCATGACGGTGCTGTGCCAGAACCGGCCGGGGTACCTCAATCTCTCGCGGATGGTGTCGCGCGCGTGGCGCGACGGCCAGCACGGCGGCAAAGCGCTGGTCGAGGCCGCGTGGCTGACGCCGGAAGCCAGTGACGGCCTGATCGCCCTGCTCGGTCGAGACAGCGAGATCGGCCGCATCGCGCTCAACCAGGGCGTCGACGCGGCCTCGGCGCGGCTGCGCCCGCTGACCCGCCTGTTTCCCGACCGTCTCTACCTCGAGCTGACCCGCTGCGGCCGCGAAAACGAAGAGCTGTGGAACACCGCCGCGCTGGCACTGGCCACCGAGCTGAACCTGCCAGTGATCGCCAGCAACGACGTGCGGTTTCTCCGCCAGGATGATTTCGAGGCCCACGAGGCGCGCGTGTGCATCAACCAGGGCCGCGTGCTGGCCGACCCGAAGCGCCCACGCGACTATTCCGACCAGCAGTACCTGAAGACGCCAGACGAGATGGCGACGCTGTTCGCCGACCTGCCCGAGGCGCTCGAGAACACCGTCGAGCTGGCCAAGCGCTGCAATCTCGAGCTGCAGTTCGGCACCTACTACCTGCCCGACTTCCCGGTGCCGGAGGGCTACGACCTCGACAGCTACATCCGCGAACTTTCGCGGCAGGGCCTGAAGGAGCGCCTGGCGGCAGCGCCACTGGCCGCCGGCAAGACGCTGGCCGACTACGAGGCCCGGCTCGAGCGCGAGCTCGACGTGATCGTGAAGATGGGCTTCCCCGGCTACTTCCTGATCGTGGCCGACTTCATCAACTGGGGTAAGCAGAACGGCATCCCGGTGGGCCCGGGTCGTGGTTCGGGTGCCGGCTCGCTGGTCGCCTGGGTGCTGAAGATCACCGACCTCGACCCGCTGCAGTTCGAGCTGCTGTTCGAGCGGTTCCTCAACCCCGAACGCGTGTCGATGCCCGACTTCGACATCGACTTCTGCATGGATCGCCGCGACGAGGTGATCGACTACGTGGCGCGCAAGTACGGCCGCGACCACGTCAGCCAGATCATCACCTACGGCTCGATGGCGGCCAAGGCGGTATTGCGCGACTCCGGTCGCGTGCTCGGCATGGGCTACAACGCGGTCGACCGCATCGCCAAGCTCATCCCGCCGCGGCCGCTCGACCTCACCCTGAACGACGCGCTGGGCCGCTCGGAGAAATCGAAGAAAGAACCGGACCGCGTGGTCAGGGAATTCTGCGAGCTGTACGAGCAGGACGAGGACGAAGCGCGGCCGCTGATCGACCTGGCGCTCAAGCTCGAGAACCTCACCCGCAACGCCGGCAAGCACGCCGGCGGCGTGGTGATCGCGCCGACCCCGCTGACCGATTTCGCCCCGCTGTATTCCGAGCCGGGCGGCGGCGGCGTGGTCACCCAGTACGACAAGGACGACGTCGAAGCGGTCGGCCTGGTGAAGTTCGACTTCCTCGGCCTGCGCACGCTCACCATCATCGACTGGGCGGTGAAGGCGATCAATGCGCGCCGCGCGGAAACCGGCGAAGCGCCGCTGGATATCTCGCAGCTGCCGCTGGACGACCCCAAGCCCTACGAGCTGCTGAAAAAAGCCCAGACCGTCGCGGTGTTCCAGCTCGAATCCTCCGGCATGCAGCGCATGCTCAAGGACGCCAAGCCGGACCGCTTCGAGGACATCATCGCGCTGGTGGCGCTGTACCGCCCCGGCCCGATGGACCTGATCCCCAGCTTCGTCGCGCGCAAGCACGGCCGCGAGGAAGTGGAATACCCCGACCCGCGCGTCGAGCCGATCCTGAAAGAGACCTACGGCATCATGGTCTACCAGGAGCAGGTGATGCAGATGGCGCAGATCGTCGGCGGCTACTCGCTCGGCGGCGCCGACCTGCTGCGCCGCGCGATGGGCAAGAAGAAAGTCGAGGAAATGGCCAAGGAGCGCGCCAAATTCCGCGAGGGCGCCGCCAAGGACGGCCTCACCGGCGACAAGGCCGACTCGATCTTCGACCTGATGGAGAAGTTCGCCGGCTACGGCTTCAACAAGTCGCATGCCGCCGCCTACGCGCTGGTGTCCTACCAGACCGCCTGGCTGAAGGCGCACTACCCGGCCGAGTTCATGGCCGCGACGATTTCCTCGGACATGGACAACACCGACAAGGCGGTGACGTTCCTGGACGAGTCGCGCGCGATCGGCATCACCGTGATGCCGCCGGACGTGAACGCGTCGGAGTTCATGTTCGTCGCCACCGGATCGAAGACGATCCAGTACGGCCTGGGCGCAATCAAGGGTGTCGGCCAGGGCGTGTGCGAGGCGATCGTGGCCGAACGCGCCCACGGGCCGTATACCGACCTCGCCGACTTCTGCCGCCGCGTCGATCCGACCAAGCTCAACCGCCGCGTGCTCGAGGCGCTGATCTACTCCGGTGCGCTGGATGCACTGGCGCCGACCCGCGCCAGCCTGATGCTGCAGCTGCCCGACGCCATGAAGGCGGCCGAGCAGCACCTGCGCGACAAGCAGTCGGGCCAGAACGACATGTTCGGCGCCGCCATGGGCGCGATCACGCCGGTAGTGCAGATCGACCTGCCCACCGCGCCGGAGTGGCCGCTGGAAGACATGCTCAAGGGCGAGCGCGACACGCTCGGCCACTACCTCTCCGGTCATCCCACTGACCCATGGAAGGACGAACTGGCCCAGCTGTCCACTTGCCCGTTGGGCGAGATCGTCGACCGCTACCAGCCGCCCCGTCCGCGCAAGAACGACGACGGCGAGGCCAACCGCTTCCGCCGCGGCCCGGACACGCCATGGACCGTCGCCGGCATGGTCACGGCCGTGCGCAAGCGCGGCGATTCGGATGCTTTCGTGCGACTGGAAGACGGCAGCGGCACCATCGAGGTGAGTTTCTTCGGCGAGCTGTTCCAGCAGGTTGCGCCCCTGCTGGTGCGCGACGAAATGCTGATCGTCGAGGGCGGGCTGCGCATTGATGATTTCTCCGGCGGCGGCTTTCAGGTACGCGCGCGCAGCGCCGTCACCCTGGCCGACGCCTGCCGGCGGCACGCGCGCCTGCTGCGGCTGAAGCTCAATGGCGTCACCGCCGACTTCCCGGCCCAGTTGCAGCGCACGCTCGCGGGCTTTCGCGGCGGCCGCGCGAGCGTGATGCTGCACGGTTACCACAACCGCGACGCCCAGGCCGACCTGGAGCTGGGCGAGGACTGGCGGGTGGAAGCGGTGCCCGATCTGCTGCGCGCGGTGCGCGCGCTGCCCGGCGTGGAAGCCGCGCGGCTGCGCATCGTGAAGAGCCAGGAGTGAGCGGAGAGGAGTGAGAGAAAAGCAGCCGGCCAGCGTGCGACCTGCTCGCTCTGGCTTCTCGCTCCTCGTCGATAACTTCTCGCTCCAGACCCATACGGCAGCGTTCTCCCGTTTTTGCGCGCCCCGCTATACTGGCCCGCTTACTGTCCTGAAACGCAGCGAATGAACCCCAACTTCCTCGATTTCGAACAACCCATTGCCGAGCTGGAAGCGAAGATAGACGAGCTTCGCCACGCCAGCGACGGCCAGGCGTTCAATATCGACGACGAGGTGCGCCGCCTGCGCGAGAAGCTCAAAGTCAAGACGGCCGAGATCTTCCGCAACCTCAATTCCTGGCAGGTCACCCAGCTGTCGCGCCATCCCGGTCGTCCTTACACGCTCGACTACATCGCGGCGATCTGCGAGGAGTTCCACGAACTCGCCGGCGACCGCGCGTTCGCCGACGACGCGGCGATCGTGGGCGGCCTTGGCCGCATCAACGGCCGCTCGGTGATGATCATCGGCCACCAGAAAGCCCGCGACACCAAGGGCAAGGTGCGCCGCAACTTCGGCATGCCGCGCCCCGAGGGCTACCGCAAGGCGCTGCGCCTGATGAAGATGGCCGAGCGCTTCGGCCTGCCCGTGCTGACTTTCATCGACACGCCCGGCGCCTATCCCGGCGTGGGCGCCGAGGAGCGCGGCCAGAGCGAGGCGATCGCCCGCAACCTGCTGGAGATGGCCGGGCTGAAGGTGCCTGTGATCTGCACCGTGATCGGCGAAGGCGGCTCCGGCGGCGCGCTGGCGATCGGCGTGGGCGACCGCACCATCATGCTGCAGTACTCGATCTACTCGGTGATCTCGCCCGAAGGCTGCGCCTCGATCCTGTGGAAGAGCCAGGACAAGGTACGCGATGCCGCCGACGCGATGGGCGTCACCGCGCCGCGCCTGCTCGAGCTCGGCCTGATCGACAAGGTGGTGCGCGAGCCGCTTGGCGGCGCCCATCGCAACCCGCAGTCGATGGCGATCCGCCTCAAGGCGGTGCTGCTGAACGAACTGGACAAGCTCGAGGCGATGAACGTCAGCGACCTGCTCGAGCAACGTTACCTGCGCCTGCGCGGCTACGGTGCCTACGCCGGCAACTGAGCCGGCGGTGACGTCGCCGGACCGTCGGGTGCGAAGGGAATCGCCATGACACGAATTGCTCCATTCGGCATCATCCTTGCCGCCGGGCTTGCGCTGGCGGCACCCCAGGCACGGGCCCGCGAGGTGACCATCACCACGCCCGAGGCGCTTGCCCGCTACCTGCACGACACGCCGATCGAACGCTCGCCGCTGGGCGCACTGCCGCCGGGCGCGCGCAGGCGCTTCCTGGGTAGCCTGAAGTTCGGGCCCCGCGGCCTCGCCGGGTTTGCCATCGATGACCTCGATCAAGAGCTTGACCATGCCCAGGCCGAGGCGGTGCTGACGCTGTTCGGCGCTGAGAAGTACGGCGCCGGCGTGGGTCTGTCTGCGCAGGAGTACGCGCAGCGCAAGTTCGAGCGGGCCACCGATGCGGCGGTCCGCGGCTGCACGGCGGGCTCATGTCCGGAGACTCCCGTCGAACAACGCTTCGACGCACTGCAGCAGCCAGGCCGAAGCGGCACCGACGCCGACCGCCACGCGGCCATATCGGCCGACTACGCGCGGCTGTTCACCGGCGACATGAGCCCTGTAGCGCTCGCACGTAGCAGCACGCCGGACCTGCGCCTGCTGGCACGTGCAGCGCGCATGGCGCTGGACGCAGATCCCGACGGTCGTGCCGGCGATGACCTCGCCCGCGTGCTCGACGCACTGCAGCAGCGAGGCATGGCAAACGATACGGACTACCTGCCCCTGTTTCGCGCCCACGTCGCAGCACGCCGCTTCGACGCGGCCCAGGCACTGATGCGTGACCATCCGGCCATGTCCGCCCCTGCGCTGCCGACGCTCCGAGACCACACCGTGCGCGGCAACGGGCCCACGCTGCTGACCGTCAGGGCGGACGGCCGCCACATGATCCGGGAGAACGCCGGTCTCGACGTACCGCTGCGGATCGTGGTGGTGGCGGGCTGCCATTTTTCGGAGGACGCCGTCCGCGCCATCGCGGCCGATCCGCAGCTGGACATCTTGTTCCGTCAGCACGCCATCTGGCTGGCCAGCGACACCACCGCGCTGGCTGACGCCGCAGCGTGGAACCGTGCCTTTCCCACCCAGCCTGTCCATATCGCCTGGCACGACCGCGAATGGACGATGCTCTCTTCCTGGGCCATGCCGACCTACTACGTCTTCCGCCACGGCCGTGAGGTCGCGCACTGGGCGGGTTGGCTCGGGCTGGACGCCCTGCGCGCCGAACTGACCGGGGCGGGTGTGCCGTACTGAGCGCCGGCTCTGCGATGATGCGTGCTGGACCCGTCGAAGGAGCAACGTCATGGCTACCCCCACCTCCGAGCGCCTGGCCGTGCTCATCGACGCCGACAATGCACAGCCGGCAATCGTCGAAGGACTGCTGGCGGAAATCGCCAAGTACGGCACCGCCTACGTCAAGCGCATCTACGGCAACTGGACGAGCCCGCAGCTGCAGGGGTGGAAGGATGTGCTGCTGGAGTATTCGATCCATCCGGTGCAGCAGTTCAGCTACACCCGGGGCAAGAACGCCACCGACTCGGCGATGATCATCGACGCGATGGACCTGCTCTACACCGATCGCTTCCAGGGTTTCTGCATCGTCTCCAGCGACAGTGACTTCACCTCGCTGGCCCGGCGCATCCGCGAGTCGGGCCTGAACGTGTACGGCTTCGGCGAACGCAAGACGCCCGACCCCTTCGTCAAGGCCTGCGACCGGTTCATCTACACCGACGTGCTGGTGCAGCAGCTGGACGACACGGTGAAGGACGAGGCCGAGCGATCGCACCCGATCCAGCCGCCGAAGAAACTCTCCCGGCAGGAGCTCAAGCAGGACACCAAGCTGCTCAACCTGTTCCGCAAGGCCATCGCGGCGGCCGAGGACGAGGACGGCTGGGCGCACCTTGGGGCGATCGGCTCCAGCGTGGCCAAGCAGGCGCCGGAATTCGACCCGCGCAACTACGGCTACCGCAAGCTCAGCGAACTGGTCGAGGCGATCGGCCTGTTCGAGATCGACCAGCGTGGCGACGGCCCCGCCCGCACGCTGTACGCGCGGGACAAGCGCCGCAAGTAGAACCGCGCCCCGACCGCACGAGTGCGTGCCTGTGCCCCGCGTATCCAGCGCCGCATGCGTGACATGGCCGCGCGTGGCGCGTCCCCTGGCGAACGGCCCGGCGCAGGTGCGTCCTACACTGTGCGCCTGCCGACCTTGCGGAACCGCCGTTGTCCCCGTCCCTTCTCCAGCACCTCGCCGCGCAACTGGCCGAAACACCCCCGGGCGCCCTGTGTGTCGCCTTCAGCGGCGGGCCTGACTCCAGTGCACTGCTCCATGCGCTGGCCGCGCTGCCGCGTACCCGCTCGCTGCGGGCCATCCATGTCGATCACGCACTGCACCCGGACAGTGCGCAATGGGCGCACCACGCCCGCGCCTTCTGCGCGGCGCTCGCGCTGCCGTGCGAGGTGCTCGAGGTGGCGGTGGACCGCGCGTCCGGCCGCGGCATCGAGGCCGCCGCGCGCGAGGCGCGCTACGCCGCACTCGCCGCCGCGCTCGCGCCGGGCGAGCAGCTGCTGACCGCTCATCACCGCGACGACCAGGTCGAGACCGTGCTGCTGAAGCTGCTGCGCGGTGCCGGGCCGGAAGGCCTCGGCGGCATGCGCGAGCGTCGTCCACTGGGTGCAGGCGAGCTGTGGCGCCCGCTGCTCGCGCTGCCGCGTGCTGCGCTCGAGGACTACGTGCAGACGCATGCGCTGGGGTGTGTGCGCGATCCGTCCAATGCCGACGCCCGGCTGCGACGCAACCTGCTGCGCCACGACATCCTGCCGCGACTGGCCGCACACTGGCCGCACGCGGTCGATGCCATCACCCACAGCGCCGCACTCTGCCGACAGGCCGCCGACGCGCTGCGCGAGCGCTGGCTCGTTGCCTTCGATACCCTGCACGACCCGCACACCGGCAGCCTCGATGCCAGCGGCTGGCGACAGCTGGCGCCGGCTCTGCGCGAACCGCTGCTCGACCACTGGCTGCACGCCCGCCAGCTGCCTGCGCCTGGACGGGGGCAACGGGCGCAGATCCAGCGGCAACTGGATGCGCGCGAGGGACGGGTCCCGTGCATCCGCTGGCCCGGCGCCGAGCTGCACGTGTGGAAAGGCCGCCTGTGGGCGCTGCCGCCGGCAACCCTGATCGACCCGGCATGGCAAGCCTCCTGGGCAGGCGAAGCACTGGCCCTTCCTGATGGCGGCACGCTGACGCTCGAGGGCACGCTCGCGCGGCCGCTCATCGTCGGTGTGCGTCGCGGCGGCGAACACCTCAAGCCAGCCGGCGATCGCCACACGCGCGAGCTGCGCGACCTGTGGCAGCAGGCCGCGCTGCCCCCATGGCAGCGCACGGCATGCCCGATGATCCACGAGGACGGCGCGCTGATCGCCGTCGGCGACCGTTGGCTCACCGCACGCGGCGAAGCCCTGCTGGGCGCGCCCGGCGAGCGCCTGCGCTGGCGCCCGGGGCGATGAACACGGTGCGGCATGATCGCTGCGGCCCGGCAGGTGGGCGCGCTCCGGCGACGCCCTGCATTTCGTGACCTGCGTGCCTCACGCAACCTCGCTTGCCGCACCCGCCGACAGCGCTGCGGAACCGACTGCGCCCGGTGTGCGGTGGCCCCCGCGACGCCGCTTTTCGATTGCTTCGGCGCCCTTGCTGCGTTAGCGTTCCCGGCCATGGCCAAGACCGCTCCCGCACCCGCCGACACCGCGCCAGTTGCCGATTTCGAGCACTCGCTCGACGAGCTCGAACAACTGGTCGCCAGGATGGAAGGCGGCGACCTGAGCCTGGACGATTCGCTGGCGTCGTTCGAGCGTGGCATCGGCCTGTACCGGCACTGCCAGCAGGCGCTGGAGAAAGCGGATCTGCGCGTGCGCCTGCTGCTGGATCCGGACGCCCCCGACGGCGCCGAACCGTTTCAACCCGAACTCTGAGCATCACGCTGGCCATCGCACGCCAGCCCACCGACCCGCACCCCATGACCACCTCGCTGAGCCCATCCCTCGCGGCGCTCGTCGCCCGGGCCGACCGGGCCCTGGCCGCCGCACTGCCGCGCGACGATGCCGCCCCGGTCGAGCTGCATCGCGCCATGCGCTACGCCGTGCTCGGCGGCGGCAAGCGGCTGCGCCCGCTGCTGGTGTACGCCGCCGGCCACGCATTGGGTTGCGAGGCAAGCACGCTCGATCCGCCCGCCTGCGCGGTCGAACTGATCCATGCCTACTCGCTGGTGCACGATGACCTGCCGGCGATGGACGACGACGCCATGCGGCGGGGCCGGCCGACCTGCCACGTCGTCTTCGGCGAGGCGATGGCGATACTCGCCGGCGACGCGTTGCAGGCCCTGGCATTCGAGGGGCTGGCACATGCGCCGGTGGATCCGGCTGTCGCGATCGCGATGCAGCGCGCGCTGGGGCGCGCCTGCGGCGCCGAAGGCATGGCCGGTGGCCAGGCCCTGGATCTGGCCGCGGTGGGCCGTGCGCTCACGCTCGCCGAGCTCGAACACATGCACGCCTGCAAGACCGGCGCCTTGATCCGCGCCTCCGTGCGCCTGGGCGGCCTGGTTGCCGGCGCCAGCCCCGACGCGCTCGACGCGCTGGACCGCTACGCCGGCCTGGTCGGGCTCGCCTTCCAGGTGCGCGACGACATCCTGGACGTGGAAGGCGACTCGGCCGTCATCGGCAAGACGGCCGGCAAGGACGCCGCCGCCGACAAGCCGACCTTTTCCTCGATCCTCGGCCTCGAGGCCTCGCGGAGCCGGCTTGTCGAGCTCACCGACCAGGCGTTCGAGGCGCTGGCGCCGCTGGGCGCGCACGCGGCCCTGCTGCGCGAACTGGCGAGCTATGCCGCGCAGCGGCGGCATTGACGCCGGGCCCAGCGCGGTCAGCCGTGACTGCTGAAGCACCGAAAAAAAAGCAGCCCGAGGGCTGCTTTTTTCTTCCAGCCAGCGCGCGCGCGATCAGTTGATCAGGCGCAGCGCGAACGGGTAACGGTAGGCGACACCCTCGTTGGCCTTGATGGTCGCCATGATCACCAGCACCAGCCAGACGATGCCCAGCACCGGCAGCAGCACGAAGCCGATCAGCACGAACATCAGCAGGCCGCAGATCAGGCCGGCGATGGCCACGGTGATGTTGAAGTTCAATGCCTCTTTCGCCTGGTCGGCGACGAAAGGCATGGTGTCCTTCTTCACCAGCCAGATGATCAGCGGCGCGATGAAGCAGCCGATGCCCAGCCAGTGGCCGGTGAGCAGGCCGCCGACCAGCGCGGACAGGTGCGCGAACATGGCCCACTGGCGTTCCTCGGCCGAGGGCGAACCGCCGGGCGGGGGCACCGGATCGAATGGCGGCACCGGATCATGCGGCGGCGGCGGAACGACATCATCGGGTGGAACGCTCATGGCATGCCCTCGGTAGTAGTCACTGAAGAACCGCCACCGCGTGGCGATTTGCCGCAGATGCTACCGCGATCGCAGGTTCTTGCCGAGAGGACTTCCGACCCGGTACGAGACCCGACCGCTTGGCCTCATTCGCCAGCTACCGTCATGCGCTCGAGCAGGATCGAACCGCACAACAGATGCGAGCGCGGATCGACATCGGAGCCGACCGCCACGATGCCTGCCAGCATCTCGCGCAGATTGCCCGCGATGGTGATCTCCTCCACCGGATGCATGAGCCGTCCATTCTCCACCCAGAAGCCGGAGGCGCCGCGGGAGTAGTCGCCGGTGGTGGTGTTCACCCCCTGCCCCATCACCTCGGTCACCAGCAGGCCGGTGCCCAGGCGCCGCAGCATGCCGTCGAAATCGCTTAGCTCGCCGTCGCCGCTGCCGGGCTCGACGATCAGGTTGTG
Organism: Dyella sp.; assembly: GCF_035685805.1. Classification (GTDB taxonomy): domain Bacteria; phylum Pseudomonadota; class Gammaproteobacteria; order Xanthomonadales; family Rhodanobacteraceae; genus Dyella_A. The sequence continues at coordinate 149,163 of NZ_DASSAB010000034.1, forward strand.
GATGCCGCCGGCGTTGCCGGTGGTCTGCAGGCCGAGCTTGCGTGCCGAGTAGCTGCCGAGCACGTAGCGCACCAGCACCCCGTGCTCCACCAGGCTGCTGTCGCGTGTCGCCACGCCCTCGGCGTCGAACACACCCGAACCCTGGCCACCGATCAGGCGCGGCCGTTCGACCAGGTTCATCCAGCCAGGCAGGACCGGCTTGCCGACGTGGTCGATCAGGAAGCTCGACCGGCGGTACAGCGCCCCGCCGCTCACCGCACTGAGCAGATGACCGATCAATCCGCGCGCCAGCTCCGGCGCGAACAGCACCGGGCACTGCCGGGTGCTCAGGCTGCGCGCGCCCATGCGGGCCAGCGTGCGCTGCGCTGCGCGGTCGCCGAGCGCCCTGGCGTCCATGAAACGCGACGCGTCGCGCACGCTGTCGTACCAGTAGTCGCGCTGCATGCCTTCGTCATCGCCGGCAATCAGCGACAGCGAGATCGAGTGGCGGGTACCGCGCTCGCGTCCCACGAAACCGTGCGAGTTGGCGTACACCGACACGCTCTCGCCCATCTGTACGCCGGCACCGTCGGAGTTGGTGATGCCCGCGTGCGCGCGACCGGCATCTTCGATGCGCTGGCCCAGCGCGATCGCGCCGGCGGTATCGATGGACCACGGATGCCACAGATCCAGATCCGGAAATTCGGTGGCCATCAGCGCCGCGTCGGCGAGGCCGGCAGCGGGGTCTTCCTCGGTGTAGCGGGCGATCGCGCAGGCCTGCTCGATGGTCGCCTGCAGCGACTCGGGGTTGAGGTCCGCCGTGCTGGCCGAGCCCTTGCGCTGGCCGAAATACACGGTCAGCCCGAAGCCGCGGTCGCGGGTGTGCTCGACCGTCTCCACCTCGCCCAGACGCACGTTCACGCTCAGGCCGGTGTCGATGCTGGCGGCTACCTCGGCCTGGCTGGCGCCGGCGACGCGGGCGCGGCGGATCACGTCCTCGGCGAGGTTGGCCAGGCGATCGAGATCATCGCGGCTGCGGTCCGTGCTGATGGCGGTTTCGCTCACTTAGGTTTCCTGCGAGGTGACGGGTAGAATGGATGGCCCCCGGGAGCCCGATGTCGGTCCCGAGCCATCCAGACGACTCCACATGGGGTCGCGCGGACGCGATGAAAAGAGCGGGCCAGTCTGGCCGCTGCGGAGAACTCCATGCAACCTGCCGCCGGCATTTACCGTCACTACAAGGGCCAGCGCTACCGCGTGCTGGGCACCGCCCGTCACAGCGAAACCATGGAGCCGCTGGTCGTGTACCAGGCGCTGTACGGAGAGCACGGCCTGTGGGTTCGTCCCGCGGCGATGTTCTGCGAAACGGTGGAACTGGAGGGTGAGCCGATCCCGCGCTTTGCGCTGGAGCAGGCCGAGCCCGAATCCGCCCATCCCGTCATGCCATCCACCGGAAGCACCCCGTGAGCCCCAGCCGCAGCCGCAACCAGCACGAACTGGACGACGCCGAATACGGCCCCAGCCGCACCCAGCAGCGTCGCGACGCCAAGGCCGTGCTGGCATTCGCGATCCAGCTGGTGGAGATGCAGCCGGCCAAGCTCGCCAGGATCGAATTGCCCGACGACGTGCGCGAGGAAGTCGCCAACGTGCGCCGGATCACCGCGCACATCGCGCGCAAGCGCCAGCTGGGCTTTCTCGCCAAGGTCATGCGCCGCCACGACGACGCCGAGTTCGCCGCCGCGCATGCCGCGCTGGGCGACAACCGCGACAAGCTGCGGCAGGAAACCGCCGCCATGCACCGGATGGAGTCCATGCGCGAGCGGCTGATCGCCGAAGACAGCTCCGACGACGCGCTGGCCGAGCTGATCACCCATCACCCCGAGGTCGACCGGCAGCACCTGCGCTCGCTGATCCGCCAGGCCAGGGTGGAAAAGAACGTGCCGAACAAGCCACCGAAGGCGTACCGCGAGATTTTCCAGCTGCTGAAGGAACTGCAGGCCGATGCCGCGGCGGAAGCCGGGATGCCGGCCGACCAGGGCGAGAACGGCACCGCCGACTGAGACCGGGCTGCAGGCGCGTGCCGCGGCGGCTCAGCCCTCGCCGATGCCGCCGCCGAGCTCCGGCTCGCCTTCATGCAGCGCCATGTCGCGCACGTTCTTCTGCACGGCGACTGCGGCGAACAGGCTGAGCAGGAACGACATCGCGTAGAAGCCTTTCTCGCTCGGGCTGAGCGATGCATTCCACAGCCCCACCGCCAGCAGCAGTACCGCCAGCGCCAGCGACACCCAGCACAGGCCGAAGTAGATTCCGGTGACGCGGACACCTTCCATCCGGTCACGCACCGACTTCTGCAGCGAAACGGCGGAGAACAAGCCGTAGATCAGCACGGTGAAGTAGTAGCCCTTCTCGTTCAGCACCATCTGCGCGTTCCACAGGCCGATCAGGTAGGCAACCGAGCCGGTCAGCAGGGCGAGCCACGAAGCTCCCACGAAGGCAGCGGTGGGACGTTGGATCTGCGGCGTCAGCATGATCATCTCTCCATAGAAGGATCGGGCGTGGACCCGGCGCAGGCTACTGCACAACCGGCCGTGACAGCCACTGGCGCGATGGGGCGCATTCGCCACGCGGTACTCCCGCTCAGAGGTCGCGGACGTACATGCCGACGAACATCCGCAGCCGGCTGAAGAAGCGCCCGGCCCGGCGTGTGCCGTCCGCCAGCGCCGGCCACAGCCGTGGGCAGTAAACCTCGATCGCCAGCAGCACCCCCACCACCAGTTGCATCTCGAGCAGGGCCAACGCCGACTCGATGCCCACCGAATCCACCCACGCCGCCAGCGGCAGCAGCGACGGATTGATGGCGAGCCACAGCACCACGAGCAGGGTCAGCACGCGCAGGGACGTGCCGTGCAGGTCTTTCCGGCTCCACTCATCGCAAAGGCTTCTCCAGGAAAACCACTGCGGGTCCATGTGATTCATGTTCGTCCCGCGAACGACTGGCGTGCGTGCATCACCGCGCGATCCGCCGGATCAGGACGCGGTGCCGCCCACCGTCATCGCGTCGATGCGCAGGGTCGGCTGGCCCACGCCCACCGGCACGCTCTGGCCGTCCTTGCCGCACACGCCGACGCCCTCGTCCAGCGCCAGGTCGTTGCCGATCATCGAGACGCGGTTGAGCACCTCGGGGCCGGAGCCGATCAGGGTGGCGCCCTTCACCGGCGCGGTGATTTTCCCGTCCTCGATCAGATAGGCCTCGCTGGCCGAGAAGGTGAACTTGCCGCTGGTGATGTCGACCTGGCCGCCACCGAAGTTGGGCGCGTAGATGCCCTTCTTCACCGAGCGGATGATCTCGGCCGGATCGTGCTGGCCGGCCAGCATGTAGGTGTTGGTCATGCGCGGCATCGGCAGCTGGGTGAACGACTCGCGCCGGCCGTTGCCGGTCGGCTTGTCGCCCATCAGCCGCGCGTTGAGCTTGTCCTGCATGTAGCCCTTGAGGATGCCGTCCTCGATCAGCGTGGTGCACTCGGTCGCAGTGCCTTCGTCGTCGATGCTGAGGGAGCCGCGACGGCCACCGAGCGTGCCGTCGTCCACCACGGTGACGCCCCGGGCCGCCACGCGCTGGCCGATGCGCCCGGCGAAAGCCGAGCTGCCCTTGCGGTTGAAGTCGCCCTCCAGCCCGTGGCCGATCGCCTCGTGCAGCAGCACGCCCGGCCAGCCCGGTCCCAGCACCACCGTCATCTGCCCGGCCGGTGCGTCGATCGAGTCGAGGTTGACCAGCGCCTGGCGCACGGCCTCGTCGGCAAAGGCGAGGGCGCGACCGTTCTCGATCAGCTCGCGGTAGCCGTAGCGGCCGCCACCGCCCGCATGGCCCTGCTCGCGGCGGCCGTTGGCCTCGGCGATCACCTGCACGTTGAGGCGCACCAGCGGACGCACGTCGGCCGCCAGCGTGCCGTCGGAGGCAGCGATGAGGATGGTGTCGATGGTGGCGGCGATACTCACGATCACTTGAGTGATGCGCGGATCGCGCGAGCGCGCGTAGGCGTCCACCTCACGCAGCAGCGCGATCTTCTCCGGATTGGGCAGGCTGTCCACCGGGTCGATCGCCGGGTACAGCTGGCGCGTGTTGCCCAGCGCCAGCGGGCGGCCGGCGCCGCGGCCGTCCTGGGCAATCGCGCGCGCCGCCTTCGAGGCCTCCAGCAGTTGCGGCAGCACGATCTCGTCCGAATAGGCGAAGCCGGTCTTCTCGCCACTGATCGCCCGCACGCCCACGCCTTGCTCGATCGAATGGCTGCCGTCCTTGACGATGCCCTCCTCCAGCAGCCACGACTCGCTGCGCGAATGCTGGAAGTACAGGTCCGCCGCATCGATGGACGGCGCCATCAGCTGGCTGAACACGCGATCCAGGTCGCCGGTGGCCAGTCCGCCCGGGGTCAACAGGCGGCTCTGGGCTTGCTCGATCAGGGAAGACATACGCAGGCACTCGCAAAACGGGGTGTCGGGCAAAGGTGGGGCCGCACGCGGCGTGTTTAAAGCTGCCGCCGGACACGGCTTTGGCTACGATGCGGCATCGCCAGGAAGGCGTCCACAGGGGAACCGATCATGCAGCCATTTTCCAAACGCAAGCTCGCGCGCGATGTCATCGAGCACGCGGTGCACCAGCCGGTGGCCGAAACCGCGGCCATGCTCCAGCGCGACGGCGAACTCAAGCCGGGGCGGGGCAAGGTCAGCGGCGTGGTGGCGCTGTCGCTCGCGGTGCTGAGCCTGCTGGCGGTACTGGCGTTCCACTTTCCGCAATACCTGACCACACCCGACCTGCGCCACAAGTACTCGGTGGACCTGCTGCGCCAGCTGCTGCTCGGCGCGTTGCTGGTCGCCGGCGGCATGGCGCTGGGCAACCTGGTGCTGGGCCGCTCGCGCAACCTCAACCTGGTCGCCTTCGCGCTGGTGCTGGCTGCCACCGCCCTGGGCGGATCGCGGGTGCCGGTCGGCAGCTTTCCCGACCACACGCCGTACATCGGGCTGGACTGGTTCATCCTCGACCTGCTCGGTTCCACCCTCGTGTTCGTGGCGATCGAGAAACTGTTCCCGCTGTACAAGGGGCAGACGGTGTTCCGCAGGGAATGGCAGACCGACCTGAAGCATTTCGCGGTCAACCACTTCCTGGTGGGGCTGGCGCTGCTGACGGTGAATTTCCTGCTGCACCACCTGTTCGGCTGGCTCACCGCCAGCGCGTTCCAGCAGACCGTGCAGCACATTGCGTTCGTGCCGCAGCTGCTGGCGTGCATTCTGGTGGCGGACCTGGCGCAGTACTGGACCCACCGCGCGTACCACGAGGTGCCGTTCCTGTGGCGCTTCCACGCCGTGCACCACAGCGCCAAGACGATGGACTGGCTGGCCGGCTCGCGCCAGCACATGCTGGAGCTGATCGTGACGCGGGTGTGCGTGCTGGCGCCGCTGTACATCCTGGGCTTCAGCGAAGGCGTCATGAACGCCTACATCCTCGTGGTCGGCTTCCAGGCGGTGTTCAACCACGCCAACGTGCATCTGCCGTGGGGGCCGCTGAAGTACCTGGTGGTGACGCCGGATTTCCACCACTGGCACCACGCTTCCGACGACGAGGCGATCGACAGGAACTACGCCGCGCACTACGCGTTCCTGGACTACCTGTTCGGCACGGCGGTGAAATCGACCAAGACGTTCCCGGAGAAATACGGTGTGGTCGGCGACTACATGCCGGACGGCTTCGTTCGCCAGCAGTTGTTCCCGTTCCGTGGCCCGGCGGCGTCAGCCAAGGCGCCCGACTAGCGCACCGGCTCAGCGGGCAAGGCCGGAGCCGGCGCGCTGGCCGCCGGTGCCGGAGCGGCCGGCGGCGCGGCGCGCTTCTCCACCAGCGTGATCACCGGCTTGTCCCAGCTGCCGGTGATCGTGTAACGGGCGCTCGCCGCCTTGTTCAGCCCCTTGCCGAGCAACCCCTGCACGGCGAAGCCCGCCGCCGCGCCCACCGGCCCGCCGACCACCGCGCCGACCACCGGCAGACTGTTGCCCACATGGGGGACCACCAGCAGTTGCTGGTTGTAGTCGCGTGCCCGCAGGCCGGTGCGGCCGCTGACCGCGATCTCCGCCGCCGGGCCGCTGATCTTCAGGTTGCTGGTGGTGGCGACGCTGTCGGCGAACACGAAGCTGCCATGGATGCGGTCGAAGGCGAGCCCCTTGCCGAACACGTCGCCGAAATCGAGCGTCAGCCTGCGTGGCACCTCGGCCAGCGACACCAGCCCGAGCAGCCGGCCGACGCCGGGCGAGGCGGCCTCGGGGATGCGGCCGTCGGTGACGTCGACGTCCAGGGTGCCGTCGAGGTTGGCCAGGGTGATGGCCGACGGCCCGCCCGGCCAGCGTCCATCCAGGTGCGCGCGGGTCTTGCCGCCGTCGAAGAGCCCGTCGAAGCCCAGCACCGACAGCATCTTGCCCAGATCTTCGGCAGCAAAGTCGATGCGCATGTGGGTCTGGCTGTCCGCGGGCGTCCCGTTCCAGTCGCCGGAAGCGGTGATCTGCACGCTTCGGGACAGCGCGCGCAACTGGTCCAGATGCATGCCGCTGGCGGTGGGCCAGCTCTCCAGCCGCGCCTCGCCCAGCCGGGCATCCCCCAGGCGCAGGTCGTCCACCAGCAGGTGCAACGGCGGCAGGCTGGCGGGGTTGATGCCGGTGCGGGCCGCCTGCGCCGGCGTGGGCCCGGTGTCTGGCGCACGCTCCGCCACCCGCTCCGGTGTGCCGGCCGGGGCTGCCGCCTTCGGCCAGTAAAGGTGCTTGAGGCGCGCGGTGATCCCGCGTCGATCCAGATCGGCGGTGGGCACCTGGAAATGCCCGGACAGGGTGCGGCTGTCGGCGTCCACGCTCAGCTCGCCGGCCTCGGGTTGCACTTGCAGGTGCAGGCCGGGAAACACCGCGTCGAAAACGCTGGCGTGGTCGGCGGTGACGTCGATGCTCTCCAGCGTGGGCGCGTCGCCGTTGCCGCTGCCGGACATCACGTGGGCGATCCAGCCGCTCACGTCGAGACGATCGCCGTGGCCGCGCACGCGCAGCCCCTGCGCCGGCACCCTGTCGGGCATCGCGCCGCCCAGCACCAGCGCGCCCCCGAGCGGCTCGCCTTGCGCGCCGGGCAGGCGAAAGCGTGCCCGCAGCACGTCGTCCAACGCCACCTGCAGGTCGGCCGAGGCGGTGGGCAGCGGCAGCGTCACGTGCAGCGGCAGGACACTGCCGCCGGGTTTGTCCAGCGGCGCCGGCAGCTTGAGCGCGATGCCCTGCAGGGTGGAGTCGACCGTGAGCAGCTGATGCAGCGGCGCGCCGGCCGCATCGCGACTGATGTCGAAACCGATGCGCACGTCGGCCCGCCCGTCGGAGGCCTCGCCCAGCCACCCGATGGCTGGCTGATCCTGCACCAGCTCGGCCAGGCTGTAGCGTCCGTCCATGCTGGCGGAGAAGACCAGGTTGGGGTCGCCGGTGGCATCGGCGATCCGCATCTGCACGCTGGATGGCTGCCCGCGAAAGCCCGCCTGCAGCGGGCCGGCGCGAAGGCCGTGGGCATCGAACTGCAGCGGGCCGGTGAGCCCGTCCAGCCGCAGCTTCCACTCCGGCGCCAGCAGATCGGCATCGGTGAGCTGGGCCGTACCGCCCAGGGTGAGCTCGGCGCCGGGCTTGAACGGCAGCTGCAGGTGGAAGTTGAAATCGCCCTTCCCGCCCAGCTGCAGCTTGGACAGGGTGTCTGCCTCGCCGGCGCCGATGGGACTGCGCCGCACGAAATTCATCAGGTTGCCGCCGGTGCCGGTGCCGGTCACGTTGAGGTCGAGCATGGCGTCGCCGAAATCGGGGATCAGCGCCACCGCACGCTCCACCGTCAGCCCCAGCGCATCACCGCTGCTGGCCTGCACCAGCATGCCGTTGTCGACGAAGCTGGCCACGGCGTGCACATGCTCGGCCCGCGGCCAGCGTTCGCCGTAGTCGAGGGTGAGGTCATTGAGCGTGCCCTGCGCCTCGAAGCGACCCTCGTTGTGGCGGAACGGCCAGTCGGCGAGGCTGCCGCGCACCAGCACCGCACCCTCGTCGAGCGAGCCCCCCACCAGCGCGCGGTCGAGCCATTGCACGGCCCGCTCGGACATCGACCGGGGCCAGAACAGCTTGGCGGCGGTGACGTCGGCGTGTTCCACCCGCGCATACACGTCGAGGAACGGCGCACCGCCCTCTGCAGGCAGCAGCACGTCACCGCGTGCGCCCAGGTCGAAACCGCGGCCGGCCACCTGCAGCGCATCGATACCGATGTGCGTGCCCTCGTCGCCGCGCCAGAACGCCAGCGTGCCCGCCACGCGATCAAGCGCGAACGGCTGGCGGAACGCGCGCGGCAGGTCCAGCACGGCCGCCTGCGCCGGCAGCTCCAGCGACACGGCGGCGGCGTCGCCGCGCAGCGTCCCGTCGAGGTGGTCCAACCCCGGCAAGCCATCCACGGCATCGATGCCCAGCCCACGGAACTGCACCTGCAACGACACCAGGCCGGCGCCGCGTTGCCACTGCAATGCAGCGCGGCTGAGCTCGCCGCGCGGCTTGCCGGCACCCAGCCAGTGCGCCAGTCCAGGCGCCAGCTCCGGCTTCAGCGCCAGCCAGGGCGCCAGCGGTGCCAGCTGCAGATGGGTCGCCGCGACCCCCACGTGTGCATCAGGCGATTGCGGCCGATGCAGTGCCGCGACCAGCGCACTGCCATCGTCGCCCACCCAGGACACGCGGTAGCCGTCCGTGCTCTGGCGGATTTCGGCCACGCCGCGCACGGCGTCGACCTCGGCCCGCGCGCCACCGGGTCCTTGCAGGGACACGCCGGCAAGGTCGGCCTGCAGCACGCTGCGGACCACCTTGCCGCCACGCCAGTCCAGCCAGGCCGCCAGCTGTCCGCGGCCACGTTCGGCCGTATAGCCGGCCAGATCGATGTCGCCCAGCAGAGGCTTCACGTCGAGGTCGTCGCCCGCCAGCCAGACCCGGCCGCTGCTGCCGTCGTCGCGAAAATCGCCCGCCGCGGTCAACACCCCGCGCACGCCCTGGCGATGCAGGCGCGCGCCCAGGCGCACCCGGCCCGAACCGATCCCTGCCCGCAGCTGGTCGGCGACCAGCCGGTAGTGCCGGTCCAGCCGTTGGTCGGCGACGTCGATGGTGAGCTCGTCCAGCCACAGGTCCAGCGAGAGGTGCTCCAGCGACACCGGTGCAGCCGCCGTATCGTCGCTACCCAGGCCGCCTATCGACCAGTGACCGTCGGCCCCGCGCTCGAGATCGAGCGTGAGGCCGCGCGCGCGCAGGTTCAGCAGGTGCCGCGAGGGCAGCAACCAGCCGCCGAAATCGAGCAACAGGTCTGCCTGCGGGATCTGCAGCGGCGTCTGCCCGGGGCCACGCTCGCCGATGCGCACACCGTGCAGGGCGAAGCTCGGACCGGCCGGAGTCCAGCGCCCTTCCATCGCCTCGAACGAGACCGGCCGGTGCAGCCGCTCGCTGAGCTGGGCAGCCACCCATTGCGGGTGCCGCGCCAGCGCCGGCAGCAGCACCTGCGCCAGCGCTGCCATCACTGCCAGGGTGATCAGGGCGATGCCGATCGTCCAGCCCAGCGCACGCGAGGTGCCCTGCAGATGCCTTGCCCAGGCGCTTTTCACCGCGTGCGTTCCGCGCCGCCGGACCGGTTACAGCAACACCACATCGAACTGTTCCTGCGAGTAATGCTCTTCGGCCTGGAAGCGTATGCTCTTGGAGATGAACTCCTCCAGTTCAGCCACCGCAGTCGATTCCTCCTCGAGGATGCGGTTGACCACTGAAGGGTTGGCCATCACCAGCAGCTTGGCCGCATTGAACTGGCGCACCGCGCGGGTAATCTCGCGGAAGATCTCGTAGGTCACCGTTTCGGCGGTCTTCAGCGTGCCGCGGCCGGCGCAGGCCGGACACGGCTCGCACAGCTGGCGCTCCAGGCTTTCGGTGGTGCGCTTGCGGGTCATCTCCACCAGGCCCAGCGCCGACATTGGATACACCGTGGTCTTGGCGTGGTCGCGCGCCAGGCCCTTCTCCAGCATGCGGATGACCTGGCGCTTGTGCTCCTCGTCGGTCATGTCGATGAAGTCGATGATGATGATGCCGCCCAGGTTGCGCAGCCGCAGCTGGCGCGCCGCTGCCTGTGCGGCCTCCAGGTTGGTGCGGTAGACGGTCTCTTCCAGGTTGCGCGTGCCGAGGTAGCCGCCGGTGTTGACGTCGATGGTGGTCATCGCCTCGGTCTGGTCGACGATCAGGTAGCCGCCGGACTTGAGCGGTACCTCCTTCTTCAGCGCGCGCTGGATCTCGTCCTCCACGCCGTAGAGATCGAAGATCGGCCGCTCGCCGTCGTAGTGCTCGATGCGGTCGTCCAGGCTGGGCATGAACTTGTGCACGAACTTGACCACTTTTTCGAAGGTCTCGCGCGAGTCCACGCGCACCTTCTCGATGCCGTCGGTGAGCGAGTCGCGCAGGCTGCGCAACGGCAGCGAGAGCTCCTCGTAGACGCGCTCGCCGACCTTCGCCTTGGCGATGTTCTCCTGCACCACGCGCCAGACCTTGCCCAGGTAGGTCACATCGAAGGCCAGCGACTCGGCCGACTGGCCTTCGGCGTTGGTACGCACGATGTAGCCCAGCCGCGGCGAGCCCGGCACGTCGTCGCCAATCAGCGGGTTGAGCACGTCCTTCAGGCGCTGGCGCTCGGGCTCGTCCTCGATGCGCGCGGAGATGCCCAGCGTGCGCGCGTGCGGCAGCAGCACCAGATAGCGCGAGGGAATCGACAGGTGGGTGGAGAGGCGCGCGCCCTTGGTGCTGATCGGGTCCTTCACCACCTGCACCACGATCTCCTGGCCTTCGTGCACCAGCTCGCTGATCGAGGGCACGTGACCGCTGCCGGTCGACTCGCCTTCCACGGCGGGAATCGCGGGCCGGATGATGTCCGACGCGTGCAGGAACGCCGCGCGATCGAGCCCGATCTCCACGAACACGGCCTGCATGCCTGGCATCACCCGTTGCACGCGGCCCTTGTAGATGTTGCCCACGTAGCCCCGTCGCGAGGCCCGCTCGACGTGTACCTCCTGCAGCATGCCGTTTTCGACCACACCGACGCGGGTCTCCCGCGGCGTCACATTGATCAGGATCTCTTCGCTCACCGCACTACCCCTGCCTTGAACAGCCTTTATAGCGGCTGCCTCGTGGCACTGTCGATGCGCGCCCGCCCTTGACTTTGCGGGCCGTGACGCAGGCCCCGACGGCTGCTCAGGCTCGCTCGTGCGAGGCCGGCGCAGACGCGCCGACGCCGTCCTCCGGGTGCGGACTGCGCTGCGCGGGTACCGGCGCAGCGGCGGCGCGCGCGGAATGACCCGGTGGCTCCGACCATTCGCTGCGCAGGCGCGGCAGCGACTCGGGGTAGTGCCGGTGCACGAACGCCAGCAGGCCCTCGCGGACAGCGCAGCGCAAGTCCCAGTTGCGACCGGAGTCGGCCGAACTGACCAGCACCCGCACCTGCATCGCACGCTCGTTCGTATCCGTGACCTGCAGCACGCTGACCCGGCCGTCCCACTCCGCCGAGGCCTGGCACAACCGCTTGAGTTCCTCGCGCAGGGGCTCGAGCGGCGTGCGGTAATCGACCCATACGAACACCGCGCCGATGATCTGCGAGCTGGTGCGGGTCCAGTTCTGGAACGGGTGCTCCATGAACCAGTTCAGCGGCACCACCAACCGGCGCTCGTCCCAGATGCGCACGACGACGTAGGTGCCGGTGATCTCGTCGATGCGGCCCCACTCGCCCTCGATGATCACCACGTCGTCGAGGCGGATCGGCTGGGTCAGCGCGATCTGCAGGCCGGCAATGAGATTGCTCAATACCGGCTTGGCTGCCAGGCCCACGGCCAGTCCGGCCAGGCCCGCCGACGCGAGCAGGCTGGCGCCGACCTGCCGCACCAGCGGCAGCGTCATCAGTGCCGCCGCCAGTCCCAGCAGCACGATCAGCACCGTGGCGGTACGCCCCAGCACACGCGCCTGAGTCAGCACGCGCCGCGACTCCAGGTTGTCGGTCGCGTCCATCGGGAAGCGTTTCTGGAAGAACGCCTGCACCGCATGCACGCAGCGCACCGCCAGCCACGTCACCACGCCGATCAGCACGATCAGCATCAACCGGTCCAGCGGGCCGGCCACCTCCGGCGAGAGCGCGTCCGGACGCAGGCGCAGCACCAAAGCCAGCACAACCAGTGGCACCAGCCAGCCCATCGGCGCGCGGATGTAGCGCAACACGTCGCGCGCCAGCGGGTGGCCCTTCGCCAGTCGCCACAGCAGGGCGCGAAGCAGCCGGTGCAGCACCACCGCCACCAGCAGGGCGGCGGCGATGGTCAAGGCCAGGCGGAACAGGGGGGAACGGGCGAACAGGTCGGAGAAGAAGGCAAACATGCCGATGAGCGTGACAGCAGCCACGTCCACGCGATGTGGGCGCAGTGATCACGTAAAGTAATGGCATGAACTCCGTGCCCATCGTGCTCGCCTGGAGCGGCGGCAAGGACTGCCTGATGGCCCTGCAGCGGCTGCGTGCCGACCCGCACTGGCAGGTGGTCGCGCTGCTTACCACGGTCAACCGCACCTACGAGCGCATTGCCATGCACGGCGTGCGGCGCGACATCCTCGATGCCCAGGCCGCCGCGCTCGAACTGCCGCTGCTGGTAGTGGAAATGGACTGGCCCGGCTCCAACGAGGCCTACGAGGAAGCCCACGCCCATGCCCTCGCCGAGGCGCGCATGCGTTGGCCGGGCATCCGCCACTGTGCCTTCGGCGACCTGTTCCTGCAGGACGTGCGCGACTACCGCGTGCGCCAGCTGGGCAAGGCCGAATGGCGCGCGGTGTTCCCGATCTGGGGCGAGGGCACCGCTGCGCTGTCACGCCGCTTCGTCGCCGAAGGCCACCAGGCGATGCTGTGCTGCGTGGACACGCAGCAGCTCGAGGCGAGCTTCTGCGGCCGCGCGTTCGACGGCGCCCTGCTCGATGCCCTGCCCGCCGGCGTCGACCCGTGCGGGGAACGCGGCGAGTTCCACACGCTGAGCTTCGGCGGGCCGCTGTTCCGCACGCCGCTGGCCTTGCGCAAGGGCGAGTCGGTGCTGCGCGACGAGCGCTTCCAGTTCACCGATTTCCTGCTCGATGAGCCCTGGCGCTGACGATCACATCCTGCCGGACGTGCTGCAGGACCACCTGGCGCTGGTGTTCTGCGGCACGGCGGCGGGCACGCGTTCGGCGCGCGAAGGCGCCTACTACGCACATCCGGGCAACCTGTTCTGGCGCGCGCTGGCCGAGGCGGCACTCACGCCGCGGATCTACGCGCCGCACGAGTTCGCGCAACTGCCGGCGCTGGGCATTGGCTTCACCGATCTGGCCAAGTTCCACAGCGGCAACGACAGCGAGCTGCCGCGCGATGCATTCGACGTGCCTGCACTGCGGGCAAAGATCGAGCGCTTCGCCCCGCGCTGGCTGGCGTTCACCAGCAAGCACGGCGCGAAGGCGGCGCTGGGGCGGGCCATCACTGGCTACGGAGTTCAACCGGAGCGCATCGGCAGCACGCGCGTGTTCGTGCTTCCCTCGCCGTCGGGACAGGCGCGCGGGCACTGGTCGATGGAGCCCTGGCGCGAGCTGGCCAAGCTCGTGCGTGGCGCGTAGCGAGGCCGGGACCCGCCAGTTTTTTCCGCTCCTCCAAAGACACGGGCGCCCGAAGGCGCCCGTTGGCCTGCTGCTTGAAGGGGCGGGTTACATCGCCGCGCAGTCGAAGCGCACATCCGACGCCACGTCCTGGCCGTAGTCCACGTCGCTGCGGTCGAAGCCGAACAGCTTGAGGAAGTCGTGGCGATAGCCGGCGTAGTCGGTGAGCTGGTTGAGGTTGTCGGTGGTCACCGTCGGCCACAACGCCTTGCACTCGGACTGCACGTCCTCGCGCAGCTCCCAGTCGTCCAGGCGCAGGCGGTGCTCGTCGTCGAGCTGCGGTGCGGCGCCGTCGGCGCGGTAGAGGAAGTCGCGGAACAGGCGGTTGATCTGCTCGATGGTGCCTTCATGGATGCCCTTGGCCTTCATGATCTTGAACACCATCGACACGTACAGCGGAATCACCGGGATCGCCGCGCTGGCCTGGGTCACCACCGACTTCATCACGCCGACGTGGGCCTTGAGGCCCGCATGGCGCTCGCGCAGGGTGGCGGCGGTGTTGTCCAGATGCTGCTTGGCGCGACCCAGCGTGCCGTGCCAGTAGATCGGCCAGGTGATCGAGGTGCCTACGTAGCTGTAGGCCACGGTGGCAGCGTCGTTGGCCAGCACGCCGGCGGAGCTCAGCGCCTCGATCCACAGCGCCCAGTCCTCGCCGCCCATCACGGCGACGGTGTCGGCGATCTCCTGCTCGGTGGCGGGCTCGACGGTGACATTGACCACGGTGTCGCGGTTGGTGTCGATCGAGGTGGCGGTGAACGGCTCGCCGATGGTCTTGAGCGCCGAGCGCTTCACTTCACCCGTGCCCGGCAGCTTGCGCACCGGCGAGGCCAGCGAATACACCACCAGGTCGATCGGACCGCCCATCTCGGCCTTGATCAGCTCGATGGCGCGCGCGCGCGTCTCGTCGGAGAACGCGTCGCCGTTGATCGATTTGGCGACCAGCCCGGCCGCCTTGGCCGCCTGATCGAACGCGGCGGAGTTGTACCAGCCGGCCGTGCCGGTCTTGGTCTCGCTCGAGGGCTTTTCGAAGAACACGCCGAGCGTGGCGGCGCCATAGCCGAACGCCGCGGTGATGCGCGATGCCAGGCCGTAGCCGGTGGAGGCACCGATCACCAGCACACGCTTGGGGCCGTTGCCGCTCTGGCCGCTGGCCTGGGTGATGTCGATCTGTTCGACGACGTTGCGCGCGCAGCCCACCGGGTGCGCCGTGGTGCAGATGAAACCGCGGACTTTGGGATTGATGATCATGCGTTCGCTTCGACCGTGGCGGGGCAAAGGCGCATCTTACCCGGCGCTGCCGGCCATGCGCCGCAGTAGGGTCTGGCGCCGCGGCGGGTCATGCAAGAGAGCCCGCGAACGCGGGCTCTGTGCATCGACGACCGTGTGCCGTGCGATCAGTCGATCGGCGTCTGGCGATACTTGCCCACGTCGCGCTCGAGCACCGGCGAGGCCCGGTTGCTCCAGCCCTGTCGGATGTAGCTGACCACCGCGGCGACCTCGGCATCGCTCAGCGACTGCGCGAACGGAGGCATCGAATACGGCCGCGGGTTGCCGGCCGTCACGGGCGGAAACCCGCCCAGCAACACCACGCGGATTGCATTGATGCCGGTCGGCTCGTCCACCGACGAATTGCCGTTGAGTGGCGGATAGACGCCGGCCACGCCGTTGCCATCGGCGCCGTGGCAGTCGGCGCAACGCTGCCGGTAGATCGCCTGGCCCTGCTTGATCTGGGCGGAGGCATCGATGGCGGATGCCGCGAGCGCCGGCTGCGGACGCGGCGGCAGGGACTGCAGATACGTGGCAATTGCTTCGAGGTCCGCGTCGCCCATGTGCTGCGTGCTGAGCGACACCACCTCGGCCATCGGGCCGAATGCGCTGCCCTTGGCTGACTGGCCGGTCTTGAGCAGGTCCACGATGTCCTGCCGGCTCCAGCCCTGCAGCCCGCCGTGCGCCTGGGTGCTGAGATCCGGCGCGTACCAGTCCTGCGCCAGGATGCGGCCGCCGGACAGCGCCGGGCGATCGCTCATGCCACCGAGCGCATCGCGGGCCACGTGACACTCGTTGCAGTGACCCAGGCCCTGCACCAGGTAGGCGCCCCGGTTCCACTGCGTCGACTTCGACGCGTCGGGCTGGTAGACCCCCTCGCGGAAGTACAGCGTGCGCCACGCCGCCAGCGCGCTGCGCACGCTGTACGGGAAGGTCAGGCCCAGGGCACTGGCCGGCTGGCGCACCGGCGCCAGCGACTTGAGATAGGCGAACATCGCCAGCGCGTCGTCGCGGGTGACCTTGGTGTACGAGGTGTACGGGAACGCCGGGTACAGGAACTCGCCGTGCCGTCCCTTGCCCGCATGCAGCGCCTGCCAGAAATCGGCAAAGCTCCAGCGGCCCAGGCCGGTTTCGTCGTCCGGCGTGATGTTCGGCGAGGGAATGTTGCCGAACGGCGTAGGCACCTGATAGCCGCCGGCAAACGCCGCGCCACCGCGGCGGGTATGACAGGCCGCGCAGTCGCCCAGCGTCACCAGGTGCTGGCCGCGCGCGATCAGTGCCCGATCGGCCAGGTTCTCGCCTGCGGTCAGCTGCCCTGTACGGGCTGCCGAGTTGTCGCCGCGATGGGAGGCGAACAACCACCACCCGACGACGCCGAGCGCCAGCACCAGCAGCAGAAGGAAGGAACGGATCAGCCACTTCATGCGCCGTCTCCCGCGCTCGCGGTAGCAGCGGTCGGCCCGCCGAGCACGCCGCACTGCAGTGGCGGCTGCACCGAGCCCGCCGCTTGGGCGTGCATGTCCGCTGGCAACTCCCGGCTGGCCAGCCAGGCAGACACCGCGGTGATGTCCTCCGGCGAGAGGCGGTTGGCGATGGTCGCCATGCAGTCCGGCGCGGCCGCCGCACGCGTTCCGGTACGCCAGGAGCCGAGCTGCGAGCTGACGTAGTCGTAGGGAAGGCCGACCAGCCCCGGCGTCGACGGCTCCACCCCGGTGAGCTGGCTGCCGTGGCAGGCGGCACAGGCGGGAACCTTGCGCGCTGGATCGCCATGCACGGTCAGCGCCTCGCCGCGCGCGAGCAGCGCATCGGACACCTTGGGCGCGGGCGAGCGGCTGTAGGGCACCTGCTGCGCCGCGAAATAGTCGGCGATCTCGTGCATGTACGCGTCGCTCAGCGGGCGCACGGTGTATTCCATCGGCCCGTACTTGCGCAGCCCCTGCTGGAAATACCGCAGCTGGCGCGCGAGGTAGTCGGCGGGCTTGCCCGCCAGGCGCGGGAAGAAGCCGCTGTCGGGCGTGCCTTCGCCGTGTTCGCCATGGCAGGCGGTGCAGGAGGCGATGCGCTGGGCCAACGTGTCGGGCACGGTGTGCGGCGCATCTTCCCCGGCGTGAACCGGGGCAGCGACGACACACGCCAGCAGCAACGCCGCCCGGAGTGGGGGCAATGAGGAGATAGTCATGACCAGAGTATAGGCCGCCCGGTGGCACGCGGCCGGCAGGCGAGCCGTTAATCTGGAAAGATCGCGACAACCTGTCGCAACGCCCACTACCGGAGCCATCCGCCATGCGTCTGCCCGCGCTGTACGCCACTGTCGCACTCACCCTGCTCGCCAGCGCCGCGCCGGCGCAGTCGGCTGATCCCGCGTATGCCTCGCTGGCACAACTCCAGCAGGCCATGCGCGAAGGCAAGCTCACCTCGCACGGACTGGTGCAGCAATCGCTCGAGCGCATCGAGCGCATCGACCGCAAGGGCCCGGCCCTGCACGCCGTGATCGAGACCAACCCCGACGCGCTCGCCCTCGCCGCCCGCGCCGATGCCGCCCGCGCACAGACGGCCAAACCGGGCTTGCTCTACGGCATCCCGGTGCTGCTCAAGGACAACGTGGACACCGGCGACCGCATGCTCACCACCGCCGGCTCGCTGGCGCTGGCCGACGCACCGGCACCCAATGACGCGCCGCTGGTGGCCCGGTTGCGAGCCGCCGGCGCGATCATCCTGGGCAAGACCAACCTCAGCGAATGGGCCAACTACCGCTCCACCCACGCCAGCAGCGGCTGGAGCGGTCGCGGCGGCCAGACGCGCAACCCGTACGCACTGGACCGCAACCCGTGCGGTTCCAGCGCCGGCTCCGGCGCGGCGGTGGCGGCAGGGCTGGCGCCGGTGGCGATCGGCACCGAGACCGACGGCTCGATCATCTGTCCCTCGGCCAGCAACGGGCTGGTCGGCATCAAGCCCACGCTGGGGCTGGTCAGCCGTACCGGCATCGTGCCGATCAGCCACAACCAGGACACCGCCGGCCCGATGGCGCGCAGCGTCGCCGATGCGGCCGCCCTGCTCAGCGTGATCGCCGGCAGCGATCCGGCCGACCCCGCCACCAAGGACGCCGACCGCCACGCCACCGACTACACCCGCTTCCTCGATGCCAGCGCACTCGAGGGCAAGCGGATCGGCGTGGTGCGCGCGCTGGTGGGAGCCGAGCCGAACGCGGACCGCGCGCTGGAGCAGGCGATCGCGGTGATGAAGGCGCAGGGTGCGATCATCGTGGACCCCGTGACGCTGCCGCACCTGGATGAACTGGGCGAGCCGGAGGGCACCGTGCTCAGCTACGACTTCAAGCACGACATCAACGCCTACCTCGCCACCCGCACCGGCCTGAAGGTGAAGACCCTGGCCGACCTGATCGCTTTCAACACCGCGCACGCGGATCGCGAAATGCCCTGGTTCGCGCAGGAGCTGTTCGAGCAGTCGCAGGCGCGCGGGCCGCTGACCGACAAGGCCTACGTCGAGGCACAGGCCAAGGCCAAGCGACTGGCCGGCGCCGAGGGCATCGATGCGGCGCTGGCGAAGGATCACCTCGACGCGCTGCTGGCGCCCTCCTCCGGCCCGGCCTTCATGACCGACCCGGTGCTGGGCGACCACATCGTGGGCGGAGGCGCGACCGAACCGGCGGCCGTGGCGGGCTATCCGTCGATCACCGTGCCAGCGAGCTTCGCGCACGGCCTGCCGGTGGGGATCGTGCTGTTCGGCGCCAAGTGGAGCGAACCGACGCTGATCGGCATCGCTTACGGCTACGAGCAGCACTCGCAGGTCTGGCAGGCGCCGCGTTTCCTCGACACGGTGGGGGGCACGCCGCAGCTCGCGCACTGAGCGTGTCATCGCGGTGCCCACGCATCGCCCGATGGACGCCCCCTGCGACCAGTAGCGTGCGTGGGCTCATCACCTCAAGGGGAGACCACGCATGCACCTGCACCACCGATTCGCCCTCGCCGCCGCGGGTTTGATGCTGGTCGCCAGCGCTGGCGCCACCGATGCCGCCTCGCCCGGTGCCGCGATGCGCGCCACCTGGCGCCAGCCGCAGGCGCCGGAGCGCATCTACGGCAACACCTGGTACGTCGGCAGCCGCGGCCTGGGCGCGATCCTGATCACCTCGCCCCAGGGCCACGTGCTGATCGACGGTACGCTGGCCGAGAACGCGCCGATGATCGAGGCGAACATCCGCGCGCTCGGCTTTCGCCTGCGTGACATCAAGGTCATCCTCAACACCCACGCGCACGGCGACCATGCCGGCGCGATCGCGGCGCTCGCGCGTGACAGCGGCGCCGAGGTGGCAGCCCGCGCAGCGCAGGCGCGCGCGCTGCGCGCGGGCGGCGAGGACGTGGACGATCCGCAGCACGGCGACGCACCGCTGTTTCCGGCAGTAAAGACCGTGCGCGTGATCGGCGACGAAGACACGGTGCACGCGGGGCCGCTGGCCATCCGGGCGCACGCCACGCCGGGCCACACGCCGGGCAGCACGAGCTGGAGCTGGACCTCGTGCGAGGGCGCTCAATGCCGGGCCATGGTCTATGCCGACAGCCTCACCCTGCTGGCCGCGGGAAACTACCGCTACACCGATCCGGCCCATCCCGAGCGTCTGGGCGACTTCCACCGCGCGCTGGGGATGCTCGCCGCCCTGCCCTGCGACATCCTGATGACGCCGCATCCGGAGGCCAGCGATCTGCTCAAACGGCTGGCCGCGCGCGACGCCGGAGATCGCGATGCGTTGCGTGATCCCAAGGCGTGCAAGGCGTATGCAGCGCTGGGCGAGCAATCGATGCAGCAGCGCATTGCGGCCGAAGCCGCGACCGCGCGTTGAGCGCTTATGCCATGCCGCCGGACTTGCGCACGATCAGCATCGCCAGCTCCAGCGACTGCTCGTAGTTGAGCCGCGGATCGACGGTGGACTTGTAGGCGCGATCCAGATCGAGCTCGACCAGGTCGCGCGCGCCGCCGAGGCATTCGGTGACGTCTTCGCCGGTGAGTTCCAGGTGCACGCCGCCGAGGCGCGTGCCGGCCGCGGCGTGGATGTCGAACGCCTGGTCCAGCTCGCCGCGGATGTTGTCGAAGCGGCGCGTCTTGTAGCCGTTGGAGGTGCTTTCGGTATTGCCGTGCATGGGGTCGGCGACCCACAGCACGCGGCGGCCCTCGCGCTTCACCGCCTGCAGCAGCGGCGGCAACTTGTCGGCGATGGCGGCGTTACCCATGCGGTGGATCAGCGTGAGCCGGCCGGGTTCGTCATCCGGATTGAGCGCATCCATCAGCGGCAGCAGCTGCTCGGGCGTCACCGACGGGCCGATCTTCACCGCCACCGGATTGCGGATGCCGCGGAAGTACTCCACGTGGGCGCCGTCGAGCGCGGCGGTGCGCATGCCGATCCACGGGAAATGCGTGGACAGGTTGAACCAGCCGGGGTGCCGCGGCACCTGCCGCGTGAGCGCCTGCTCGTAGTGCAGCAGCAGCGCCTCGTGCGAGGTAAAGAAATCCACCCGCGAGAAGCCGGCTATCGGGCCGGCCAGGGTCTCCATGAAGCGCAGCGAGTCGCCGATCGAGGCGACCATCTGCCGGTACTCCGCCGCCATGGGCGAATGCTCGACCCAGGCGAGATCCCAATACTCCGGATGATGCAGATCGGCGAAGCCACCATCGATCAGAGCACGCACGAAGTTCATCGTCAGTGCGGAATGCGCATGGGCCTGGATCAATCGTTGCGGATCGGCACGCCGCGCCTGCGGCGTGAACGCCGGCGCGTTGACCACGTCGCCGCGGAAACTCGGCAGCGTCACGCCGTCACGCGTTTCCGTGTCCGCCGAACGCGGCTTGGCGTACTGGCCGGCGAAGCGGCCCACGCGAAGCACCGGCTTCTTCAGCCCGTGCACCATCACCAGACTCATCTGCAGCAGCACCTTGAGCCGGTTGGAGATGATCGGGCTGGTGCAGTCGGCGAAGCTTTCGGCGCAGTCGCCGCCTTGCAGCAGAAAGCGGTCACCGTCCTGTGCCTCGGCCAGTGCCTGTTTCAGCGCCAGCACTTCCCAGGAGGTCACAAGCGGCGGCAGCGCCGCCAGCTGCGCAGTGGCCGCAGCGAGCTCGACGGCATCGTCGTAGGTCGGCTGCTGCAACGCGGTTCGCGCCTGCCACGACACCGGCGACCACTCGCCGGACCCATGGGTTGCCGCGTCGGGGGATGGCCGTGTGCCCATATCAGCCCCGGCGCCTGCGCGTCGCCAGCACCATCCACACCGCCAGCACCACGAACCACAGCAGCGTCCAGGCCGGCATCGGAAGGCCGAATACCGGCTGCACCTTGGCGCACTCACCGGAGCCGGTAAACACCAGCTTCAGCACCTTGGCAAACGGAAACGTGTCGAGCATGTAGCTGAGATCCCCGCCACACTGAGGGACTTCGTCCGCTGGCAGCGACTGGATCCACAGGTGACGCCCGGCGACCGCGATGCCGAACACCGCGCCGAGCAACACACCACCGGTGTAAAGCCACCGCAGGCCGCCGCGAGGCGCGTGCACTGCAGCCAGCAGGAAAAAGACGCCCATCACCATGAAGCCGATGCGCTGGAAGATGCACAGCGGGCAGGGGATCATGGCCAGCACGTGCTCGGCATACAGCGCGTATCCAAGCAAGGCTGCGCAGATCAGAAAGCCGGCAAGGGCAACGGAACGATAGGACCAGGCGAGAGGATTCATGGCGTCGTGGTGCAATGCGGTAGCCGACAGTAACCGTTCGTCACGTCGGTGTCAGCCGGCCGGTCGAGGCGCGATGCGGCCAATAAAAAACCCCGGCAGGATACCTGCCGGGGCTCATGTCTTCGGGGCACGGAGTGTCCCGCGTCAGCGCTTACTCGGCGTCGACCGCGGCGGTCTCGCGCGGGCGATCCACCAGCTCGACATACGCCATGGGCGCGTTGTCGCCGGGACGGAAGCCGCACTTGAGAATGCGCAAATAGCCGCCGGGACGCTCGCGGAAACGGGGGCCGAGTTCCACGAACAGCTTGCCCACCGCCTGCTTGTCGCGCAGACGGGAGAAAGCGAGCCGGCGATTGGCCACGCCGTCGGTCTTGGCCAGGGTGATCAGCGGCTCGGCCACGCGGCGAAGTTCCTTCGCCTTGGGCAGGGTGGTGCGGATCAGCTCGTGCTTGACGAGCGAGGCGGCCATGTTGCGAAACATCGCTTCGCGATGGCTGCTGGTACGGTTGAGCTTCCGCCCGGATTTCTGGTGGCGCATGGTTGAACTCTCTGTCTGTTGTTATGAAAAGCCGGCTCAGGAGTCCGGCTTTCCGCGGTTGCCCGCTATATAGGCCCTGTTATCTCGGAGCCGTTTGTAAGAGCGCGACCTCTACGGGCCACTCCTTCATCCTCGCGACGCCGAATCTCGACGCGCCAGCGAGACGACGCTGCGGCCCGCAAGCCGCAACGTCTGATCATCAACCCAGCTGCATGCCGTGCGACAGGCCCGGCGGCGGCCAGTTCTCGAGCTTCATGCCCAGAGCAAGACCACGACCGCCAAGGACGTCCTTGATCTCGGTGAGCGACTTCTTGCCGAGGTTCGGCGTCTTGAGCAGCTCGACCTCAGTCTTCTGCACCAGATCACCGATGTAGTAGATGCTCTCGGCCTTGAGGCAATTGGCCGAACGCACCGTCAGCTCCAGGTCGTCGATCGGACGCAGCAGCAACGGGTCGAACCCGCTCTTTTCGGCCGATTCGGTGGCGCTCTCGCGACGCGAGAAGTCACCGAACACCGACAGCTGGTCATTGAGGATCTCGGCGGCCTTGCGGACCGCGTCTTCCGCGCCGATCGTGCCATTGGTCTCGATATCGAGGACCAGCTTGTCGAGGTTGGTGCGCTGCTCGACGCGAGCGGCATCCACCTCGTAAGCCACGCGCAGCACCGGCGCGAAGGACGCATCGAGCTGCAGGCGGCCGATCGGGCGCGCCTCATCGTCCGGATGCTGGCGCGCGCTGGCCGGCTGATAGCCGACGCCGCGACGCACCTTCAGACGCATGTTGAGCGAAATGTCCTTGGTCAGGTGGCAGATCACGTGTTCCGGATTGATGATCTCGACCGTGTGATCCACGGTGATATCGCCGGCCGTGACCACGCCCTTGCCCTTCTTGGACAGGACAAGCGTGACCTCATCGCCGGAGTGCTGGCGAATCGACACGTCCTTGAGGTTAAGCAGGACTTCGATCACGTCCTCCTGCAGACCCTCAAGCGTGGTGTACTCGTGAAGCACGCCGTCAATCTCGACCTCGACGATGGCACTGCCGGGGATCGAAGAGAGCAGCACGCGACGCAGCGCATTGCCCAGGGTGTGTCCAAAGCCGCGCTCGAGCGGCTCGACCACCACCTTGGCGCGGTTGGCTCCGAGCTGTTCGACGCTGAGGCCGCGAGGCCGCAGCACGCTAGTTGACGAAACTGCCATGCAGAGCTCCGGTTGATTACTTCGAGTAAAGCTCGACGATCAGCGCTTCATTGATGTCGGACGGCAGATCACCGCGATCCGGCACCGACTTGAACGTGCCGGCGAACTTCTTGGCATCCACTTCCACCCACTGCGGACGTAGGTCCATGGTGTCGAACACGGTTGCCGCTTCCTGCACGCGCAGCTGATTGCGCGCGCGCTCGGTAAGGGCCACCACGTCGCCAGGGCGAACCTGGTAGGAAGGGATGTTCACTTTCTTCTCGTTGACCAGGATCGCCTTGTGGGCGACCAGCTGGCGGGCCTGGGCGCGGGTGACCGCGAAACCCATGCGGTACACGACGTTGTCCAGACGGCTCTCGAGCAGGCGCAGCAAATTCTCGCCGGTGTTGCCCTTCGAGCTGGCAGCCTTGGTGTAGTAATTGCTGAACTGACGCTCGAGCACACCGTAGATGCGCTTGACCTTCTGCTTCTCACGCAGCTGCACGGCGTAGTCGGACAGACGCATGCGCTTGTTGGCGCCATGCTGGCCGGGCTTGTTCTCCAGCTTGCACTTGGAATCCAGCGCACGGGCCGGGCTCTTCAGGCTGAGGTCTGCACCCTCACGACGGGCGAGCTTGCAGGTAGCTCCACGATAACGGGCCATGGGTATGCTCCTTTAGACTCGACGCTTCTTGGGGGGACGGCAGCCGTTGTGCGGAATCGGCGTGACGTCAATGATGTTGAGCACCTTGTAGCCGAGCGCGTTCAGCGAACGCACCGCGGACTCGCGGCCCGGGCCGGGACCCTTGATGCGCACTTCGACGGTCTTGACGCCGTAATCGCCGGCGGCGCGACCAGCCTTCTCGGCGGCGACCTGGGCAGCGAACGGAGTGGACTTGCGCGAGCCGCGGAAACCCGCGCCGCCGGCAGTCGCCCACGACAGGGCGTTGCCCTGGCGATCGGTAATGGTGACGATGGTGTTGTTGAAGGAGGCCTGCACGTGGGCCACGGCATCCGTGACAACGCGCTTGATCTTCTTCTTGGTCTTGACAGGCTTAGCCATAGTTGAAATCCGTTACTTCCTGATCGCGCGACGCGGGCCCTTGCGGGTGCGAGCATTGGTACGCGTGCGCTGACCGCGCACCGGCAGGCCACGACGGTGGCGAAGACCGCGGTAGCAACCCAGATCCATCAGACGCTTGATGGCAATACCCACCTCGCGACGCAGATCACCCTCGACAACGTACTTGCCGATTTCGTGGCGGAGCTTCTCCACCTCACCCTCACTGAGGGACTTGATCGGCGTGGTTGCAACCACGCCTGCGTCCACGCAGACCTTCTTGGCCCGGCTGCGGCCGATCCCGTAAATGCTCTGCAGGCCGACCCAGACATGTTTCTGGACTGGCAAATTGACACCCGCGATGCGCGCCATGATGTTCTTTCTCCGATGCGTTTCGTGCGCGGTAAACGCGCAATTTTAACCTGAATTAACCTTACTGGAAAGCCCCGCGGCACCCGCCGCCACTTCCCTACGATAAGACCGACCCCTGCGCCCCAGCAGCCATCAGTTGCGCCGGAGATTGGCCTTCTTGAGCAAACCTTCGTATTGGTGACTGACCAGGTGAGCCTGCACCTGCGAGGTGAAGTCCATCACCACCACCACCACGATCAGCAGCGAGGTGCCGCCGAAGTAGAACGGCACGTTCCACGACTTCTGCATGAACGTGGGAACCAGGCAGACCAGCACCAGGTAAAGCGCGCCCACACCCGTCAGCCTCGTCATCACCGAATCGATGTACGTCGCTGTCGCCTTGCCCGGACGAATGCCGGGAATCAGCGCACCGGAGCGCTTGAGGTTGTCCGCCGTTTCCTGCGAGTTGAAGACGATCGCCGTATAGAAGAAGGCAAACGTGATCACCAGCACCGCGAAAATCACGTCGTGCAACGGCTCGCCCTGCGTCAGCGCCTGTGTCAGCGACTGCAGCCAGCGCGACTGGTGGCCGGTGCCGAACCAGGTCAACGCGGTTGCCGGGAACATCAGCAGGCTGCTGGCGAAGATCGGCGGGATCACACCCGACATGTTGATCTTCAACGGCAGGTGCGAACTCTGGTTCATGTACGCCTGCTGGCCGCCGGAGCGACGCGCGTAGTTCACCGTGATGCGCCGCTGGGCACGCTCCATGAACACCACGAATGCCGTGACCGCCAGGATCAACACAACGATCAGGATCAGCTTCAGGCCATTGCCGAGCTCACCGTTGGCCTGCATGGTCAATGTGTGCGCTACCGCGCCGGGCAAGCCGGCCACGATACCCGCAAAGATGAGCAGCGAGATGCCGTTGCCGATGCCGCGCTCGGTGATCTGCTCGCCGAGCCACATCAAGAACATCGTGCCGGCCGTCAGACCCACCACGGATGCCATCACGAAGCCCATGCCGGGCATGTAGACCACCGGCACGCCGCCCACATCGACCTGCTTCTGCAACGCGACCGCAATACCGAATGCCTGGAACGCCGCCAAACCGACGGTGCCGAAGCGGGTGTACATCGTCATCTTGCGGCGACCTGCCTCGCCCTCCTTGCGAAGGTTCTGCAGGCTGGGGATCACCGAGCCCATCATCTGGACCACGATCGACGCAGAGATGTACGGCACGACACCAAGCGCGAACACCGACATGCGCGAGAGCGAACCGCCCGAGAACATGTTGAACATGTTCAGCAAACCGCCACCCTGCTGCTCAATCAGGCGGGTCATCGCCTCGGGGTTGACGCCCGGCACCGGGATGAACGAACCAAGCCGGAAGACGATCAGCGCACCGATCACGAAGAAGATGCGCTGACGAAGCTCCGTCAACTTGCCCAGCGATCCGAGCTGTGTGCCCTTGGCTGCGGCCACCTCGTTACTCCACGCTGCCGCCGGCCGCCTCGATGGCCGCCTTGGCGCCAACCGTGGCGAGAATGCCGGAAAGCTTTACGGCGCGACCGATCTCGCCCTTGGCGACAACCTTGACCTTCTTGGCGCGGCTGTTGATCAGGCCAGCCTGATGCAGCGCCACCACGTCGATCACGTCTGCCTTGAGGTTGGCCAGCTGGTACAGGAAGACCTCCTGGCTCTCGGCCTTCTTCAGCGAGCGGAAGCCCACCTTGGGAAGACGACGCTGCAGCGGCATCTGGCCGCCCTCGAAACCGTACTTGTGGGTACCGCCCGCGCGAGCGTGCTGACCCTTGTGGCCGCGACCGGCGGTCTTGCCGAGACCCGAACCGATACCACGACCGACGCGAAGGCGCGTCTTGCGCGAACCGGCGGCCGGCTTGATGTCATTCAGACGCATGATGCTTACTCCTCGACCCGAACCAGGTAGTAGACCGTGTTGATCAGGCCACGCACCTGCGGGCTGTCCTTCAGTTCACGGACGTCATTGAGCTTGCCCAGACCCAGGGCCTTGACGCTCAGACGGTGACGACCCTGCACGCCGCGCAGGCCTTTGACCAGGCGCACGCGCACGGTCTTGTCGGCGGAATTCTCTTTCTTAGCCATTGCCCAGCACCTCGTCCAGGGTCTTGCCACGCTTGGCGGCGATCTTCTTGGGCGAGGCCACGGCCTGCAGACCCTTGATGGTGGCGCGCACCAGGTTGATCGGATTGCGCGAACCCACGGCCTTGGCCAGCACGTTCTTGACGCCGACCACTTCGAGCACCGCGCGCATGGCACCGCCGGCGATCACGCCGGTACCCTCGGAAGCGGGCTGCATGTAGACGCGGGCCGCACCGTGGTTGGCCTTGATGGCGTACCAAAGCGTGCCGTTGTTGAGCTCGATGTTCACCATCTGGCGGCGAGCGCGCTCCATGGCCTTGGAGATGGCCACGGGCACTTCCCGTGCCTTGCCGTAACCGAAGCCGACACGGCCTTCGCCGTCGCCAACCACGGTCAGCGCGGTGAAGCTCATCTGGCGGCCACCCTTGACGGTCTTGGCCACGCGGTTGACGGCGATCAGCTTCTCGAGCAGGCCGTCCGAATTTTCGCGATCATTTGAGGACATGTTCGTTTCCATGTGCCCGGCAGTCCGGGACTTTTACTTGCGGCTGAGCCGCTTGGAGTTGTAGGTACCGCGACTGATCCGGCGCCGGAGCGCCGGCGGCAGATCAGAACTTCAGGCCGGCCTCGCGCGCAGCATCAGCCAGCGCCTTGATGCGACCGTGGTAGCGGAAACCGGAGCGGTCGAACGCGACCGACTCGATGCCGGCGGCCATCGCGCGCTCGGCAACTGCCTTGCCGACGGCCGCAGCCGCCTCGAGGTTCTTGGTGCCCTTCAGGCCCTCGGCGACCGACTTCTGCACCGTCGAGGCGGCAGCGACCACCTTCTCGCCCGAGGCATCGAAGACCTGGGCGTAGAGATGCTGGCCCGTGCGATGCACCGAAAGCCGCGCAACGGCGAGCTTGCGGATATGTGCACGAGTGGATTTGGCGCGGCGCAGGCGGGATTCGTTCTTGTTCATCGTCATATTTCTCCAGGAAGCGGATCGACTTGTGCTGGCACCCGGCAACGCCGGGGGCCGCATTAGGCCTTCTTGGCTTCCTTCAGCGTGATCTTCTCGCCGGCGTAGCGCACACCCTTGCCCTTGTAGGGCTCCGGCGGACGGAAACCGCGAATCTTGGCAGCCACCTGGCCAACGCTCTGCTTGTCCGAACCCTTGATCAGGATCTCGGTCTGCGTCGGCGTTTCGATGCTCACGCCCTCGGGCGCGTTGAACACGACTGGATGTGAGAAACCGAGACTCAGGTTCAGCGCCTTGCCGGCCATGGACGCGCGGTAACCGACGCCGACCAGCTCCAGCTTGCGCTCGTAACCCTCGGACACGCCCTTGACCATGTTGGCCAGCAGCGCACGCGCAGTACCACCGAACTTGTCATCGGCGCCATCGGCGAGGGAGATGGTGGCAACGCCGTCATTCACGGCCACGCTCACGCCAGGCAGCGCATGCACCGACAGCGAGCCCTTCGGACCCTTCACGGTGATGCCGTCTTCGGCAACCTTCAACTCGACGCCCTTGGGCAGGCTGATCGGCTTTTTAGCAACACGGGACATCGTCGACTCCTTATGCCACTTGGCCGATGACTTCGCCGCCCAGACCCTTTGCACGGGCCTGCGCGTCGGTCAGCAGACCGGCGGAAGTCGAGATAATCGAGATACCGAGACCGCCCAGCACCTTGGGCAGCTCTTCCTTGCCGCGGTAAACCCGCAGGCCGGAACGGCTGACTCGGCTGATGGTCTCGATGGCCGGGCGGCCTTCGAAATACTTGAGCTTGATCTCGAGCACCGGCTTGCCCTCCACATCGGAGGTCTTGGCGTCGAGGATGTAGCCCTCGTTCTTGAGAAGGTTGGCGATGGCCACCTTCAACTTCGACGACGGCATGCTCACTGCGTGCTTGCCCGAAAGCTGGGCATTGCGGACGCGCGTAAACAGATCGGCGATGGGATCAGTCATGCTCATGAAAAACATCCTTCAGAGTGCACCGATATCCGATAAAACCGGAAATCAATTCTAGATTGTGAGCCGCCGCGAGCGGCAGCCTGCGTTGCGCAGACCGACGAGTGTAGCAGGCTTTTCCGATTTTAGCGACTATCGAGGCGACAATAACGTCGACGGGGAAGGCTTCCCTCCCCCGCTGGAGCGGGCTGGCGGACGCATCCGGCAGCCGTGACTCGTATTTTTACCAGCTGGCCTTGCGCAGGCCCGGTACGTCACCACGCATGGTGGCTTCGCGTAGCTTGTTACGGCCGAGGCCGAACTTCTTGTAAACCGCGCGGGGACGACCCGAGAGAGCGCAACGCGTACGCTGACGCACCGGACTCGCGTCGCGGGGCAGCTTCTGCAGCCTGGTCTGCGCGTCCATCTTCTCGTCATACGAGGCGGTGGGGCTCAGCACGATTGCCTTCAGTTCGGCGCGCTTGGCGGCGTACTTCTGGACGAGTTTGGTCCGCTTGATATCGCGGTTGACCATTGATGTCTTTGCCATAGGTATCTCGCGATCAGTTGCGGAACGGGAAGCTGAAGGCTTCCAGCAGCGCTTTGGCCTCGGCGTCGGTCTTGGCAGTGGTGGTAATGGAGATGTCCATGCCACGCATCGCGTCGATCTGGTCGAAGTCGATTTCCGGGAAGATGATCTGTTCTTTGATGCCGAAGTTGTAGTTGCCACGGCCGTCGAACGCGCGACCCGAGACACCGCGGAAGTCGCGGACGCGGGGCAGCGAGATGTTGATCAGGCGGTCCAGGAACTCCCACATCTGCGCGCGGCGCAGGGTGACCTTGCAGCCGATCGGCCAGCCATCACGGATCTTGAACGAGGCGACAGACACGCGCGCCTTGGTCGTGATCGGCTTCTGGCCTGCGATCTTCGCCATGTCGGCCACGGCGTTCTCGAGAACTTTCTTGTTGCCGGCCGCTTCACCCACACCCATGTTCAGCGTGATCTTCGTGATGCGGGGAACCTGCATCACGTTCTCGTAGCCGAACTTCTCGGTGAGCTTGGCGATGACCTGCTCTTTATAGAAATTTTGAAGGCGCGTCATGATCGTGTTCCTTACGCGTCCACGACCTCGCCAGACGAACGGAACACGCGGACCTTGCGCCCATCTTCGAGCGTTTTGGTGCCGACGCGTTCACCCTTGTTCGTGGCGGGGTTGAACAGCTGCACATTGGAGAGATGGATCGAGGCCTCACGCTCGACGATACCGCCGGGCTGGTTGGCCTGGGGATTCGCCTTGGTGTGGCGCTTGACCAGATTCACGTTGGCGACGAAGACGCGGTCGCCATCGACGCGCAGCACATCGCCGCGCTGGCCCTTGTTCTTGCCGGTGATCACGAGGACCTGATCACCCTTGCGGATACGGTTCATGGTTATTACTCCGCTCAGAGCACTTCGGGCGCGAGCGAGACGATCTTCATGAACTTCTCGCTGCGCAGCTCGCGGGTGACCGGTCCGAAAATACGGGTACCGATCGGCTCGAGCTTGTTGTTGAGGAGAACGGCCGCGTTTCCGTCGAAGCGGATCAGCGAACCGTCAGGACGACGCACGCCCTTGGCCGTGCGAACGACCACGGCGTTGTACACCTCGCCCTTCTTCACCTTGCCGCGCGGGATGGCATCTTTCACGGTGACCTTGATGACGTCACCGATCGAGGCGTAGCGGCGCTTGGAGCCGCCGAGCACCTTGATGCACATCACTTCCTTGGCGCCGCTGTTGTCCGCTGCGGAAAGCGTGCTTTGCATCTGGATCATGTCTGCACCCTCCCTTAGACGTTGGCGCGCGTGAGGATCTGAACCACGCGATGATGTTTGGTCTTGGACAGCGGACGGCATTCCGCAATGCGCACCACGTCGCCCTCGTTCGCACCCAGATCATCCTGGGCGTGAAGCTTGGTGGAGCGACGGATGATCTTGCCGATCAGGCCGTGCTGCACCTGGCGCTCGATCAGGACCGTCACCGTCTTGTCCATCTTGTTGCTGACCACGCGACCCTCGAGGGTGCGTGCCTGTTTCTGATTGTCGCTCATGTCCGCCGTCCCTTACTTCTTGCCGCCGAGCACGAACTTCGTGCGGGCGATGTCGCGCCGAACGCGGCGCAGCTGGTGCGGCTGGCTGAGCTGGCCGGTGCCCTTCTGCATGCGCAGATTGAACTGCTCCTTGCGAAGGTCCAGCAGATGCTGGTTCAGCTCTTCGACCGACTTGTTGTTGATTTCTTTGATGGCCATTACATCACCGCCCGGCTGACAAACTGGGTCTGCACCGAGAGCTTGGCAGCGGCCAGGCGGAACGCCTCGCGTGCCGTGGACTCGTCCACACCCTCGATCTCGTAAAGCATGCGGCCCGGCTGGATCGGAGCGACCCAGAACTCGACGCCACCCTTACCCGCACCCATTCGCACTTCGATCGGCTTCTTGGTGATCGGCTTGTCGGGGAACACGCGGATCCACAACTTGCCACCGCGCTTCACGTAGCGGGTGATGCAACGACGAGCAGCCTCGATCTGGCGTGCGGTCAATGCACCGTGAGTGGTCGCCTTCAGGCCGTACTCGCCAAAGCTGACGAGGTTGGAGCTGAAAGCCAGGCCGTCATTGCGGCCCTTGAACTGCTTGCGGAATTTGGTTCGCTTGGGTTGCAACATGGCAACTCTCCTTACTTCGCCGACCGGTCACGACGGCCTTCGCCGTCCCGACGCGCTTCACGACGACCCTCGCCACCTTCGCGGCGCGGCTGCGACTGCTCTTCCTTCGACTCCTGGCCGACCTGCGCCATGTCGAAGATCTCGCCCTTGTAGATCCACACCTTGATGCCGATGATGCCGTAGGTGGTCTTGGCTTCGGCGGTGCCGTAGTCAATGTCGGCGCGCAGCGTATGCAGCGGCACCCGGCCCTCGCGGCTCCACTCGGAACGTGCAATCTCGGCGCCGTTCAAACGGCCGGACACGTTGATCTTGATGCCCAGGGCGCCGAGGCGCATTGCATTGCCCACGGCGCGCTTCATGGCGCGACGGAACATGATGCGGCGCTCGAGCTGCTGCGCGATCGACTCGGCCACCAGCTGCGCGTCGATTTCCGGCTTGCGGACTTCGTTCACGTTGATGTGCGTGGGAACGCCCATCATCTGGCTGACTTCCTTGCGCAGCTTCTCGATGTCCTCGCCCTTCTTGCCGATCACCACGCCCGGACGGGCGCTGTGGATCGTCACGCGGGCGGTCTTGGCAGGACGCTCGATCTGGATCTTGGAGATACCAGCCTGAGCAAGCTTCTTGCGGAGCATCTCGCGCACACGCAGGTCAGCGACCAGGTAGGTGGCGTAATCAGCCTTGTTTGCGTACCACTTCGAGTTCCAGTCCTTGGCGATGCCGAGGCGGATACCGGTGGGATGAACTTTATGACCCATCGTCTATACCCTCAGTCAGTTGCCAACGACCACAGTGATGTGGCTGGTGCGCTTCAGGATGCGCGAGCCGCGGCCTTTGGCGCGGGCGTACATGCGCTTCATCGCCGGACCTTCGTCCACGAAGATGCTCGAGACCTTCAGCTCGTCGACATCAGCGCCGAGATTGTTCTCGGCGTTGGCGACAGCCGACAGCAGCACCTTGCGGACCAGCTGCGCAGCCTTCTTGTTGGTGAACTGCAGCACGTCGCTGGCGCGACCCACGGGGAGACCGCGGACCAGGTCAGCTACCAGGCGTGCCTTCTGCGCCGAGATGCGGGCGCTGCGCAGGATCGCTTTGGCTTCAGTGCTCATCACTTGCCCTTCTTATCGCCGCCATGGCCCTTGAAGGTACGCGTCACCGCGAACTCGCCGAGCTTGTGCCCGACCATGTTCTCGTTGACGAGCACCGGCACGTGCTGGCGACCGTTGTGGATGGCGATGGTCAAGCCGACCATTTCCGGCAGGATCATCGAGCGACGCGACCAGGTCTTGATCGGGCGCTTGTTGTTGGCGGAAACCGCAGCTTCCACCTTCTTGACAAGGTGAAGGTCGACGAACGGACCTTTCTTCAGAGAACGCGGCATGTCGGCTTCCTGTTACTTGCGACGACGCACGATGAACTGCTGCGTGCGCTTGTTGTTGCGGGTCTTGTAGCCCTTGGCCGGCGTGCCCCAGGGGCTGACCGGATGACGACCACCAGAAGTCTTGCCCTCACCACCGCCGTGCGGATGGTCGACCGGGTTCATGACCACACCGCGAACGGTCGGGCGAATGCCCTTCCAACGCTTGGCGCCGGCCTTGCCCAGCTTCTTCAGGCTGTGCTCGGAGTTGCCCACTTCGCCAATCGTGGCGCGGCAGTCGACCGGCACGCGACGCATCTCGCCGGAGCGCAGACGCAGCGTGGCGTAGCCGGACTCGCGTGCCACCAGCTGGACCGAGGCGCCGGCGCTGCGTGCGATCTGCGCACCCTTGCCAGCCTTCATCTCGATGCAGTGGATGGTCGAACCGACCGGGATGTTGCGCAGCGGCAGGCAGTTACCCGCCTTGATCGGCGAATCGGAACCGGACACCAGACGATCACCCACCGCCACGCCCTTGGGCGCAATGATGTAGCGACGCTCGCCGTCCGCATAGCACAGCAGCGCGATGTGCGCGGTGCGATTGGGGTCGTACTCGATCCGCTCGACGAGGCCGGCGATGCCTTCCTTGTCGCGCTTGAAGTCGATGATGCGATAGTGCTGCTTGTGACCACCGCCGCGGTGACGGGTGGTGATGCGACCGTAATGGTTGCGGCCACCGGTCTTGGACTGCGACTCGGTCAGCGGCGCGTACGGTGCGCCCTTGTGCAGACCTTCGGTGCGGACGCTGACTGCGTCGCGGCGCCCGGGCGAGGTCGGCTTGTGCGTAATTAGTGCCATCTCACAGAACTCCTGGCTCAGGCCTTGGCTGACACATCGATGGTCTGGCCATCGGCGAGGCGCACGTAGGCCTTGCGCTTGCCCTGGCGGCTGCCAGCGCGGAAACGGAAGGACTTGACCTTGCCCTTGACGTTGACGAGGTTCACCTGCTCGACCTTGACATCGAACAACTGCTCCACCGCCGAACGGACATCGGCCTTGGTTGCCTCGGGGGCGACCACGAATACGTACTGGTTGCTCTCGGCAAGACGAGCAGACTTCTCGGAGATATGCGGCGCACGCAGCGTGTTGAGAATGCGTTCGTTGCTCATGCCAGCCACTCCTCGATCTTCTTGACCGCTTCGACGGTCACCACCACATGGTCAGAACCGACCAGGCTGACGGGGTTGAGCGCCATCACGTCGAGAACGTGCACGTACGGGATGTTGCGCGCGGCAAGGAACACCGACTCGGACGCATCCTCGGACACCAGCAGCACTCGGCCGGACACCTCGAGCTCTGCGAGCTTGGCAACCATCGCGGAGGTCTTCGGATTGTCGATGCCGAAGCTCTCGACAACCTTCAGGCGACCGGCACGATTGAGCTCGGACAGGATCGACCGGATGGCCACGCGGTAGGACTTGCGGTTGACCTTCTGCTCGAAGCTGCGCGGCTTGGCGGCAAACGTCACGCCACCGCCAACGAAAATCGGAGCGCGATAGTCACCGTGGCGAGCGCCACCGCCCTTCTGCTTCTTGAACTTCTTGGTGGTGCCGGACATCTCACCACGCGACAGCTGAGCCTTGGTGCCCGCGCGACCGCCAGCCTGATAGGCGACGACCACCTGGTGAACCAGGGCCTGCTTGTACTCACCGCCGAACACTTCGTCCGACACGCTGAGCGGCTTGGCGCCAATAACATTGAGTTCCATGGCGTCTCTCCTCAACCCTTGGTGGTCGGACGGATGACGACGTCGCCACCGGTTGCACCCGGCACAGCGCCCTTCACAGCAATCAGGTGACGCTCGGCGTCCACCTTGACCACTTCCAGACCCTGCTGCGTACGGTTCACGTTGCCCATCTGACCGGACATCTTCTTGCCCGGGAACACGCGGCCCGGCGTCTGGCGCTGGCCGATCGAGCCCGGGGCGCGATGCGACAGCGAGTTACCGTGGGTGGCGTCACCCATCTTGAAGTTCCAGCGCTTGATCGTGCCCTGGAAGCCCTTGCCCTTGGAGACACCGGCGACATCGACGATCTGGCCAGCGGCGAAAATATCGTCCGCCTTGATCTCTGCACCGACGGCATACTTGCCCAGATCGTCGGCGGTAACGCGGAATTCCCACAGGCCACGACCCGGCTCAACCTTCGCCTTGGCGTAGTGGCCCTTCAGCGGCTGCGTCAGCAGCGAGGCGCGCTTCACGCCCGCCGCAACCTGCACGGCGCTGTAGCCATCAGTTTCTTCCGTCTTCACCTGGGTCACGCGGTTCGGGGTCGCTTCAATCAGCGTCACCGGAATCGAGCGGCCATCTTCAGTGAAGAGTCGGCTCATGCCGCACTTGCGGCCAACCAGTCCGATACTCATTTTCGTATCCTGTCTATCGCTCAACCGAGCTTGATCTGAACATCGACGCCAGCGGCGAGATCAAGCTTCATGAGCGCGTCCACGGTCTTGTCGTTGGGGTCAACGATGTCGAGTACACGCTTGTGCGTACGGGTCTCGTACTGGTCGCGTGCATCCTTGTCGACGTGCGGCGACACCAGAATGGTGTAGCGCTCGATCTTGGTCGGGAGCGGAATCGGGCCGAGAACCGTTGCGCCAGTGCGCTTGGCCGTCTCGACGATCTCGCTGGCCGAGCGGTCGATCAGACGGTGATCGTACGCCTTGAGCCGAATGCGAATCTTCTGGTTCGCCATAACCGTGTCCTGTTGTCTAAAGAACAAATACTGTGAATCGGAGTGGCTTCTCACCGCTCCGCACAACCTGTTGAACCGCCTGTTCGGCAACCGTGTCAGCCAAGCCGACAGGCGCCTAAAACATTCGGCAAGCCTGCAGTGCGGCTTGCCGAGCAAAAAAGTATAAAAGGCGTAAAGCAAAAGATCAACAAGGCGCGAGCCTTGCGATCCAGTGTCGTAGCCAATGGCAATCCGTGCCTGCGAACTCGAAGTGCATCCTGCACCTCATTTCGCGGTGTGAGTGGCCCGCCAGCGGCGCGCCCCTCTATACAACTTGCGAAGTGTAGCGACTTGCGTTGCTCAAGGGAAGAGCCCGGCGGCTATTTCTGTCTCAGGAGCTGAAAAAAAAAACGGCAGCCGAAGCTGCCGCTTTTCTACCCTGCCCCAATCGGGCAGCGCGATGCTTACTTGATGACCTTGGCCACCACGCCGGCGCCGACGGTGCGGCCGCCTTCGCGGATGGCAAAGCGCAGGCCCTCGTCCATCGCGATCGGGTGGATCAGGCTCACCACCATCTTCACGTTGTCGCCCGGCATCACCATCTCCACGCCCTCCGGCAGCTCGCAAGCGCCGGTCACGTCGGTGGTGCGGAAGTAGAACTGCGGA
>NZ_DASSAB010000035.1:0-117021 GCF_035685805.1 Dyella sp.
GCGCTTCTGGGCATCGCCCTCGGCGATCACGCCTTCCTTCTGCAACTGCTGGGCATAGAGGTCGCGGGTGGTCGGGCGCTTGCGGATGATCTGGTACATCAGCGGCTGCGTGGCCGCCGGCTCGTCGGCCTCGTTGTGGCCGTGGCGGCGGTAGCAGACCAGGTCGATCACCACGTCCTTGCGGAACGTCTTGCGGAACTCGTAGGCCAGGCGGGTGACTTCGATCACCGCCTCCGGGTCGTCGCCATTCACGTGGAACACCGGCGCGTTGACCATCTTGGCCAGGTCGGTGCAGTAC
Organism: Dyella sp.; assembly: GCF_035685805.1. GTDB lineage: Bacteria > Pseudomonadota > Gammaproteobacteria > Xanthomonadales > Rhodanobacteraceae > Dyella_A. The sequence goes on from NZ_DASSAB010000035.1 coordinate 299, forward strand.
ATGGTGGAGCGGGCATCCTGCGGGTTGGACGTGGTGAAGCCCACCTGGTTGTTCACCACGATGTGCATGCTGCCGCCGATGCGGAAACCCCGCGCCTGCGACATGTTGAACAGCTCCATGTTCACGCCCTGGCCGGCCAGCGCCGCATCACCGTGGATGAGCACCGCCATCGACTGCTGGTGCTCGGTGTCGCGGCGGCGCAGCTGGCGCGCGTGGACCGAGCCGGCCACCACCGGGTTGACGATCTCCAGGTGCGAGGGGTTGAACGCGAGCGCCACGTGCACGCCGCCCTTGGGCGTTTTCAGGTCGGACGAGAAGCCCATGTGGTACTTCACGTCGCCGGAGTAGGACGGGTCGTCGATGTGGTCGAACTTGCCCTCGAACTCGTCGAACAGGGTCTTGGGCGACTTGCCCAGGATGTTGACCAGCACGTTCAGGCGGCCGCGGTGGGCCATGCCGATCACCAGCTCTTTGATGCCGTTGGCGCCGGCCGCGCGCACCACGTCGTCGACCAGCGGAATCAGGCTGTCGCCGCCTTCAAGCGAGAAGCGCTTCTGGCCGACGTACTTGGTGTGCAGGTAGCGCTCCAGGCCTTCGGTGGCGGTCAGCGCGGTGAGGATCTGCAGCTTGCCGTCGTTGTCCAGCCCTGCGCTGCCGTTGGCCTGCTCCAGCCGCGAGTAGATCCAGTTGCGCTGGTTGTGATCGCTGATGTACATGAACTCGGCGCCGATCGTGCCGGCGTACACCTTCTTCAGGCGCGCCAGCAGCTCGCCCAGCTTCAGCCGATGGCCGCCGCCGGCATAGGTGCCGCAGTCGAACTCGGTATCCAGGTCGGAGTCGGCCAGCCCGTGGAAGGCCAGGCCGAGGTCCGGCGCGTCCATCTTCTGCGCCAGGCCGAGCGGGTCGAGGTTGGCGGCAAGGTGGCCGCGCGAGCGGTAGGCGGTCAGCAGGCGCAGCACACCGGCCTGCTTGCGCGCGTGCTCGTCGCCGACCGGCGCCGGAGCCACCGCGCTGCGCCGCTGCTTCTGTGCGGCCTCAATACGCGCAATGGCCGCGGTGTGGGAGACATCTCCCGTCGCGCGGCCATTGAAGGTCTGGAAATAGGTGCCCCATTCGGCGGAGACCGAGCCCGGGTCGCTCAGCCATGCGTCGTAAAGTGCTTCGACATAATCGGCGTTGCCGCCTGCGAGTTGGGAGGATTCGAAAAACTCGCGGATCAGGTTTGTACTCACGTCACCACCGGTCGGGGAAGGGAGGCCCGCCAGCGCTGCCTTGGATGCAGCGAATGGCTGGCAAAAATCCCGTTAATTATAGACCCGGGCTGCTGCGCCGCGGCAACCCGCGGGCGCCAGAAAACGGCGCTGCGGTCAGCGTTGGGACACATCCGACATGCCGTGACGGGGCCGCACGTGCAGCCATGGCGGGGAAGGCGGCCGATGCGCGCCCGAGCCGCGGGTGCGCCGGGGCGTTCAGCTGGCGTCTACAGATGCAGCGCCTGCAGCTCCACCGCCCGCTCGGCGCGTTCCCACACGGCGTCGAACTGTTGCGCCAGTGGCGCCTGGCCGGCACGGTCGTGGCGCGCGGCGCGGCCCTGCGGGCGATCGTGCTCGGGCAGCAGCAGGTAACCCCCGGCATCGTTAAGCAGGCAGGCAGACCGGTTGGCCAGGTCGATCTCGTCCACCGGTCGGCGGATCTCGATCACGCTGGACAGCCGTTGCGCCAGCGCCACCAGCCGGTGTCCATCGCGCAACGGGGCGCCGGTGTCGTGCAACAGGATGCGGATCCGCGCGCCGCGACCGGACGTGGCGATGCGGCGGATCTCGGCCAGTTCCTGGGCGCTGTTGAGCGTGTCGACGTCGAATTCGGGTAGCTGGATCGCCAGCACGTGGCGGGCGTCCTGCAGCAGTGCGACCCGGGCCTCCTCCACGCTGGCCCGGTCGTGCGCTGCCAGCGCACCGGGATCACGCGGGGCATGTGTCGGGCGTGCGGCTGCCACCAGCGGCTTGCGCATGGCCTGGTGCAGCCGGCCTCCCTCCTCGAACAGTTCGCCGTCGCTGGCGAAGCCCTCGCGGCGATAGAAATCCACCGCATCGATCTGCGCATCCAGTCGCACCTCGGGCCAGCCGAGCGCGCGGGCGCGGTCGACCAGCTGGCGCAGCAGCGCCACGCCGACACCCTGGCGACGCCATGCAGGCACCACCGCCAGCCGCCCGATCTGGTGGGTGGCGGTGAGTCGTGCGGTGCCGATCACGCGGTTGGCGTCATCGCGGGCAATCAGGTGGAAGGCATCGTGATCGAGCTCGTCCGCCTCCAGCAGACCCGGCACGCCGAGCTCTTCCACGAACACGCTCTGGCGCACGTGCAGCAGCGCCTCACGGTCGCTGGCACGCGACCATTCTGCGCTGACGATGTGGAAGTTCTCGAGCTTCATCGGCGGCGGGGTTTGCGCGCCACCAGGTGGCCGTCATCGAGCAGGGAGATCAGCAGGGCGCGGTCGTCGGCATCGACGGCGGGGTCGACTGCGAGCTCGCGGCTGGCGCACAACTGCTGAGCCAGCGCGGCGCTGGCCGCGTAGGCATGGCCGTTGGCAAACAGCGTGCAGCCCCGGCGCGTGCGGGCCCACGCAAGCCGCGACCACGGATGGCGCAGGAACACCGCGCCGCCCGCCAGCAGCTTGTCCAGCGCGGCGGCGGTGGTGGCGCGCTCGGCCGGCGCCGGGTTCTGCGCCAGGCGATAGCGGGTGATGAACTGGCCGAACCAGTCCAGTACGGTGGCATCGTTGAGCGCTGTGGCAAACGGCACGGCGGCGCGCAGGCGCTCGAGCGCGCTGCGGTCGATCTCGCCGGCGCTGCGTGCCGGACCGAGATCGGGGTCGGTGTAGCGCGCTTCTTCGGGCAGCCGCTCGGCCAGGTAATCGGCGAGGTCCCCCACCAGCTCGGCCTGGGACGGGGCCCGCATGCCGATGGAGAAGGTCATGCACGGGCCGCCGAAGGCGACGCCGTCGTGGCCGATGCCCGGCGGCAGATAGAGCATGTCGCCGGCATCCAGCAACCATTCGTGCGTGGGCTCGAACTGCTCCAGCTGCTTCAGTTCCACGTCGTGGCGGAAATCCTTCGGCGCGTCCGGATCGGTACTGATCGCCCAGTGCCGCTGGCCCAGGCCCTGCAACAGGAACACGTCGTACTGGTCCACGTGCGCGCCGACGCCGCCGCCCGGCTCGGCGTAGGACACCATCACGTCGTCGACCCGCCAGCTGGGCAGAAAGTCGAAGTGATCGAGCAGGGCGGCCACGTCGGCATCCCACTTGTCCACGTCCTGCACCAGCAGCGTCCAGTCGGCGTCGCCGGTGGTGGCGAAGTCGGCCTCGGCGAGCGGACCGGTCTTCACCTTCCAGCGGTCGCGCTTGGGGTCGTGGGCGATCAGCCGCGACAGCGCGCCTTCCTCGCAGGCCAGTCCGGCCAGGTCTTCCGGGGCGATCGGCGGCACGAAGCCGGGGAACGCGCCGCGGATCAGCAGCGGGCGTTTCTGCCAGTAGTCGCGCAGGAACTGGGCGGTGGACATGCCGAGCGGCTGGCGCGCGGAGCCGCGCACCTCGATCGGCAGCGCTTTGCGGGAGGGCGAGGTCAGTGTCATCGGCGCATTGTAGCGACTGCCGGCAAGCTCGCGATGCCGGACGCGGCGGGTGTGTCGGCATATGCACATGCCGAATCATCCTTTTGTGGGTGCCATGGCCGGGGGCAAGCTGGAACGATCCCGTTTGGACGTCCAAAGGCCGTTGTCCGTGAACGCATTGCAGGCCCAACTCGCCAGCTCCCCCGGCCTGCCCGAAGACCGCCAGGCGCTGCTGCGCCAACTGGTCGACGCGCTGGAGCCGGCGCAGCTTTACTGGATCGCCGCCTATGTCGCCAACCAGGCGGCGCATCCGGTCGCCCGCACGCCGGCCGCGGCCGCCGCCGCGAGCACCCGGCTCACCGTGCTCTACGGCAGCCAGACCGGCAACGCGCGCCGTGTCGCCGAGCGGCTGGCCGCCGATGCGGAAGCGGCCGGTCTAAGCGTGCGATTGCTGCGTGCCGGCGCCTACGCCACGCGCGAGCTGGCGCAGGAGCGCTACCTGGCCGTGGTCATCAGTACCCAGGGCGACGGCGAGCCGCCGGATGACGCGCGCGGGTTGGTCGAGTTCCTCGCCTCGCGCCGGGCGCCGCCCTTGCCGAAGCTGCACTACGCCGTGCTGGGTCTGGGTGATTCGAGCTACCCGCAGTTCAATGCCACCGGCCGCGCCGTCGATGCTCGCCTCGCCGAGCTCGGGGCCCGGCGGCTTGCGCCGCTGGCCGAGGCGGACGTGGAGATCGATCCGGTGGCGACGCCGTGGGCCGAGGCGGCCATCGCGCGCCTGCGCGAACACGTGGCCGGCGACCTGCCCAGCGCGTCCGTCACGCCGCTGCGGGTGGCGCCCAGCCGGCCGCAGTACAGCCGAGACCAGCCGTTCCCTGCAGCGGTGCTGGCGAACCAGCGCATCGTCTCGCGCGACAGCGCGCGCGATGTGCGCCACCTCGAGTTGTCGCTGCAGGGGTCCGGCCTGCGCTACGTCGCCGGCGATGCGCTGGGCGTGTGGCCGCGCAACCCGGCCGCGCTGGTGGCCGAGCTGCTCGAGCTGCTCGGGCTCGCGGCGGCAACCGAGGTGGAACACGCCGGCAGGCGCCAGTCCTTGCACGCCTGGCTGACGCGCGAGCGCGAGCTGACCCGCCTCAGCCGCCCGCTGGTGCAGGCGCAGGCGGAGCGGTCCGGCAGCGACGCATTGCGGGCGGCGCTGGCGCAGCCCGACCGGCTGGCCGCGCTGCTTGCCACCCACCAGCCGATTGACCTGATGCGCGCCTATCCGGCCCGCTGGGATGCCGCCGCGCTGGTGGCCGCGCTGCGGCCGCTCACGCCGCGGCTGTACTCGATCGCCTCCAGTCCGCTTGCCGTGGGCGAGGACGAGGTGCATCTCACCGTCGCCGTGGTCGATTACGAGGCGCACGGCGCGCGTCACGTCGGCGCGGCATCCAGCTGGCTGGCCGGCGCGGACGAGCAGGCGACGCTGGATGTGTTCATCGAGCCGAACGAGCGCTTCCGGCTGCCGGCGGATGGCAGCCGCGACATCATCATGATCGGCCCGGGCACCGGCGTCGCGCCGTTCCGTGCGTTCGTGCAGGAGCGCCGTGACGGTGGTGCCACCGGGCGCAACTGGCTGCTGTTCGGCAACCGGCATCAGGCGCAGGATTTTCTCTACCAGGTGGAATGGCAGCAGGCGCTCGCCAACGGCGCGCTGCACCGCATCGACCTGGCCTTCTCGCGCGACCAGCCGGAGAAGCGCTACGTGCAGCACGCGCTGCGCGAACGCGGCGCCGAACTGTACGACTGGCTCAAGGGCGGCGCGCATCTCTATGTGTGTGGTGATGCCGCGCACATGGCGAAAGACGTGCATGCCGCGCTGGTCGACGTGATCGCCACCCACGGCGGGCGTTCGCTCGACGCGGCGCAGGCCTGGCTATCCGAACTACTGCAGGACGGGCGCTACGCCCGCGACGTGTACTGACATGAGTTCTCCCACATCCCCCTCGTTGCTCCCCGTGTCAGAGATGGAGCGGGTCAAGGCGGCCAGCCGGCTGCTGCGCGGTTCCATCGTCGAAGGGCTGGCCGATCCGGTCACCGGCGCGATCAGCGACGACGACAACAAGCTGCTCAAGTTCCACGGCAGTTACCAGCAGGACGACCGCGACCTGCGCGACGAGCGCCGCCGGCAGAAGCTGGAGCCGGCCTATGCCTTCATGATCCGCGCCCGCCTGCCGGGCGGCGTGGTGACGCCGGCGCAGTGGCTGGCGTTCGACCGCATCGCCACCGAGTACGCCAACGGCACGCTGCGCATCACCACGCGCCAGACGTTCCAGTGGCATGGCGTGATCAAGCGCCAGCTCAAGCCGACCATGGCGGCCATCAACCATGCGCTGGCCACCACCATCGCTGCGTGCGGCGACGTGGTGCGCACGGTGGTGAGCAGCGCCAATCCGCTGGTGTCCGACACGCACGCACTCACTTGCGACTGGGCCACCCGCCTGTCGGAGCATCTGGAGCCGGCCACGCGGGCGTATCACGAGATCTGGCTCGACGGGGAGAAGGTCTCCGGCGAGGAACACGAGCCGCTCTACGGTCCCACCTACCTGCCGCGCAAGTTCAAGATCGGACTCGCCATCCCGCCGCTCAACGACGTGGACGTGTTCGCGCAGGACCTGGGCCTGATCGCGATCATCGAAGGCGACACGCTGCTCGGTTTCAATGTCGCCATCGGCGGCGGCATGGGCGCCACCCAGGGCGACCCCAGCACCTATCCGCGCCTGGGCAGCGTGATCGGCTTCGTCACGCCCGAGCAGCTGATCGCCGTGGCCGAGGGCATCGTCGGCGTGCAGCGCGACTGGGGCAACCGCAGCGAGCGCAAGCACGCGCGGCTGAAATACACGCTCGATCACCGCGGGCTGGATGCGTTCACCGCCGAGCTGGCGTCGCGGCTCGGCTTTTCGCTGGCGCCGGCACGGCCGTTCCACTTCGAGCAGAACGGCGACCGCTACGGCTGGGTCGAAGGGCACGAGGGGCGCTGGCATCTCACCTTGCAGATCGAAGCCGGCCGTCTCGCCGACGTCGGCCCGGTGCGCGCGCTCACCGGCCTGCGCGAACTGGCCAAGATGCATGGTGGGACGTTCCGCATGACCTGCAACCAGAACGTGGTGGTGGCCGACGTGGCCGCTGCCGATCGCGCGCGCATCGACGCGATCGTCGCAGCGCACGGGCTGGACGGCTACACCCGCGGCAGCGCGATCCGGCGCCACGCCGTGGCCTGCGTGGCGCTGCCCACCTGCGGCCTGGCGATGGCCGAGAGCGAGCGCTATCTGCCGCAGCTGCTGGCGAAGCTGGAGGCGCAACTCGCCGCCCACGGGCTGACCGACGCGCCGATCCTGCTGCGCCTGTCCGGTTGCCCGAACGGGTGCTCACGGCCGTACCTGGGCGAGATCGCGCTGGTCGGTCGTGGGCCCGGGCGCTACGACCTGCGCCTGGGCGCGGACTTCCGCGGCCAGCGGCTCAACCGCGTCTATCGGGAAAACATCGACGAGGCGGCCATCCTCGAGGCGCTCGATCCGTTGTTCGCCCGCTATGCGGCCGAGCGCACGCCGGCCGAAGGTTTCGGAGATTTCCTGCTGCGCGTGGAAGCACTGCAGGCACCGGTGCGCATTCCGGCGGAGGTGCTGGCGTGAATCCCAGCTATCTCCGCGATGCCGCACGCGATCCCGCGGTGCTGGCCCGGCTGGATGCCTGGCTCGGTGCGCAGGCCGCCCCGGGCCGCGTCGCCTGGGCCCTGCGCAATGTGCCCGGGCCGCTGGTGATGTCCTCCAGCTTCGGCGCCCAGTCGGCGGTGATGCTGCACATGCTCACGCAGCAGCGGCCGGACATCCCGGTGGTGCTGATCGACACCGGCTACCTGTTCGCCGAGACCTACCAGTTCGTCGATGCGCTGACCGAACGGCTCAAGCTCAACCTCAAGGTGTACCGCCCCGACATCGGCACCGGCTGGATGGAAGCGCGCCACGGCAAGCTGTGGGAGCAGGGCGAGGAGGGCCTGAGGCGCTACAACCAGCTGCGCAAGGTCGAGCCGATGCAGCGCGCGCTGGACGAGCTGGGCGCCACCGGCTGGTTCACCGGCCTGCGCCGCGTGCAGTCGCGCAGTCGCGAGCAGATCCCCTTCATCCAGCGCCGCAACGAGCGCTGGAAGTTCCACCCGCTGGCCGACTGGCGCGACCGCGACGTGGGCCATTACCTGCAGCAGCAAGGTCTGCCGTACCACCCGCTGTGGGACAAGGGTTACGTGTCCATCGGCGACACCCACACCACCCGCCCGTGGGAGCCCGGCATGGCGGCGGAAGACACCCGCTTCTTCGGCCTGCATCGCGAATGCGGCCTGCACGAGGCGGTGTGATCGCCCGGCCGGCCCCGGGGCAGCCACGCGGCGATGCGGCTCCGCGTGGTCGTGTAGCCGCACACGCGTCTCGCCCGTCTATCTCGTCAGCCCGCGCCCTCGACGCCAGAGAAGCCTCGTTAGCAAGCAGCACTCGCTCGTTGCATGACGGGGACAGCACAGGGCAACCCATCCGATTGCTCCCTCTCCGCCCGGAGAGGGGCGGAGCGAGGGGCACGCTGACCTCGAGCGCGCAACGATTCGTCGCGATGCCGACGCCTGTCGGCGCGCCAGCGCAGCCGCCGCTGCATCCGGCACGGTGCCCGCCTCGTTACGCGCGCACCTCCGCCCTGGACGCAACGCGCGTCGCGCGCTCGCGCCACTGCGGCGCGGCCGGCCAGGCAACGTCCTCACCGCCTGCCACGTGCCGCGCGACCGCCTTGCGGTCCAGGTGCGGCGCGAAATCGACGATGAACTCCAGCGCGAAATCGCGCAGCACGCCCTCGCGCCGCAGCACGATCCAGGTGGTGCAGGAGGCAAACAGGTGGTCGGCCGGCAACGCGCGCAGATCGGACGAGTCGGCAGGCAGCAGCGCCATCTCGGCCAGCACGCCCACGCCGAGGCCGGCCCGCACATAGGTCTTGATCAGATCGGCATCGCTGGCCGTCATGGCGATGTGCGGTGTCAGCCCGGCCGCTTCAAATGCGCGGCGCAGCGAGGAGTCCGGCTTGATCGAGGAGTCGTAGCTGACCAGCGGCAGGCTGGCGAGCTCCGCCAGCGTGGGCGCTCGGCCAAGCGCAGCCAGCGGATGATCCCTGGGCACCAGCACGCGGCGCTGCCAGCGGTAGGCCGGCAGCGCAATCACGCCCGCGGGTGCCGCACCGGCGGTGCTCACGATCGCGAGGTCCACGCCGCCGCTTTCCAGCAGGCCGAGCAGCTCGGCATCGGCCACGGGCTGCAGGTGCACGCTCACCTGCGGGTAGCCGCGGTTGAGCGCGGCGATCGCGCCGGGCAGGGCGAAACGGGCCTGGGTGTGGGTGGTGCCGATGCGCAGCGTGCCGCAGGCCTCCTGGCGCAGGTTGGCAGCCACGGACTGGATGTTGGCGACCTCCGCCAGGATGGCGCGGGCCCGTTCAAGCACGTGGGCGCCGGCATGGGTGATCGCGTCCAGACTCTTGCCTTTGCGGTTGAACAGCTGGAACCCGAGCTCGTCCTCCAGCTGCTTGAGCTGCTTGCTCAGCCCCGGCTGGGTGGCATGCACCCGCTCGGCGGCACTGGTGATATTGAGTCCGGAATCGGCGATGGCGATCAGGTAGCGCAGCTGGGTCAGCGTCATGCGAACGCTCCGCGGTGGGCGCCGTGCGTGAAACGCGTACGGCAGCGACGGAAGGGCAGGCGGGCGACCTGGAAAGGGCAATTCATTTGGACGTCTATACATCTGTTTGCTGCGATGCGTCAAGCGAAGAGTGGCGCCGCGTGGCGTGGGCGCCGTGAGGCCGGTCTTATGCTGCTGCGCTATATGTCACGGCGCAAAAATCATTTGTGGACCGTGGCTTGCATTTCTAGCGTGGCCGGATGCGCCCCATGGCGCGCCCCTCCTGATGGCCGTGCCGATGAAGCTGTATCCCCTGTTTGCCGACCTCCGTGATCGCCCCGTGCTGGTGGTCGGCGGTGGTGCCGTCGCCGAGCGCAAGGCGGCGGCGCTGGTGGACGCGGGGGCACGGGTCACGGTGGGTGCGCCGGCCTTGTCGCCACTGCTCGCCCAGTGGGCTGAAGGTGGCCGCATTCGCCATCGGGAGGGGCGCTTCGAGCCGCAATGGCTGGACGATGCGTGGCTGGTGATCGGCGCCACCGACGACGCGGCAGTGCATCAGCAGATCGTGGAGCTGGCCCAGGCACGGCGCGTGTTCGTCAACGTGGTGGATGACGCCGCGCGCTGCAGTTTCCACGTGCCGGCGGTGATCGACCGGGCACCGATCACCATCGCCATCTCCAGCGGCGGCGACGCGCCGATGTTCGCGCGGCTGATCCGCGAGCGGCTGGAAACGCTGCTGGATCATTCGCTGGGGCCGCTGGCCACGCTCGCCGCCAGGCTGCGCAAGCGCATCCGCCTGCGCCACCCGGACATGGCCGCGCGGCGGCGCTTCTACGAATGGCTGTTCAGCGACACCGTGGCGGGGTTGCTGCGCAGCGGCCGCGCCGCGGAAGCGCAGGCGGCCGCCGAGCATGCGCTGGCGTCGCCGGTGGCCCAGAGCGCGGGCAGCGTGGTGCTGGTCGGTGCCGGGCCCGGCGATCCCGGCCTGCTCACGCTGCGCGGGCTGCGGGCGCTCAACGAAGCGGACGTGATCCTGCACGACCGGCTGGTCAGCGCCGAGGTGCTGGCGCTGGCGCGCCGCGACGCCGAGCGTATCGAGGTGGGCAAGGAATCGGGCCATCACCACACCACCCAGGAGGGCATCCACGCGTTGATGCTCGAGCACGCGCAGGCCGGGCGGCGGGTGGTGCGGCTCAAGGGCGGCGACCCGTTCGTGTTCGGTCGCGGCGGCGAGGAGCTGGAAGCGCTGCGCGCGCACGGCATCCGCTACGAGGTGGTGCCGGGCATCACCGCTGCGGTGGCGTGCGCCGCGTATGCCGGCATCCCGCTGACCCATCGCGACCACGCGCAGTCGGTGCGCCTGCTCACGGCGCACTGCAAGGCATCGCACGACACGCTGGATTGGCCCGCACTGGCGCGGGAGCGGCAGACCCTGGCCGTCTACATGGGCGTGGCCCAGCTCGAGGCGTTCCAGCAGCGGCTGATCGCCCACGGCCGCGCGGCATCGACACCCTTTGCCCTGGTGGAGAACGGTTCGCGCCGCGAGCAGCGGGTGATCACCGGCACGCTCGGCCAGCTCGCGCAACGCGCGACCGAGCACGCGGTGCAATCGCCGGCGCTGCTGATCCTGGGAGAAGTCGCCGCGCTGGCCGGATCGCTGGCCTGGTTCGGCGCGCCACCGCTGGATGCGGCCGCGGCGCAGGCGCCCGCCATGCCGGACATGCGCCGGCCCGCACCCAACATCCCCGACCTGCCGGCCCGCGAGGCCCTGCTTGGCGCCATTCACCGCGGCTGAACACCATGCCCCCGGCGCTGGCGCATCATGGCCGGCGCTTTTTCACTTTCGGTCAAGGAGCTCCTCATGATCTACCAAAGCATTCTGGACACCATCGGCAACACCCCGATCGTGAAGCTGCATCGCCTGGCGCCCAAGGGCGTGGACATCTACGTCAAGGTGGAGGCGTTCAATCCCGGCGGCTCGGTGAAGGACCGCCTCGCGCTGGCGATCATTCTCGATGCGGAAAAGCGCGGCACGCTCAAGCCGGGGCAGACGGTGATCGAGGCCACCTCCGGCAACACCGGGGTGGGCCTGGCGATGGTCTGCGCCGCGCGCGGCTACCCGTTCGTGGCGGTGATGAGCGACTCGTTCTCGATCGAGCGGCGCAAGCTGATGCGCGCCTACGGCGCCCGGGTCGTGCTGCACCCGGCCGCCGAGCGCGGCACCGGCATGGTGAAGAAGGCCGCCGAGCTGGCCGAGAAGAACGGCTGGTTCCTGGCCCGCCAGTTCGAGAACCCGGCCAACCCGGCCTACCACCGCAGCACCACCGGACCGGAGATCCTGCGCGATTTCGCGGGCAAGCGGCTGGACTACTTCGTCAGCGGCTGGGGCACCGGCGGCACGCTCACCGGCGTGGGTGAAATGCTCAAGCTGGCCCGGCCGGACGTGAAGATCATCGGCGCCGAGCCGGCAGGTGCTGCGCTGCTCGCCGGCAAGGAGTGGCAGCCGCACAAGATCCAGGGCTGGAACCCGGACTTCATTCCCAAGGTGCTCAACCGGGACGTGGTCGACGAGATCAAGCTGATCCCCGACGAGCGCTCGCGCGAAGTGGCCCGTGCGCTGGCCGCGCAGGAGGGCATCTTCGTCGGCCTGTCCTGCGGCGGCACGCTCGCCGCTGCGCTGGAAGTGGCCAAGGATGCACCGGAAGGCACCGTACTGCTCGCGATGCTGCCGGACACCGGCGAACGCTACCTGTCGACGTACCTGTTCGAAGGCGTCAACGAAGGCTCCGACGACATCGAGTAAATCCCGTCTGCCGTGTGTCGGGGAGTCGGTTCGTCCCTAGGCACGGCTTTTCCCCAGGTTGCGACCTGCGGCTTACCTCGACACTCAGGGGTTTCCGCCTCGCTTCACCGCCAGGTCGCCCTTGCGTGCGCCGGGAACGACGACCCAGCCCGGGCTCAACGTGAGCTTCCAGCCGTGGCCATGACGGTCGGATGCGCCGATGCCTGCGGCTGACACCGTGGCGATCTTCGCCTGCTGGTCGACCCGCGCATCGCCATCCACCTCGAGCACGCCCCAGTCGTCGTCCAGACGCAGGGTCGGATAGACGGTACCGAGGTCGCCCAGCGGTACCAGGGTCTGCGGATTGAACTGGAGGCTGCTGTGGTCGAGCGGTAGCACCAGCACCGGGCCGTCGACCAGCTTCGCCGTCAGTTCTGCGAGATGGGCGCGGCGCACCTCGTCGCGCTTTACTTCGCTGGTGCGCAGTGTCCCGTCGTCGTAGGCCGCCTTCCGCGCCTTGAGCGTGGCGAACGCCGGTGGCGGCAGCCGCAGGGCCTCGCCCAAGAGCTGATCCAGCCGCTGGCCGGGTGCGAAGTGGCTATGCCAGCCCGGATCCGCCTGGTCCAGAAGCAGGCCGTAAGCCGGGCCGGTGGCGTAGGCGAACGAGCGCACGAAGCTTGGCGCTTGCACAAAGGCAGTCAGGTCGTGCAGGGCATAACGAATGCGCGCCTGCGACGTAGTCAGGCCGAGTCGCGTGCCGGTGTATTCCGCGATGCCCTCATTCGCTTCCAGGTCGTTCTCGTTGGTCGCGGCGGCCGGAAACAGCCGGTAGCGCTCGTTTCGGAACAGCAGCGCATCGGCAACGGCCTGCCGGCGAGCTGTGGTTGTCGGTGCGCGCAGCGCGGCCGCCAATGCCCGCCACTCCAGCTGGATCAGGTAGCGGCCCTCCAGGGTATCCAGATGCCGGTTGTCGCCTTCCGGCAGCGTCATCTTCAGCGCCGGCTGGATGCGGTGGAACATCTCGTGGGCGAGCATCACGTGCCGTTGGTCGGCGTCGCCCGGGCCGGGCCAGAGGATCTCGCTCCAGCGGATGCCAGACCACTCGATTGAGGTGTTCGCCAGGATCACCGACGCCGGCAGGGTACCGGCGAAGAACGCCCCGGAAGGTTTCAGTACGCCGCGGCCGTCCGCGCGGTTGGCGACGACGTCGCGGTCGATCGGGTCCACCAGCACCATTGGGCCGCACAGGCTGTGCCCCCAGAAGGCGCCCGCATCCCGTGTGCATATTGCCTCGGCTTCGCCGAGGACCTCGGCGGCACCGGCCGGATCGAGGGCGCCAAACGCCGGTGCCATGGCGAATAAGGCGGAGGCGGCGAGCCCGAGTGCAAGCGCCTGCCGGGAGCGTCGCGCGGCGAAACCGGATGCCATGGTGATCCCTCTACGATGGATGTCGTAGTTTGTACGATGGGCATCGTACCAAGTCAATCCGGCAGAAGGCCTGTCACGGGCGGCCGTCCCATTCGATGCGGTTCTGTGGTGTCACTGTCAGGGCAAGGATCGGCTGCTGCGCGGCGTCCAGCAGGATGACGTGGCCGCCGTGCTGGCGGATGCGGTCGCGGGCCAGCGGTTGCCGCCCCACGGTGGCGCCGAGCACCCGTCCGCGCCGGATACGTAGCGCAAACGAACCCGCGTCATCGTGAGCGAGGACGAATACCGTCGGTCCGAAGATGCTGGAGTGGTAAAGGTCGGGCAGCGATGTGTCGGCCTGCCCCAGTCGCCCTCCGGCCAGCGCAAGTAGGCACAGCGCCGAGAGTGCCAGGGCCACCGGACGTGCGCCTGCTGCCGGCGTCCCGGAGGTGGCTTCGGCACTGAGCAGGCGGTGGATGCGCGCGACGAAATCACCGTCGCCGGTGACCGCCATCGCCAGTGCTGCCGGGGCTCGCCGCTCGGCAAGGCGGACCAGCCCGCGGGCGAGCGCTGGCGGCGAGGCGCCGTGGCGAATGGCCAGCGCGTCGCAACGCATCTCGCGTTCGCGCATCACCCGGCGATAGAGCATCCACGCGGCAGGGTGGAACCAGAGTGCCGCCAGCGCGATGCGCTGCAGCAGATTCCAGCGGAAATCGCGCTGCTGTACGTGGGCCAGCTCGTGCAGCAGCAGGGCCTCGCATTCGGCCTGCGGCAGATGCACCAGGGTGTCGGGCACCAGCACGACCGCACGCCACAGGCCGACGACCTGCGGCGAGGCAACCTGCGCCATCTTCACGTCGGGCACGGCCATGCCCATGTGTCCGCTCGCCAGGCGATGCACGATTCGATACAGCCCGGCCGGCGCCGCTCGGCAAGGCAGGCGGGCCAGTTGTCGGACCTCCCGCAGGAGGCCCAGCAGCATGGTCAGGCCACCCATCATCCACACACCGGCCAGCGGCAGGGCCAAGGCGAGAAAGCTGCGATAGCCAGCCATGTGCCGTGCGAGTTCCGCGACCGGGGAGCCATGCGGCGGCGCGATGCCCACGCGGCTCACTGTCCAGTGCAGCACTCCTACGGTGATCGCCGGCAGCACGGCGATCGCCGCGAGATGGATGCAGGTCAGGCGATGGCGCGCGGCCGGAGACCACCGCCCCGCGGCGCGCGCCCAGCCCAACCACGAGAGCATCACCAGCGCGCCCTGCAGGCACACCGCCGCCAGTCCCCACACTTCCAGACGTGCGAGGTAAGCGGCGGTGAAGAAACTCACGTTCCGCCCTCGAGCTTCTCGATCATCGCCTTGAGCTGGGCCAGCTCCTCCGGTGCCACCGGACGGGCATCGAGCGCCTGCATGGCCAGCGCCAGTGAGGAGCCTGCGAATGCGCTGTCCATCCAGCCGCGGACCAGCCGGTTGAGGATGGGCCGCTCAGACGCCGCTGCCGCGTAGACGTGTTGACGGGCGTCCTCGCGGCGGCTGACCAGGCCCTTGGCCAGCATGTTCTGCATGATCTTCAGCGCGCTGGTGTAGCCGGTGTCGGTGTCTGCGTAGACGGCCTCGTGCACCTCGCGCACCGTCAACGGGCCGCGTCGCCAGAGCACCTGGAGGACTGCCAGTTCCGCGGTGGTGGGTGCAGCGGTTTTCATCCGCGCAGCATGCGACGCGGAAGCGAGCCAGGCAAGCGAGCTACGCCAGGCAAGCGCCGACGCGATGCGGTCCGCAAGGAACGACTGGAGGAACAGGCGAGCCCTTGCCCATCGGCTCGCGGTCGCCGAGCCAGCTCAGGCACTTTTCCCCCGCCACGTCGCCGCCTGCGGCGACGGTCCCGGCCGCACGCGGCGATACAGCTTTTTGCCGTAAATCCCCAGCGACATCACCACCAGCAGCACCAGCACGAACTTCACCGTGGAACTGCTCGCCTCACCGATGAACACCGGGCCATCCAGCGCCGTCCACAGCATCAGCGCACAGGTGAGCACGCCCAGTGCCAGTTCCAGCTGCCGCAGTCGCGGTGTCCAGTGCCCCTGAATGATTACCGCGGCAAACAGCGGCAAGTTCAGCAGTAGCGCCAGCAACAGCCACGGGGCCTGGCGGTGGCGAAAGGTGTCGGTGTAAGTGAGCGCGTCATACGCGGCCGCGGCGGCGTGTCCGTGCAGGGTCACATCAAGTAGCCAACGCGGCTCGATCAGCACGAACAGCCCACAGACAATGCCGACCATCGCCAACACCATCGACGTGCGCCCACCCGCGACGCGGCCGCTGTCGCGCGGTTTCCACGGTGCGCGCTGCGGCCAGCGGCGCCGGCTCCATTGCGCCAGGCCAAAGGCGATCACCAGCACGCCCGGCCACCACAGCGACGGCAGCACGCTGCCCACCCACCAATGGCCGAGCATTTGCAGCACATCCGACACCGAGCCCAGCGGCTGGTGGAGCGCATCAACCAACCCGAGCGCCCACAGAATGACCAGCCCCATCACCGTGGCGCGCACAAAGCGCTGGCCATCCGCAGGGTCGATGATGGTGAGGGCAGGGCGATAGCGCGCTGCCACTTCTTCTGGACGGCCGAACTCGCGCAGGAATGCGGTCGCCATATCCGCATCCGCAGCCAGGCCCGCATCCGCCGCGCGGGCCTGCAACTCCTCGTGGAGCAAGGCACGCAGCTCGAACGCCACGTCATTGCGCTGGCGACGCGGCAGACGCAGCGCCACGTCGGTGATGTACGACTCGATCACATTGTTCGCATTCATGCCTCGTCCTCCAGTAGCCGGTTCATGGCGGCGTTGATGCCGTGCCAGGACGCCGTGAGCTGCTTGAGCAGCTTGCGGCCCTGCGCGTTCAACGCGTAATAGCGCCGCGGCGGGCCGTCCTCGATCTTCCACTCGCTCTGCAGCCAGCCCTGCGTCTCCAGCCGACGCAGCAGCGGATACAGCGTGCCCTCTTCGATCGGCATGCCCTTGGCCGCCAGCGCCTGGCGCAGCTCGTAGCCGTAGCGCGGTGCCTGCAGCTGCGACAACGCAGCCAGCACCACCGCGCCCCGGCGCAGCTCCAGTTCAAGTTTTGCGGAAGTCTCTGTATTACCCATGTGGCGAACAGTACTGTGCGTCGCACAGTGTGTAAACAGATTTGTGCGACGGACGGCGGGAGGAGGGCTTGCCGCACTCCGGAGCAAGGCGCAGCACGTGTCGCGCGATACAAGCCGGCGCCGATGCCTCGGCATCAGCGCGGGCTCGTCATCGGCGCCGGGGAACGCTGTGCGCTGATCGTCGAGCCTCTGATCCGGCCTCGACCTGTACGTGATTCACGTGGCGACGCATCGCGCGTGTTCGCGTCTGAGCGGGTGGCACCAATCGCCACCGCGTTCGCAGCGATACAGCGATGTCCTAGCTGGCCAGCTCGCCGGAAACGTAGGCGACCAGCTCCCGGGTGTTTTTCACAAACTCGGCTTCCAGGTCGATGTCGCACTTCTTCGCGAGGACCATGATCGACCACAGGCAGTCCGACAATTCATGACCAAGCTTGGCCTTGCAGCCGTCAATATCCCGAACACCGGCATGGGCCTGAACCAGCTTCGCCAGGTCACCGACGTCACCCATGAAACCAAGCGCAAGTTCCTGAGTGGTCCACACGCGACCCCACCTTTTGATCTCCAGCTGTTCGTAGAGATCGTTCAGCTGCTGCGCTGATGCTTGAAGGTCGCTGAATTTCATGTTCCGCCTGACGCCTGAATTAAGTCGCGCTGCGAAGCAGCGTCGGCTTGCGTGAATTGTTAGGCATTTCTTCTGCGATTTACGAGGAATTTCTCGTGCAAGTCGCTGAGGTTCTGGGTTCTGTGTCCGAGGTCATCAAGTCGTTCAAACAGCTCATGCTCGTCTGGCAGGGATACAAAGCGGAGATAGTCAAAAAGCGCCTCACAGGTCAAGGTGACAAGCGCCTCCAGCAGCTGTGGCCTAGGTCTGCGCCACCCCATATTGGCTCTGTATGAATGATCGTCGAGCTTTTCTAGGTGGTACTCAAGGAGGTCTTGCCAATTGCCATGAATGGAATGAGATCCTCCTCCGAAGACAGCGAGATAGGCCTGATCCAGGCCTACTCTCCTGGCTCTCTCGTAGAGATTGAGGCCATTCCAGTTGCGTTGTTTGTTTCCAGAAACATCATCTCGCGTTAGATCAGATGCGCGAAAACTGGAAAGAATGGACTTGATCATCCGATCTTCGATTGGCAGAACGAGCCCGTTCCTGGCGGCGATGTTCTCTTCGATTGTCTCAATTAGCTTTAACTCATGCTGAAGAGAATAGATCCGATAGGATCTGAAAGTTTCGTAAGAGGCATTGGCGATCAAATAGCGGAGATTGACGATGCATTCAAATATCAGTCGAGCTAAGACGATCGACATTTCCCTGCGATGCTTGCACGTTTGATCTAGCAGGGAGTCGATGAGTTTGTAGAGTCGAACGAGATGGCCGCCGAGCACTGCTTCATCACGACTCCAGACGCCATTTTCATTCTTGTAGATGTTCGCTGCTACGCAGACGTAGGAATCAGTCTCAATGAGCAGGTCGAGAGCCAAACTGACGTAGTCGCTTTCAGAGGTGAACTGCTCAATCGCATCGGGGTCGATTGGGGTTGCCGAAATGTCAGCGAGCATTCTCGCGATAGGATCCTGTTGAGCCATGAGATGCCTAACGCCTGAATTAAGCCTCGCCGCAAAGCGGCGTCGGCTTGGATGAATTGTTAGCTGTCACTTGCCGACAAGCAAGTCCGCATGAACTGTTTGCCAAGGGCAGTAATGCGCACCATCTTCTTGGTGATCTTGGCTTTTTGATTTGGCGCAGCCTCGATTTGCTGCTTAAGTCCTGCAATGAATGAGCTCGATTCCAGAGGGTCGTAGACTTCTTGTGCAGTGTAGTGGTCAAATTCTGGAACTTCCGCGATGCCAAGTCTGCAGAGGTTGTTGATATAGGAAGGCGTCATGTCAGGAAACTCGCAGCCCGCTTCTTGGCCAAGAGTGGAGTAGTGTTCAACTACATTTCTCATGCCTTGTTGCCCCGACATCTGAATCCCGAGAGAAATCAGTGCTAGCGGTCTGTTTAAGGAAAACAGCTTTAGAAGCTTGGCTTCATCTGAGGTCAATTGCTTGATGATGTCAACAAATGCGGGGTGCGCACCCTGGGCAGTATCCTTGTTCATGGACGAGGCCAAGAGGTTGGCATACAGATCGCTTAGCGAGCCCTCGTGTCCTGTGTACCGAAGTGCTTCAAGCGCCGGACCGGCGACATTTGGTTTTGGTGGAACAATGTTCTCGGGTGGTACGGTCTTCAGTCGCTCAGAAACCTTTGTGGCAACGAACTCCCTTATCTGATCATATCCCCATACCAATGCACTCACAGGCGCTAAGGCGATATGTACCGTCTTTGCAACTGTCTGTAGTGCCCTTCCTACTTCTTGGGCAGCTGGCTGGGCGACGTCTTGATACACAGGTACCGCCTTCGCGATTCCTGCGATGGCATCAGCAGCATCTCGGATCTTATTCTCGTCACCCACGAACTTCCCCTGTGACAGCTAACGCATACTAGACCCCACATCGGGGCATATGCACCGATCGTCCTTTGCGTGAGGTGCCGGGGTCAAGCAGGAATTTTCCGGCGTGGGCAATGGGTTGGCCCGCGTAGTGCCCGGTCTCCCGGCTACTGTGGTGCCGTGCATAGGGCAAGAAATGGGTAGCTATCTTTTATGTGCCCGGAAATGACGGAATAAACCGTATGGTGGGGCCGAAAAAAAAGCCCTCCGCTCGAAGAGCGAAGGGCTTTGTCAGACGACCTTGATGGCGCGTTAGATGGCCTTTGCCAGCACTTCGGCCAAGCCGACATAGCCACCCGGCGTGAGATCCAGCAGGCGCTGCTTGGCATCGGCCGGCAGGTCCAGTCCGGTGATGAAGGTGCGCATGGATTCCTGGGTGATGCCCTGGCCGCGGGTGAGCGCCTTGAGCTGTTCGTACGGCTCAGGCAGGCCGTAGCGGCGCATGACGGTTTGCACGGCTTCGGCGAGCACTTCCCAGCTGGCGTCGAGGTCGGCCGCGAGGCGGTCGGCGTTGACGTTGAGTTTGCCCAGGCCCTTGGCCAGCGATTCCAGCGCCACCAGCGTGTGGCCGAAGGCGGTGCCCAGAGCGCGCAGCACGGTGGAGTCGGTGAGGTCGCGCTGCCAGCGGCTGATCGGCAGCTTTTCAGCGAAGTGGCCGAGCAGCGCGTTGGCCAAGCCGAAGTTGCCTTCGGCGTTCTCGAAGTCGATCGGGTTGACCTTGTGCGGCATCGTGGACGAGCCGACTTCGCCGGCCTTCAGCGTCTGCTTGAAGTAGCCCAGCGAGATGTAACCCCAGATGTCGCGGGCCAGGTCGATCAGCACGATGTTGGCGCGGCGCACGGCGTCGCAGTATTCGGCCACGCCGTCGTGCGGCTCGATCTGGGTGGTGTAGGCGTTGTAGCCGAGATCCAGGCTCTCGACGAAGCGCTGCGAGAAGCCGCGCCAGTCCAGCTCGGGGTAGGTGATGGCGTGGGCGTTGTAGTTGCCCACGGCGCCGTTGATCTTGCCGCTGATCTCCACCTCGGCCAGCTGCTTGCGCTGGCGTTCCAGACGGGCGACCACGTTGGCCAGCTCCTTGCCGAGCGTGCTGGGCGAGGCGGTCTGGCCGTGGGTGCGCGAGAGCATCGGCAGGTTGGCGTGGGCGTGGGCCATGGTGCGCAGGCTGGCGATGATCTTGTCGAACGACGGCAGCAGCACGTCGGTACGTGCGTCGCGCAGCATCAGTGCGTAGGAGAGGTTGTTGATGTCCTCGCTGGTGCAGGCGAAGTGCACGAACTCCTTGGCCTGGGCCAGCGCGGCGTCGGAGCCGATGCGCTCCTTGATGAAGTACTCCACCGCCTTGACGTCGTGGTTGGTGGTGGCCTCGATCGCCTTGATGCGGCTGCCGTCCTCGACGCTGAAGTTCGCGGCGATGACCTTCAGCGCGTCGATCTGCGCCGGGGCAAAGGCGGGCAGTTCGGCGATCGCCGGTTCGGCGGCCAGCGCCAGCAGCCACTCGATTTCCACATGAACGCGCCGGTGCATGAGTCCGTACTCGCTGAAGATCGGACGCAGCGGCTCGGCCTTGCTGGCGTAACGGCCGTCCAGCGGGGACAGGGCGGTAAGGGCGTGGGTGGACATCGGCGCGTTCCGGCAACGGGAAAACGGCGATTTTACATGGCGGCCCCCTGTGACGGCTCACGCGCTGCCGCCGTTGTAGGAGCCCGCTCGCGGGCGATGCTCTTTGGCCTTGACGTGGGTTCAGAGCGAGGAGCATCGCCCGCGAGCGAGCTCCTGCAAGCGGAGGACGGGGCGGCTTTTCGTGGTGCTTACGGGTAGGCGCTTATAGTGCGGCGGTCTTTTCCAAGGAGTGTGGCCATGAGCGGCTTTCGCATCGAGCACGACAGCATGGGTGAGTTGAAGGTGCCAGCCGAGGCGCTGTACGGGGCGCAGACGCAGCGCGCGATCGACAACTTTCCGATCTCCGGCCTGGCGCTGCCGCGCGGGTTCATCCGGGCGCTGGGGCTGATCAAGGCGGCGGCGGCTGAAAGCAACCTGGCGCTCGGGCATCTGAAGAAGGGCCAGGCCTCGGCTATCCGCAAGGCGGCGCTGGCGGTGGCGGACGGCCAGTTCGACGACCAGTTCCCGATCGACGTGTTCCAGACTGGCTCGGGCACCAGCACCAACATGAACGCCAACGAGGTGATCGCGCACCTGGCGGCCAAGGGCGGCGGCAAGGTGCACCCCAACGATCACGTCAACTACGGGCAGAGCTCCAACGACGTCATCCCCACCGCCATCCACGTCAGCGCCACGCTGATGAGTGCGGAGGAGCTGCTGCCGGCGCTGAAGCACCTGAAGAAGACCATCGCGCGCCGTGCGCGCGAGCTGAAGAACGTTGCCAAGACCGGCCGCACGCACCTGATGGATGCCATGCCGATCACCTTCGGCCAGGAACTGTCCGGCTGGGGTGCACAAATCGACTCGGCGATCGAGCGGATCGAGGACGCGCTCAAGCGCATGCGCCGGCTGCCGCAGGGCGGCACCGCGGTGGGTACCGGCATCAACGCCGACCCCAGGTTCGGCGCGGGCATGGCGAAAGAGCTGAAGAAGCTCACCGGGCAGAAATTCGAGTCGGCGCAGAATTACTTCGAGGGCATGGCCGCGCAGGACGCCGCGGTGGAATTGTCTGGCGCGCTGAAGACGCTGGCGGTGGCGCTGATGAAGATCGCCAACGACCTGCGCTGGATGAACTCCGGTCCCCTGGCGGGGCTGGGCGAGATTGAGCTGCCGGCGCTGCAGCCGGGCTCGTCGATCATGCCGGGCAAGGTCAACCCGGTGATTCCCGAGGCCGCTGCGATGGTGGCGGCGCAGGTGATCGGCAACGACGCCACGATCACCGTGGCCGGCCAGTCCGGCAACTTCCAGCTCAACGTGATGCTGCCGTTGATCGCCTACAACCTGCTGCAGTCGATCGGCCTGCTGGCCAACGTGTCGCGGCTGCTGGCGGACAAGGCGATCCTCGGCTTCAAGGTCAACGTGCAGCGGGTGAACGAGGCGCTGGCGATGAATCCGATCCTGGTGACGGCGCTGAACCCGGTCATCGGCTACGAAAAGGGCGCGGCGCTCGCCAAGCAGGCGTACAAGGAGAAGCGGCCGATCCTGGACGTGGCGCTGGAGACCACGGGCCTGTCAAAGGACGAGCTGAAGAAGCTGCTCGATCCGATCAAGCTGACCAAGGGTGGCATCCACGGCGGCGGTGGCGGCGGCTGAGCGCCGCACCTTTCTCGCTGGTGTGCGCAGCCATGAACGAACAACGCCCGGGCGAGGGTCTCGCGCCGGGAGTCACGGGCACGATGCGGATCGATCAGGGGTGCGGGTGCATCAGGGCTCCCAGCTCACCCGCCGGGAGCGCGACGTCGATGTCATGCCCGCCGCCATGCACGGACAAGCGTGCCGGATCCTGCATGTGCGCATTGGCATAGGCCAGCAGTTGCTGGACATGAGACACCGCATGACCATCGATCGCGGTGATCCGGTCGCCCTTGTGCAGGCCATCGTGGCCGTCGGGCAGGATCGTTCCGACGGTGATGCCCTTGCCGTCTTCCGAGCTCAACTCCAGCGCCTGCCCGTGCGCACCTTTCCAGCTCAGGCTCTCGGTGGTGCTGTGCATCTGCACGTACCAGCCCGCGTTGGCCGGCGGCGCTGCTGCGCCGGCCAGGAGCAGGGTGGCGATCAGTGTGGTGTAACGCATGGGATTCTTCCTTGAAAAACCTGTGGGATAGGCTGACCGCGAAAGCGGTCAGTCGTCGTTGCCGTCGTCCTTGCCGCATTCCTCCACGTCCTTCTGGGTCATGGTGGCGTAGGGGCGGAACTCCGGCATGGCTGCGGCCAGCTTCTGCTGTGAGGCGAGCATGTCGGGCAGGCGCAGGCAGAGCTTGGCGGCGGCGGCCTCGATCTGCGCGGTCTGGGGCTTGATGCGCGCCTCGATCTCCTTGTCGCTCTTGCCGGTAAGCGCACCCCAGATCGCCTCCTTGGCCGCCTGCGTGCCCAGGTTGGCGCCGTGCTCGCCGATCTCCATGCCGGCCTCGGCGATGCCGATGATCTGCTGGCGGTAGTCCACCAGCATGGTGTGCTGCTCCGGCGTGGCGGACACGGTGTTGCCGGCGATCACCAGGTTTCCCTGCGGCGTGATGACGGCCTTGGGCAGGTCGCGGTGGTCGGCGCCGTCGTTGTCCCGGTCATGGCCGACGTGGACGTTGTTGATGTCGATGTCCTGGGTGAGCAGCTCCTTCCTGGCCTGCTGCATGCCTTTGTGGATTTCCTCGGAGATCATCGACGGGGAGGATTGGTCGTGCGCTTCGGTGACGGCCTGCGCGGCGTTGTCGTCGTTGTGTGCGCCGGTCTGGCTGCACGCGGCCAGCGGCAGCAGCGATGCCAGCGCCAGAGCGCTGGTGGTGATCACTCGGCGGGTGATGGCGGTGCTTTTCATGAGATGTCTGCCTGCTTGGGAGGATGGGTGTGTTCGCAGTGGCCGGAGCTTCCCGCTCGGGGTTGGGCCGGGCAGGACGAGCCGGTCAAGGGCGGCGCGGTCAGGAGCGGTGGACGACGGTGTCGTTCTTGCAGTCGGCCACGGACTGCCCGGTGATCAGGTGCGCGTAGGGCTTGAACGCGGGCAGCTGCGCAGCGAGCCCGTCCTGTGCGGTCTGGATGTCGACCGGGTCGTTGCAGATCTTCCCGGCGGATTGCTCCACGGCCTTGGCCTGGGCATCCACGTTTTTCTGCATGGTGTCGCCGTCGCCGTGCAACAGGCTGGAGGCGACCCCCTTGAGCGCGACGCCGGCCACCTTTGCGCCGGCCTTGCCGGTCTCGATGCCGTGCATGCGCACCGCGGCGGCTGCTGCGTAGTACTGCTTGAGCAGCGCGCGCTGGGCGTCGTTCACGGCGACGTCCTTGCCGTCGATGCGCAGGGTGCCGTTGGCGTCGATGGTCGCCTCGGGCGCGCCATCGGGACGGAGCACGGCATGGTCCCCGCGCACCTTGATGCTGCCGTCGGCAATGCTGGTATCGCTCCAGCGTGAGCTGCCGTCGTGATGGCTGCAGCCAGCGAGCAGGGCGATGGCGAGAAGGGGGCAGGCAAGGGAACGGGCAGACATGGAAGGATCCTCTAGTTGGGACGGATGGAGTTGCCGATTCGGCAAGCGGTGGTGGCGACCGGTCAGTCCGACAACAGCGGTTTCAGCGTCGGCCAGGCATTGTCCAGCATGATCGCCTGCGCCGCGGCGGTGGGGTGGATGCCGTCGTCCAGCAGGAGCGCCGGATGGTCCGAGACGCCGGCCATCAGCGACGGCAGCAGGGCGACCTGCTCTTGCCGCGCGACCTCGGCATAACTCTGGTGCAGCATGTGCGCGACGCCATCGCGGTCCAGTTGCGCCGGAACCTCGAAGCCGAGCACGGCCACGCGCGCCCCCGACGCCTTGGCCATGTCGATCAGGCCCACCATGCGCTGGCGCAGTTCGCTTGCCGAGGCGCCCAGGATGGCGTCGTTCGCACCCAGTTCCAGCACCACCACCTGCGGGTGGTGACGGGCCAGCAGCCCGGGCAGCTCGGCCTGCGCGTCGGCGAGCGTCTTGCCGCCGCGACTGGCATTGACCACGACGGTGCCGCGGTCGGGGCCGCTGTCCAACCGGTGCTGCAGCAGCGTGACCCAGCCGGCCTCGGTGGGGATCCGGTGGGCGGAGCTCAGGCTGTCCCCGACCAGCAGCACCGTGGTGGCCGGTTGGGCCGTCGCCGCGGTGACCGGGGCAACAGAGGAGGCCAGTACGGCGGCGAGCAGAGCGGTAACGATCGAGCGCATCGGTGTTCCTCGGGGTGCAGTTGCCCGATCGGGCCGACCGTTGTCGGACCGTGGGGCAAGCGGTGGGCGGTTGAATGCGCGGTGGGTGCGCGGGGTGCAGGCGATGCGGGGATCGGCGCTGCGGAGAAGCCCGGGCGGGCCGTTGCGGCCCGCCCGTCAATCGTCAGCTGTCGTCGCGCCAGCGGCGGAACCAGGTAGCGGCGGCGATCAGGGCGGCGCCAGCCAGCACGCCGATCCAGAGGTTGGCCGAGCCGAGGATCTGGTAGGTCTGCCCCAGATCGAGCAGGCCGAGCTCATTGCCGTTGCCGACCGAGAAGCCGTGCGAGCTGGCCATCAGGCTGCCGCCGGGGAACGCGCTGAGCAGTCCGCGCTGCACCACGTTGACCCAGAACCAGGTGGTCGGCAGGTTGAACAGGCCCATGATGCCGAACCAGCTGATCAACAGGCCCGCCGCCACCGGCAGAGCCACCGCCCACAGGAAGGGCTTGCTGCGTGACCAGGCCGAGCAGAACAGCAGCCAGCCGACGGTCGGCAGCGCCCAGAGCAGGTAGATCGGGATGTAGCCGATCAGGTTGGCCATGACCCGGAACGGGTGGGCCAGCACCAGCAACTGCCACACGTTGACGCCGTGGAAGGACAGGGTGACGGCCAGGATCAGCAGCTGCGCCATGCCCACCACGATGCCGACCACGATCGCGATCACCGGAGCCAGTACCGTGGCGCTGATCACCTTGGAGAGCACGGTGCCGGCGTTGGAGATCGGCAGCGACTTCCAGAACAGGATGCTGCGATCGCGACGGTCGTCATAGAGCGCGCCGAGGCAGTAGAAGAACACCACGAAGCCGAGCACCACGGCGATGATGCCGATGGCCGAGTACATCGCCACGTCCAGCGCCAGTCCGACCTTGCTCAGGTCGCCGGCGTCCATGCGGCTCATCAGCGTTCGCAGCTCGCCGCCGGCACCGAAGTGGATGCCGTGCTGCGCGCCGATCACCTCGGCCGTGATGATGCCCATGAGGTTGAGCAGCAGGAAGATGCCTCCGGTGATCACGGGCGCCCAGAAGAAGCCGCCCTTGTGCTCCCAGAATTCGCGTTTCACCAGCCAGTACATGTTGTTCAAGCCGAGGGTCTTCATGCGTAGGTTCCCTTCATGGTGGCGACGAACAGGTCACTGACCGAAGGCCGGCGCGTCTCGCCCAGCCCCTCGAGCACGGCCCGGTCGGCACCGTCGAACAGAAAGATGCTCTTGCCAAACACCTGGCGCTCGTCCAGCGGGCGCATGGCGCGGGCGGCGGCGGCACGGTCGGCATTTACAAGCACTTCGATGAAACGCTCGCCGATGGCATCCATGTCCGCGTCGAGCACGATCTTGCCGTCGCGGATGAACATCAGGTCGGTAAGGATGTGCTCCACCTCTTCCACCTGGTGGGTGGTGACGATGATGGTCTTGTCCTCGTCGAAGTAGTCCTCCAGCAGGTTCTGGTAGAACTGCTTGCGGTAGAGGATGTCCAGGCCCAGCGTGGGCTCGTCCAGCACCAGCAGGCGGGCGTCGATGGCCATCACCAGCGCCAGGTGCAGCTGCACGATCATGCCCTTGGACATCTGCTTGACGCGCTGGTTGGGCGTGAGCTTGGTGCGCTTGAGGAACGCCTCGCACTTGGCGCGATCAAAGCGCGGATGCACGTGGGCGACAAAGTCCACCGCGTCGCGCACCCGCAGCCAGCGCGGCAGCACCGCCACGTCGGCGATGAAGCACACGTTTTCCATCAGCTCGTCGCGGTGCGTGCACGGGTTCAGGCCCAGCACATTGAGCTCGCCCTGGAACGGGGTGAGGCCCAGGATCGCCTTCAGGACGGTGGTCTTGCCGGCGCCGTTCGGGCCGATCAGGCCGACGATGCGCCCGGACGGAATCGAGAAGCTCACATTGTCCAGCGCGGCGGTGTTCTTGTAGCGCTTGCTCAGGCCGGTGGCGGTGATCACGGCGCTCATGATGTTTTCTCCGGGCCGTCATTGGCCTCGCGCAGCAGGGTTTTCAGATCCAGTCCGAGGCGCTGCAGCCGGGCGAAAAGCATCGGCCACTCCTCGCGCAGAAAGCGTTCACGCTCGGACTTCAGCAGTGATTCGCGCGCTCCATCGTTGACGAACATGCCCAACCCCCTCCTTTTTTCAACCAGTTGATCGTCGACCAGCTCCTGATAGGCCTTGGAGACAGTCAGCGGATTGATCTGAAAATCCGCTGCTACCTGGCGTACCGACGGCAGCGGGTCGCCCTCGTTCAAGGCGCCGTCCAGGATCATCGCCACGACGCGCTCGCGCAGCTGACGGTAGATCGGGACGCTGTCGTTCCAGGTAATGGTCATGTTTATTCCTTGCTGATACGGCCGAGCTTGTTGCCAAACGAATAGTAGGGCATGGCCATCTGGGTCCCGACCAGGCGGATGTCCGCCTCGGCGCGGTTGTCCAGCGTGCCGGCGGCCGTTGCGGCGGGCACGTTGAGGTAGGCCGTGAGCGCCGCGGCGCGCAGATCCTGCGCGGTCGGGGTGACATTGACCGGGGCCAGGTCGATCACGCGTACGCCGTTGATTTCGGCGACGGGGACGCGGGCGATGCCGTGGTTCATGGAGGCCAGGCCGGCGGCGGTGATAAGGACGGCGGCGGACAGTGCAAGCAGGTTCGGGGTTTTCATGATGTGTCTCCTAGTGCTCTCGTGGACCGGTGGTGTAGTGAACTATAACACCACATTTCGAGCCGTCAATAGATGGCCGCACGATTGGCAACATGACTGATGGCCTATGCCGTAAAACGGCGCTACCAAGCCGTTCTCGCGGTGCAGGAGCCGAGTCGCGCTAGGCTTGGGCGCCTTTGCGAACAGGAGACGGAGCGATGGATCTGGGACTTTCCGGCCGCCGGGTGGTGATCACGGGAGCCAGCAAGGGGATCGGCCTGGCCTGTGCGCATGCCTTTGCGGCCGAAGGCGCCGCCGTGGTGGGACTGGCCCGCTCGGCCGACGGGCTGGCTCAGGCACGCGAGGCGCTGGCCGCCGCCGATCATGCGATGGCCGTGTGCGCGGTGGACCTGCGTGATGCCGCCGCGACGCGGGAGATCTTCGACCGCATCGCGGCCGAGCACGGTCCGGTCGACGTGCTGGTGAACAGCGCGGGCGCCGCCCGGCGTCGACCGCCCCACGAGCTCGATGCCGCGGCATTGCACGAGGCGATGGACGCGAAATACTTCACGTACATGCATGCCGTCGACGCGGTGATCCGCGCCATGGCCGCGCGCGGCCAGGGCGCCATCGTCAACGTGATCGGGCAGGGCGGGCGGCAGGCGAATGCACTACACATCGGTGGCGGCGCGGCCAATGCGGCGCTGATGCTGGCCACGGTCGGCTACGCACAGGCTTATGCGGCGCAGGGCGTGCGGGTGAACGCGATCAACCCCGGCATCACCCGCACCGCCCGCATGGAGGAGGGCCTGGCCGCAGCGATGCGCGCGTCCGGTATCGACCGATCGACGGCGCTGGCACAGCAGATGGCCGGCGTGCCGATGGGGCGTCCGGCCGAGCCGGCGGAAGTGGCGGACCTGGCCGTGTACCCGGCGTCGGCGCGGGCCGCTTACGTCACCGGGGCGATCGTGCCGATGGACGGTGGCAAGGCTTCGGTGATTTGAGGGTGCTCTGATCAACCCTCCTGGACATCACCGCGCCGTTGCGAATCGAGCATGTCAGGCCGTGGCTGTCCGCCCGCATGCGTTTGTCGCGGCGACTCGACAGAAGGGCCGTCTGCCTTCCGCGCTCCTCCATGCCGGGCGCATCCATGCGACCTCCCCGCGCACGCCGGCCATGCCGTATGTGCGGACGGACAGCCACGGCGGCGCCTTGCACTGGGTCAACCGGAGCACCTTCTGAAGATGCCCCGCGGCGCATCACTGCGCCGCGTATACCTGCTTGCCGCCGACCCAGGTCTGCAGCACGCGGGTCTTCCAGATATCGGCGGGCGGGCCGGCGATGATGTCGCGGTCGATCAGGATGAAGTCCGCCCACTTGCCGGGTTCGAGCGTGCCGAGCGTCTCTTCGGCGTGCTCGGCATAAGCGGCGCCCAGTGTGAACGCGCGCAACGCCTCGGTGCGCGTCATCGCCTGCTGCGGATACCAGCCGCCCGGCGGCTGGCCCTGGTGATCCTGGCGCGTCACGGCGGAGTACAGGCCGAAGAACGGGTTCGGCGACTCCACCGGGAAGTCCGAGCCGCCGGCGATCACCGTGCCCTGGTCAAGGAAGGTGCGCCAGGCGTAGGCGCCGGCCATACGATCGTGGCCGATACGCGCCTCGGCCATGTTCATGTCCGAGGTGGCGTGGGTGGGCTGCATCGAGGCGATCAGGTCGAGCGTCTTGAAGCGGGGGATGTCGCTCACCGCCACGATCTGCGCGTGCTCTACGCGGTTGCGGAACGCCTTGGCCGCTGGATACTTCTCGTACGCCGCGGCGTAGCTGTCGAGCACCTCGCGGTTGGCGGCATCGCCGATGGCGTGGATGCACACCTGGTAGCCCTTGCCGAAGGCCTTCTCGATCATCGCGGTGAGCTGCGGCTGCGGCTGGAACAGCAGGCCGCGGTTGTGCGTGTCGTCGGAATAGGGCGACAGCAGCGCCGCGCCGCGGCTGCCCAGCGCGCCGTCGGCGTAGAGCTTCACCGCGCGCACGCTGAGGAAGTCGTTGCCGTAGCCGACCAGCGGGCCGTCCTGGCTGATGGTGTCGAAGTCGTCGCCGGTGTTGTGGATCATCGCGTAGATGCGCGCGGTGAGCTTGTGTGCATCCGCGTAGCGGCGATAGAGCCGGTAGGTGGCGGTGTCGATGCCGGGATCGCCCACGCCGGTGAGGCCCACCTTGGCCATCTCGGCCAGTGCGGCGTCCAGCGCGGCAGTCTGCTGGGCCGGG
This sequence comes from Dyella sp., assembly GCF_035685805.1. Classification (GTDB taxonomy): domain Bacteria; phylum Pseudomonadota; class Gammaproteobacteria; order Xanthomonadales; family Rhodanobacteraceae; genus Dyella_A. The sequence goes on from NZ_DASSAB010000035.1 coordinate 30,182, forward strand.
GTGGGGGTGGGCACCCTGGCGTTCACCAGGTCGGTAGCGCCATCGACAAAGACGCCGGAGGGATTGCCTTCGGCGTCGCGCTCGATGCGCCCGCCCTTGGGGTCGGCGGTTTTCGCGGTGACACCGGCAAGACGGATCGCCACGCTGTTGGCCCACGCGGCGTGGCCGTCCACGCGGCTCAGCCATACCGGGCGATCGCTCACCACGGCGTCCAGTTCCTTCGCAGTGGGGAAGCGGCCGAGCTTCCAGATCTCCTGGTTCCAGCCGCCGCCGATGATCCACGGTGCGTCGGGGTGCGCGTCGGCGTAGGCCTTGATCCGCGCCAGCGCCTCATCCAGCGAGCGGGTGCCGGTGAGGTCGACCTGGATGCTGGCGTAGCCCAGCTCCATCACGTGGCCGTGGGCGTCGATCAGCCCCGGCAGCAGCGTGCGGCCACCGCCATCGATGACACGTGCCGAGCCCGCCTTGGGCTGTATTGCGTCGAGCTTTCCGGTGGCTTCGACCTTGCCGTGATCGACCAGCAGCGCGTCGAAGCGCTGCAGCTGGCCGTGGCTGTCCAGCGTGTAGCCATTGACGTTCTTCACCAGCAGATCGGCGGCCATGGCCGGAGCGGCGAGCCCCAGCATCAGCGGCAGCGCCAGGCGCAGCATCGGTTTCATTTGCGTCGTCCTCGTCGGCCCGAGGCGGGCCGGGATGCCCGCCGCAGCCCGCATTGGAACATACCGGGACGCGCGTCTCCGAGCGCCGCACGCGGCGGCATCCCGAGGCGCCAGTCACGCCGCCTTGCGCAGCGCCAGCTCGCCGATCGCGGCGTGTGCCGCCTGCAGTGCGGCCTGCCTGGCCTCGTCACCCATCGCCACGCCCTCGGCGCGCACGAACACCACGTCGGTGATGCCGATGAAGCCCAGCGCCGTGCGCAGGTAGGGCTCCTGGAAGTCCATGGCAGCGGCAGGACCTTCGCTGTACTTGCCGCCGCGGCTGGAGGCGATGATCACGCGCTTGCCGCCGGCCAGGCCCTCGGGGCCGTTCGGCCCGTAGCGGAAGGTGCGGCCCGCCACCATTACGCGGTCCAGCCATGCCTTGAGCTGGGTGGTGATCGAGAAGTTGTACATCGGTGCGCCGATCACCACGACGTCGGCGTCGAGAAACTGCTGCAGCACCGCCTCGTTCCGCTGCGCCTCGGCGCTGGCCGGGTCGGCGTTGGGCAGCCAGTGCGACAGCGGCTCGGAGGCCAGGTCGTGGTAGGTGACCGCGGCGGTCTGTTCGTTCACAAGCTGCGCCACAATGGCCGCGGTGAGCTGGCGCGAGACCGAATGCGCGCCCAGGGCGCTGGTATCAAGATGAAGAACGTTCATGGCGAATCCTCGTGTGCATGCCGGAAAGCGGCGATGCACCCACGATATATCGCGAACAATAAACGGATAAGATAGGCAAATCCGGACGTATCGTCTTTACAGGGAAACGATCATGCATCCTATCGCGGGCGCCTTGCAGGACCTCAACGATCTGTACTTCTTCGCCGCCGTGGTCGAGCACAGCGGGTTCTCTGCCGCGGGCAGGGCGCTGGGCATTCCGAAGTCGCGATTGAGCAAGCGCGTGGCGCAGCTGGAGGACCGCCTGGGGGTGCGCCTGCTGCAGCGGACCACGCGGCGGTTCGTGGTCACGGAGGTGGGCGAACGCTTCTATACCCACTGCCGCGCGGTGCTGGAGGAAGCGCAGGCAGCACAGGATGCGGTGGACGAGCTGCGCGCCGAGCCGCGCGGCATCGTGCGGCTGAGTTGCCCGGTATCGCTGACCCAGACGGTGCTTTCCGAGGTCCTTCCGGATTTCCTGCTGCAGTACCCCAAGGTGCAGGTGCGGGTGCTGTCGAGCAATCGGCGCGTGGATGTGATCAGCGAAGGCTTCGATGTCGCCATCCGCGTGCGCAACAAGCTCGACACCGACGCCACGCTGGTGGTGCGTACCTTCGGCCAGTCACGCGTGCTGCCGGTGGCGAGCCCGCAGCTGCTGGCGGCGCACGGGGTTCCCCAGGTGCCGGGCGATCTCTCGGCGTTGCCGGCGTTGTCGCAGGCCGAGCACGATGGGGTGCAAAGCTGGGAGCTGCTCGACGCGTCCGGCGAGCGGGTGGTGGTGGATATCCAGCCGCGGCTGATCTGCGGCGACTTCGCGATGCTGCTGGAGGCGGCACGCCGCGGCGCGGGGGTGGCGATGTTGCCGGAATTCGTCTGCGCGCCGTGGGTGGCCCGCGGCGAACTGGAGGTACTGCTGCCGCAGTGGAGCGTGCCCGATGGCGTGATGCATTTCGTCTACCCCAGCCGGCGCGGTCAGTTGCCGGGCGTGCGGGCGCTGGTGGAGTTCCTCGCCGCACGGCTCCCGGATGCCTCGCGGCAGCAACACGAGGCCTGCAAGAAGGCTGCCGCCAGGCCGGTCGACGATGGCCACTGACGTGCGTGCTAGCATCGACGTTTAGCCATCCATACGTGCAGACCATGCAGATCACCAGCAAGCTCCCGAACGTCGGCACCACCATCTTCAGCGTGATGAGCCAGCTTGCCGTGGAGCACAAGGCGGTGAACCTGGGGCAGGGCTTTCCGGACTTCGAGCCGCCGCAGGCATTGCGCGATGCGGTGACGCGAGCGATGGCCGACGGCCGCAACCAGTACGCACCGGGAATCGGCCTGGCCAGCCTGCGCGAGGAAATCGCCCGCAAGACCCAGCGGCTGTATGGCCGCGTGGTCAATCCGGACAGCGAGGTCACGGTAACGTCGGGTGCCACCGAGGCGATCTTTGCTGCCATCGCCGCGCTGGTGCGCCAGGGCGAGGAGGTGATCGTGTTCGATCCCGCCTACGACTGCTATGAGCCGGCGATCGACCTGCAGGGCGCGCGTGCCGTGCATATTCCGCTGAGCCAGCCGGATTTCTCGATCGACTGGCAGCGCGTGCGCGACGCGATCACGCCGCGCACGCGGATGATCCTCATCAACAGCCCGCACAACCCGTCCGGCGCGGTGCTCTCCGCGGATGATCTGGATGCGCTGGCCGGGATCGTGCGCGATACCGACATCGTGGTGCTCTCCGACGAGGTGTACGAACACATCGTGTTCGACGGCGCCGCGCACCAGAGCGTGCTGCGTCATGTGGAGCTCGCTGCGCGCAGCGTGGTGGTGTCGAGCTTCGGCAAAACCTACCACTGCACCGGCTGGAAGGTTGGCTACGCGGTGGCGCCGGCGGCGCTGAGCGCCGAGTTCCGCAAGGTGCACCAGTACCTCACTTTTTGCACCTTTCATCCGGCGCAGGTCGCATTCGCCGAGTTCATGGCGAGCACGCCGGAGCACTACCTGGAGCTGCCGGCGTTCTACCAGGCCAAGCGCGACCGCTTCCGCGCGCTGCTGGCGCCGTCGCGGTTCAAGCTGCTCGACGTACCGGGCGGCTATTTCCAGCTGGTCGATTACTCGGCGATCCGCGACGAGGGCGACCTCGCATTCTGCGACTGGATGGTGCGCGAGGGTGGCGTGGCGGCGATCCCGCTGACCCCGTTCTGTGCCACGCCGCCGGGCACGCGCCTGGCGCGGCTGTGCTTCGCCAAGAGCGACGCCACGATGGAAGCGGCCGCCGAACGGTTGTGCCGGCTGTGAGCATCATGCAGCCGCTGACCGTCACGCTCGTGCAGGGCGCCACCCGCTGGCACGATGCCGAGGCCAATCGCGACTACTACGGTGCGCTGGTGCGTGCGCACGCCGGTGCAACCGATCTGTTCGTGCTGCCGGAGACCTTCCTCTCCGGCTTCAGCAACGACACCCGGGCCAGTGCCGAGGCCACCGACGGTGCCGGCGTCGCGTGGATGCGGAGCCTGGCTGCCGAGGTCGGCGCCGTGGTCACCGGCAGCCTCGCGCTGCGTGAGCACGACACGGTCTACAACCGTCTGCTGTGGGCCACGCCCGACGGCGATCTCCGGCAATACGACAAGCGCCACCTGTTCCGCATGGCCGGCGAACACACCCGCTACGGTGGCGGCCGCGAGCGGCTGATCGTCGAGTTGAAGGGCTGGCGGATCCTGCCGCAGGTCTGCTACGACCTGCGCTTCCCGGTGTGGTTGCGCAACCGGCGCAACGAAGCCGCTCCCGCGGGCATGGACTACGACCTCGCCCTGTTTGTCGCCAACTGGCCGGCCCCGCGACGCCAGCCCTGGCGCACACTGCTACGCGCGCGGGCGATCGAGAATCTCAGCTACGTCATCGGTGTGAATCGCGTCGGCGTCGACGGCAATGACCTCGCCTACGCCGGCGATAGCGCGGTGATCGATCCGGTCGGTGAACCGCTGGTGGAGCTCGGCGCGCAGGAACAGGTAGTCACGATCCGCATCGATCCGGCACCGCTGCTCTCGCATCGCGAACGTTTCCCCGCCTGGATGGACGCTGACGATTTCCAGCTGCTTCCGTAGCGGATGACAGACGTGTAGGGCTTTTCTCGACGCGCTTGTCGGTTCAGCGCGCGATGATCGCGAAACGGCGAAAATCCCGGGATTTCCTCCGTTTCGCTGTTGATCTCGGTCGCCGCCTCCCCGTAGCCTCTCGGCCATCCGGCACCGCCGGGGCACCTGCCCCTGGTCCGGCTTTTGTCGCGTCTTCAGGGGAAGAAACCGATGTCACGCATGGATGCGGGAGCGCGCGCCGAAATGCACGCGCCGACGCCGGCAGCAATGGCCGGCAGGGAATCGAAATCACCAACACCACTTCTCGGCCGCCCCTCGGCGGTGCGCCCCTAGCGCTCCACTCGCGGCGCCCCGCCTGAGCAGCGCACGCGGCACCTGACACCGGCGAACTTTTCTGCGGCTTTCCCACGGAAGGCACGGGACTGCCTTGTCCCGCTTCAACCCCGGCGGCCCTGGCCGCAACTGTTCCACTTGTGCAATCACCACGGAGTAACCATGAGAATTGACTCTCTTAAGCACGGCCTGCTCGCAGCGGCCATCGCCGCCACCATGAGCCTGACCGGTTGTTCCACCATGCAGACCGGGGGCGGCAAGAATCCGGTAAGCGGCTCGGCCGGAGGGGCGAACGCCACCAACGCCAATCCGACTCTCGAGCACTGCGCCAAGCCGCTGGGTACGCTGGCGGTGGAGGAGGATGAAGGCGAGCCGTGGTACGCGGTGCTGACCCAGCAATACCACCTCCCAGCCACCACGCCGCTCATCCGCATGATGATCCAGCAGAGCAATTGCTTCGTGGTGGTCGACCGCGGCCGCGGCATGACGTCGATGATGCGCGAGCGCGACCTCGCGGCGTCAGGCGAGCTGCGTAGCAGCAGCAATCTGCGTCCGCACCAGATGGTGGCCGCCGATTACGTGGCGACGCCGAACATCCAGTTCTCCCAGAACACCGGCGGTGGCGCGGCCGGTCTGGCTGGCCTCTTGCCCTACGGCGCGCTGATCGGCGCCGTGGCCGGTTCGATGAAGACCAGCGAGGCCTCTACCACCTTGATGCTCACCGACACCCGCTCGGGCGTACAGGTGGCGATCGCCCAGGGCAGTGCAAAGAACACGGACTTCGGCTTTGGCGGCATCTTTGGTGGTGGTGGTGCCGTGGGTGCGGCGGGTGCCTATGCAAAGACGCCTCAGGGAAAGGTCATCGCCTCGGCATTCCTCGATTCCTACAACCAGATGGTCAAGGCGGTACGCGAATATGCGCCGCAGCGGGTCGCCGGCGGGCTCGGCACCGGGGGCGGTCTGAAGGTGGATGGTGATGGCAGCGCACCCTCGGTCGAGGGCTACTCGTTGCGCGACGCGCAGCGCAAGCTGGCGTCGCTGGGACTTTACAGCAGCAAGGTAGATGGCTTGCCCGGCCCTGGCACATCGTCGGCGATCAGCAAGTTCCAGCGCATCCGTGGCCTGGGTGTTACCGGCCAGCTGGACTCGGCAACCATGGAAGCCCTGCGGCAGTGACGATGGCCGTGCGCTAGCGCGCTGCAAGCCTCGAACAAAAAAGCCGGCGTCCTTCACCCATGGGTGGAGAGCGCCGGCTTTTTTTCGTCACCCCGGGTGACGGCGATGGCGTGGATCAGCGATTGCCGCCCCGGTTGCCACCGCGCCCGCCGCCGGGCGGGCGACCGCCGCTGCCCGAGCCGGGCGAGCGGTTGCCACCGCGTCCGCCGGCCGGGCGGGCGCCCTGCGGCTTGCCGGCACGGTTGCCGCTGCGCGCGGCGCCGCCGCTGGCCGGAGCGCGTGCCTCACCGCCGCGACCGCCGGCGAAACCGCTGTAAGGACTGTTGCCGCCGGCGCGGGGAGCGCCAGGCTTGCCGCCACCGGGGCGGCGCTTGCCAGCGCCACCGGGTTTGCCGGGGTTGCTGCTCGGCCCGCCGCTGTAGCCATCGCGCGTCTCGCCGGCGAACCAGGTGCGCACGGAAGGCAGCTCCTGGCCCGGTGCGACGCGCTTCCCGCCGCGGCCCTTGCGCGGCGCAGCGTTGCCGCGCTCCGGCCTTGCGACATTGCCGTTGACCTCGCGGCCCGGCGCGCGCCGCGGCTTGCCGCGGGTCGGCTCGTCGCGGATGCGGTCGAACGCGCGCAGTTCGCGCGCCTCGTCAGCCGCGCCGCTGCTCCAGGCGGTGGCACTGCCACGCTCCGGGCGGTATTCGGTGACGTTGCGGTTGGCTCGACGCTGGTGCAGCACCGGGCTGAGCGTGAGTACGGGCTGGGGCGAGCCCAGGCCGGTCACCTTGCGCAGCTCCTTCACGGCCTCCTCGCCGAGCGCCTCGCAATCACCGCGGCGCAGCGCGCGCGGCAGCTGCACGGTGCCGTAACGGATGCGCTTGAGCCGGCTGACCAGAAAACCCTGCGAATCCCACAGGCGGCGCACCTCGCGATTGCGGCCTTCGCGGATGACCACGCGGAACCAGCTGTGGCTGCCGCCGCGGCTGATCACGGCGATCTCGTCGAAGCGCGCCGGACCGTCCTCCAGCTCCACGCCGGCCTTGAGCTTCTCGATCATCTCGTCGGGAACCTCGCCGTGCACGCGGCACAGGTACTCGCGCTCCAGCGCGCTCTTGGGATGCATCAACGCGTTGGCCAGCTCGCCATCAGTGGTGAGCAGCAGCAGACCCGTGGTGTTGATGTCGAGCCGGCCTACCGCCACCCAACGTGCGCCTTTCAGGCGCGGCAACTGCTCGAAAACGGTGGGCCGACCCTCGGGGTCGTCACGGGTGCTCATCACGCCTTCGGGCTTGTGATAGACGAGCACTTCGGTCTCGTCACGGTTGTCGGTGGCAACCACGAACTGTTTGCCGTCCAGCACCACGCGGTCGCCGGCGTGGACGCTGGCGCCGATCGTGGCGGGCGCACCGTTGAGCTCGACTTCACCGGCCTGGATGCGCTGCTCCAGCATGCGGCGCGAACCGAGGCCGGCGTTCGCCAGCACCTTGTGCAGGCGCTCCTCGATCTGCGGTTCGTTCTCGGCGCGTGCCGAGCGTTTGAGGGTAAGTACGGATTTTTGCGGCGCAGTCATGCGCGTGACTCCTTAGGAATGCTTCTCGTCGGCGCCGTCGTCGGCGGCCGCGGGGTTCGCTGCCTCATCGGCAGTATGGATGCCGGCTTCCGGCGCCATGGGCGCTGCGGGTCCGGATGAAGTTGTTTCGGCGTCGCCAGCCGGGATGGCTTCGCTGTCGTCGCTCGACTGACCGGAGGCCGTGTCGCTGGCCTCTGCTGCGTGTTCGGTACTGCCGGTGGTGGCGCTGCCCATTGTCTCGTGCGCGTCGGTGGCCGCGGCTTCGGAGGGCTCGCCCGCTTCCGCCTCCGGGTCGATCGGCAGATCCCGCACGATCCGAGCCGGTAGCGGATCGGCTTCGAAGCGCAATTGCGGGTCTTCCATGTCGCGGATCTCCGACAGCGGCGGCAGCTCGTCCAGCGACTTCAGGTTGAAATAGTCCAGAAACGCCCGGGTGGTGCCGAACAGGGCCGGCCGTCCCGGCACGTCGCGATGGCCGACGACGCGGATCCAGTCGCGCTCCTCCATCGTCTTGATGATGTTGGAAGACACCACCACGCCACGGATCTGCTCGATCTCCGGCCGGGTAATCGGCTGGCGGTAGGCAATCAGCGCCAACGTTTCCAGCAGCGCACGCGAGTAGCGGCTGGGCCGCTCGGTCCACAGCCGCGACAGCCATGGATGGACGTCCTGCCGCACCTGATAGCGGAAACCGGACGCGACTTCCTTCAATTCCACGCCGCGCCCGGCGCAGTCCTCCGCCAGCGATTCCAGCGCACGCGCAATCTGCTCGCGCGCCACTTCGTCCTCTTCGCCGAACAACTCGGCCAGTTGCTGCACCGTCATGGGATGACTCGATGCGAGCAGGGCAGCCTCGATGATGGGTTTGAGCTGCGCCGGTTGAAGCGGCGCGCGGGCCGGAGCGGCGGTTTCCAGGGCGGCGTCGTTCTGTTCCACGTCACTCATAAGCCGAAGTTTCTCCAGCGGTTTCGTCACCAGCTTGGTCGTCTTCCCGTGAGGCCTGTTCGCCGGCGAGCGTCGCCCTGGCCTTCACATAAATCGGCGCCAGCGGCGCTTCCTGCACGATCTCCACCAGCATTTCCTTGGCCAGTTCCAGCATCGCAAGGAACGTGACCACCACACCCAGACGCCCCTCCGCGGGGTCGAACAGCGACTCGAAGCGCTGGAAGTTCGGCCCTTCGAGCCGGCCCAGCAGCTCGCCCATGCGCTGGCGCACGCTCAGGGCTTCGCGTTTGATTGCGTGGTGCCCGAACAGCTCGGCACGATGCATCACGTCCTTGAGCGCCAGCAGCATTTCCTTCAGATCCAGCGGCGGCGGCAACCGGATCACGTTGCGCTCGCCGGTATCGACCTGCACCGGCACCGTGTCTCGCTCGACGCGGGGCAGGGCCTCGATGTCCTCGGCGGCCTTCTTGAACCGCTCGTACTCCTGCAGCCGACGGACCAGTTCGGCGCGCGGGTCTTCCTCCAAGCCGTCCTCGCTTGGTGGCCGCGGCAGCAACAGCCGCGATTTGATCTCGGCCAGGATGGCCGCCATCAGCAGGTATTCCGCCGCCAGCTCCAGCCGCATCACGTCGCGCATCAGCTCGATGTACGTCATGTACTGGCGGGTTATCTCGGCCACCGGGATATCGAGGATGTCCAGGTTCTGCCGGCGAATCAGGTACAGCAGAAGATCCAGCGGCCCCTCGAAGGCCTCGAGGATCACCTCCAGCGCGTCCGGCGGGATGTACAGATCCTGTGGCATCTGCAGCATCGGCTCGCCCCGCACGATGGCCAGCGGCATTTCCTGCTGCTGCGGCATCGACGCGAAGATGTCCGGCGCGGTGGATTGGGTCTGAGGCTCGGTTGGCTCAGTGCTCATCAAGGCAAGTCGTTGGGCCACTGCCTGTATCCGGCAGGGTTGCACACGATCGAAATCGGGCCCGTCCGTCCGGCTTGCGCCGAAGGATGCGGGGCTTGTGTACGCGCCGGGCGGGCCGCGCCACCAAGAAAACACCTGTTGCTGATGCTCGGCCGCGGCGTGTCGTGCGCCTTGTTTGCGAGAGCGTCGGATCGGCCGTTGCCTGGCCTGCATCCATCCGGTCGTTGGCAACCGCTGGGCGTCCGGTCCGGGAGATGAGCCACGGTCGAGGCGCGCTTGCCGCCAGGCGTTCGGGACGCTAGGGGCGTTTCAGTCGGTCGGCTGAGAGCATCGGATGTGGTCGTCGGGACGCTCTCCACTGCCTCGCCGGCAGGATGGCGCCACGTCTTAACCCCATGAATGGCCCACAGCGTAGCCGCTGGCGCGGGGCAAGTCCAGCCACCAAGCACGACGAGGATGTGACGATAACTGCCGCAGAGGGTCCATCGCAGGCGTGATGGGGCAGGCTGACGAGAGCGCTACGAAGATGCGGCGCGCCTGGCTGTAGCCGATGCGGTAATCGCGCACTGGCACAGCGCTTGCTTCGCTTACGTTGTGGACGAGTCTGTCTGCCGATGCGATGGCCAATCGTGCTGCGATGTCGAGGCAGGGGATGAGATACTCGACGGCACGTTCCAGCAGGGATTGGCCGGCGCCGATGGGCACTCCCGGGAACCCGGCAAGCGAGGGAACATGATGGCGATAGAGAAAAATGCGACGCGAGTGGAGCACGAGCATCTGCGCCCGGCCCGCATGCGCATCGAGACCACGGTACTGATGAGTCGCGTGGACCAGTCCCACCCGACCGAACTGGTCGACATCTCCGCGACCGGGCTGCTCGTGCGCCGTCCGCTCGGCTGGAAGGGCGAGCTGGGGGAACCGTGGGTGCTGGACATGATTTTCGGCAACGATCTGCACATCCACCTCGAGGCGACGGTGGCCCGGATTTCCGATCACCACCTGGGTTACGCCTATTCGCGTATCCCGGAAGACAAGCAGGTGCCGCTGTGGAACCTGCTCGGTGGCTACGCCGACATTCTCGAGCACTGGCGCAACTGAGCTTTCGATCCACGCCGCTGCTGAAAAGCCAAACGCCCGCTTTCGCGGGCGTTTGCTTGTACGGCCTTGCCGTTGCGGTCAGTGGGTGGTCGCGGCGACGCGGGTTTCATCGCGCAGCTCGCGACGCAGGATCTTGCCGACGTTGGTCTTGGGCAACTCGTTGCGGAACTCGATCAGCTTGGGACGCTTGTAGCCGGTGAGGTTCTCGCGGCAGAACTCCCGCAGCTCGTCCTCGCCCAGCGCGGGATCTTTCCGCACGACGAAGATCTTCACCACTTCGCCCGAATGCTCGTCGGCAACGCCGACTGCAGCCACTTCCGACACGCCCGGGTGCTGCATCACGATGTCCTCGACCTCGTTCGGATACACGTTGAAGCCCGAGACCAGGATCATGTCCTTCTTGCGATCGACGATATACACGTATCCGTTGGCATCCATCCGCGCAATGTCGCCGGTATGCAGCCAGCCATCACTGCCGAGCACCTTGGCGGTCTCGTCGGAGCGGTTCCAGTAGCCCTGCATCACCTGCGGCCCACGCACCATCAGCTCACCCACCTCGCCGATCGGCAGCGGCTGGTTTTCCTCCGACCAGATGGCGACGTCGGTGGAGGGAATCGGCAGGCCGATGGAGCCGTTGTATTCCTTCAGGTCCAGCGGGTTGATGCACACGGCTGGCGCGGTTTCGGTCAGGCCGTAGGCCTCCGCGAGGGTGCAGCCGGTGACCTTTTTCCAGCGATCCGCAACGGCGCGCTGCACCGCCATGCCACCGCCAAGGCTCAGCCGAAGCCGTGAGAAATCAAGTTGTTCGAAGCCGGGCGTGTTGAGCAGGCCGTTGAAGAGCGTATTGACTCCAGTGATTGCGGTGAAGCCCGACTTCGCCAGCTCCTTCACGAACCCCGGCATGTCGCGCGGATTCGTGATCAGCCAGCTCAAGCCGCCGAGGCGGGTGAAGACCAGGCAGTTCGCGGTCAGGGAAAAGATGTGATACAGCGGCAGCGCGGTGATGATCACCTCTTCGCCAACCCGCGTGTTCCGGCCGATCCATACGCCGGCCTGCAGCATGTTGGCGATCATGTTGCCGTGGCTGAGCATCGCGCCCTTGGCGACGCCGGTGGTCCCACCGGTGTATTGCAGGAAGGCGAGATCGCCGTGATCGAGCGTCACCTTCGGCATCGTGTGGTGACTGCCGCGCGACAGCGCGTCGGAAAAGCGAATGGCCTGCGGCAGGTGGAACGCCGGCACCATCTTCTTGACGTGCCTGGCGACCGTATTGACGATCATGCCCTTGAGCCCGCCCAGCTGATCACCGACTCCGGTGGTGATGACGTGCTGCACGTGGGTTTCCCCCACCACGTGCTCAACGGTGGCGGCGAAGTTGTCTAGCACCACGATGGCTTTTGCGCCGGAATCGTCCAGCTGATGCTTGAGCTCGCGCGGCGTGTACAGCGGATTAGTGTTGACCACCACGAGGCCGGCGCGCAGCGCCCCGAACAGCGCGATCGGATACTGCAGCACATTGGGCATCATGATCGCGATGCGGTCGCCCTTGACCAGCTTCAACTCGCCGGTGAGGTAGGCCGCGAAGTGCGCACTGAGCGCATCGATCTGGCCGTAGCTGAGCTTCTTGCCGAAGCTGGCGAAGGCGGGACGATCCTTGAAGCGTTCGAAGGCCTCTTCCAGTACCGCAACGACCGAGGCATAGGCGCTCATGTCGATCTGTGCGGGGACACCATCCGGATAGTTGTCCAGCCACGGACGCTCGTTGCTCATGTGATCCTTCGCTCCTGACCTAGGGATGATCGCCGCGACCCCTGTGTGCCCCGGCCGTCGACACGCCGCGGCATTGGAGCATACGCTCGCGTATAGCGGCAAGCCGCGCCGCAGCGAGATCGGAGCGTCATGAAGAAGTCCCGCAACCCATGGTGGATCTCGCTTGCCTGCGTGCTTCTGTGCCTCGTCGGCGGGTGCCGCAGGACGCCCGACGAGGTGGCCGTGAGGCAGGCGGTGAACTCGGCACAATCAGCGGCGGAGCAGGTCGACGCCGCGGATTTCAGCGCGTATCTGGCCGATGATTTCTCCGGCAACGAGGGCGACGTGGATCGCCGGCAGCTGGTGAACCTGTTGCGTGTGGCACGGCTACGCGACGAGTCGATCCACGTGCTGATGGGGCCGGTGACGGTCGAGCCGCGCGGCGCCCGCTATGTCGCGCGCTTCACCGTCACGCTGACCAGCGGCGGTCGGCTGCTGCCTTCGGACATGGGCGTGTACGAAGTGGAGAGCGCATGGCGCCGCGAGGGCGGCGACTGGATCTGCTATGCCGCCAGCTGGAAACGCCCGCTCTGATGCACCTGCGCCCATGAAAACTGCGCCCACGAAAAACGCCGCCCGAAGGCGGCGCTTCTTTCATCACGGACTTCGCGCGCGGCGACCGGAGCAAGACGGTCGCCGCGTGGGTCAGGCCGCCTTCCTGTTCGCCAGCTGGCGCAGTACGTACTGCAGGATGCCGCCGTGACGGAAGAACTCGCGCTCCTTCGGCGTGAGCAGCATCACATGCACCGTGAACTCCTTCTTGCTGCCATCCGGCGCGGTGGCGGTCACCTTCGCCTGCTTTGAATGGCCATCTTCCAGCCCGGTGATGTCGAAGGTTTCCTTGCCCGTGAGGCCCAGCGTCTGGGCGTTCTCGCCGGCCTTGAAGTTGCATGGCAGCACGCCCATGCCCACCAGGTTGGAGCGATGGATGCGCTCGAAGCTCTCGGCGATCACCGCCTTCACGCCCAGCAGCAGCGTGCCCTTGGCAGCCCAGTCGCGCGACGAGCCGGTGCCGTACTCCTTGCCGGCCAGCACCACCAGCGGCGTGTTCTCGGCCTTGTACTTCATCGCCGCGTCGTAAATCGCCATCTGCTCACCGGAGGGCACGTGCAAGGTGTAGCCGCCCTCGACGCCGTCCAGCATCAGGTTCTTGATGCGGATGTTGGCGAAGGTGCCTCGCACCATCACGTCGTCGTTGCCGCGGCGCGAGCCGTAGGAGTTGAAGTCCTTCGGCTCCACTCCCTTGGAGATCAGGAAACGGCCCGCCGGGCTGTCCTTCTTGATCGAGCCGGCCGGCGAAATGTGGTCGGTGGTGATGGAGTCGCCGAACAGGCCCAGCGCCCGCGCGCCGTGGATGTCCTCCACCGAACCGGGCTCCTTGCTCATGCCGTCGAAGTAAGGCGGGTTCTTGATGTAGGTGGAGTCGTTCCAGTCGAATAGCGCGCCATCGGGCGAGGCGATCTGGTTCCAGCGGCTGTCGCCCTTGAACACATCGGCATAGTTCTTGTTGAACATCTCCGGGTTGATCGAGCCGGCGATGGCGTCGGAGATTTCCTGGTTGGTCGGCCAGATGTCCTTCAGATACACCGGCTGGCCGTCGCTGCCCGTGCCGATCGCATCCTTGGTCAGGTCGATATGCAGGGTGCCGGCCAGCGCGTAGGCGACCACCAGCGGCGGCGAGGCCAGGTAGTTCATCTTCACTTCCGGATGCACGCGCCCTTCGAAGTTGCGGTTGCCAGAGAGCACTGAAGCCACCGCCAGGTCGCCCTCGGCGATGCCCTTGCTGATTTCGGTCGGCAGCGGCCCGGAGTTGCCGATGCAGGTGGTGCAGCCGTAGCCGACGATGTAGAAGCCGATCTTCTCCAGCTCCTCCAGCAGGCCGGTCTTCTTGAGGTAGTCCGTGACCACCAGCGAGCCCGGGCCGATCGAGGTCTTAACCCACGGCTTGGCCTTGAGCCCCTTCGCAGCGGCTTTCTTGGCCACCAGGCCGGCGCCCAGCATCACCGCCGGGTTGGAAGTGTTGGTGCACGAAGTGATGGCCGCGATCACCACCGAGCCGTCATGCAGGCTGAACTTCTCGCCGTCCTTCTCCACCCGCACGCCGCCGTTGGTGATTTCGTTGGCCGGGTTGCCCACCGCGGTGGCACCGCCTTCGCTGGCGAAGTCCGAGGCCTGGTCGTTGACCGGCTTGCGGTTGGCGGTCAGGGTGGTCACGGCGTCCAGGTAGCTCTGCTTGACGCTCTCCAGCAGCACGCGATCCTGCGGGCGCTTCGGGCCGGCCAGCGACGGGCGCACGTCGGCGAGATCAAGCTCCAGCGTGGTGGTGAAGGTCGGCTCGACTGCGTTCTCGTCGTGCCACATGCCCTGCGCCTTGGCATACGCCTCGACCAGGGCGATCTGCTCTTCGCTGCGGCCGGACAGGTGCAGGTAGTTCAGCGCTTCCTTGTCGATCGGGAAGATGCCGCAGGTGGCGCCGTATTCCGGCGCCATGTTGGCGATGGTGGCGCGATCGGCCAGCGGCAGGTGCTTGAGCCCCGAACCGAAGAACTCGACGAACTTGCCGACCACGCCGAGCTTGCGCAGCATCTGGGTTACGGTGAGCACCAGGTCCGTGGCGGTGACGCCCTCGTTGAGCTTGCCGGTGAGCTTGAAGCCCACCACCTGCGGAATCAGCATGGAGGAGGGCTGGCCCAGCATCGCCGCCTCGGCCTCGATGCCGCCCACGCCCCAGCCCAGCACGCCGATGCCGTTGATCATGGTGGTGTGCGAGTCGGTGCCGAACACGGTGTCCGGGTAGGCCCAGTTCTCGCCGTTGGCGTCGTTGGTGAATACCACACGGGCCAGATGCTCCAGGTTCACCTGATGCACGATGCCGGTGCGCGGCGGCACCACCTTGAAGTTGTTGAAGGCCTTCTGGCCCCAGCGCAGGAAGCTGTAGCGCTCCTGGTTGCGCTCGAACTCGATCTCGACATTCTTTTCCAGTGCCGACTCGGAGCCGTAGGCATCGACCTGCACCGAGTGGTCGATGACCAGCTCGGCTGGAGCCAGCGGATTGATCTGGGTGGCATCGCCGCCGAGCTTCACCACGGCGTCGCGCATGGCGGCCAGGTCGACAACACAGGGCACGCCGGTGAAATCCTGCAGCACCACGCGCGCGGGCATGAACGCGATCTCGGTGTCCGGCTCGGCCTTGGCGTCCCACCGCGCAATCGCTTCGATCTCCCTGGCCGTGACGTTGACGCCATCCTCGTGGCGCAGCAGGTTCTCCAGCAGGATCTTCAGCGAGTACGGCAGGCGCTTGAGGTCGAACTGCTGGCCCAGCTTGGCCAGGCTGGCAAACTGATAGGACTTGCCATTGGCTTCGAGCGTGTCACGTACCGAGAATGAATCTTTCATGGGGAACTCCTGGCTGGAACCTGCGGCTGGGATGGGGCATCGACCGATTGAGCGGGGCGCGCATGGCGCGGGCTCATGAAGACCGTGGATTATCGCGCAAACCCGCCGAGCCCGCGAAGGCGCCCGGGCAGGTCAGCGGGCGGGCTGGCCGGTTCGGGACGATCGCAGCGGGGGCGCTTCACATAGGATGATGGAGGCCCCGTGGCCGGACAAACGCATTTCACGACATGCAGCATTCGATGATTTCGACCACCCTGGCGGCCGTCTCGCTGCGTGATCTCGCGCTGGTCCAGGCGGTGCACCGCCACGGCAGCTTCAATAGTGCCGCGCGCGCCATGCACATCAGCCCGTCCGGGCTCTCGCACCAGGTGCAGAAGGTGGAGCAGGCGCTGGGTGCCCCGGTGTTCGAGCGGGGCGGACGACGGATCGTGCCGACCGCGGGGGGCGCGCGCCTGCTTGAACAGATCGGCGCGGTGCTCGCGGCGGCCGAGCACCTGCAACAGGTGGCGCGGGCGGGCAGCGTGGCGTTTGGCGGCGAACTGCGCCTGGGCGTGCCTGCGTCCTTGGGACCTTACCTGTTGCCGCACGTCATCGCGCCTTTTCGCCAGCACTTTGCCGGTGCCCGCCTGAGCTTGTCCGAAGGCAAGCCGAAGGGGTTGCTCAGGCGCCTGCACGAGGGTGAGCTGGATGCGGTGCTGGTGCCGCCGCCGGCGGCCCTGGCCAGTGGCATTGCCGGACGGGCACTGCTCTTCGAGCCGTGGGAAGTGATGCTGCGGGAGGATCATCCGCTGGCGGGCAAGCCGACCGTGGCACTGAGCCAGCTGGTGCCGGAAGAAGCGACCGTGATGGCGGAGTACCACCCGGAAGGCGAGCCGGTGAACGGGCAGATCCAGGATGTGAGCCTGGAGAGCCTCGCCGCGCTGGTCGAACTGCGCGGTGGACATGCCCTCGTGCCCGGGCTCGCCCATGACCGGCTCGCTTCGATACCCGGGGTGACACTGGCCAGGGTCCGGGGCCCGGCGCCGGGCAGGGAGATCGGCCTGTACTGGCGCGAGGCCACACCGTGGCTTGAGGACCTGAAGGCCCTGATGGATCTGCTGCGGCAGATTGCGCGCAAGCGGCCGGGGCTGCGCCTGCTCGACTGATCGCCGTGGCCGCTCAGCCGTTTTCCAGCGTGGAACCCGTCAGCAGCCCACGTGCGAGCATCGAACACTGCCGCCGGTACACCAGCAGTTGCCACTGTCGACCGCCCACCTGATGCCACAGGACGGCCGAACGGACTGCCGCGAGCAGGCAGCTGCGTACCCGTTCCACCACCGGCTCCTGCTGCAGCATCTGCGGGTTGCCGGTCACCATGACTCGCGGCTTGAGCGTCGACAGGGTCGACACGTAGAGGCTTGCCAGGCGGGTCACGACCTGCGGCGAATGCCTGCCGAAATGCTCCACCTGGCGCTGGGCGGCCACGATTCCCTGCTGAAGCTCCTCGATCAGCGCGCCCTGTCGGGCCAGCGCGCGCTCCAGTCGCATCACCGTGATCGACATGCGCGTTATCGCCATGTCGCTGCCGGTGTCTTCCAACTGCGCGATCATCGTGCGCAGGCCCAGGCGCAGCAGCGAGGTGCGGCCATACACTTCCACCACCGACGGTGCATCGATGCGGAACACGCTGTCCAGGCTGGCCTCGAACGCGGCCTCGTCACAGCGGCCGGTGTTGGCCAGCTGCTGGGCAAGCGCCGTGGCCTGGAACAGGCCGGCGAGTCCAAGGACGCGCTCTTCGGTCATGGCAAAACGGCTGGGCACGAATCAGGACTCCGGAAATGAGGAAGGAAGGCCGCCGAACGGCGCATCGGTGGCGGCGATGACCGCGCCGCCCAGGCACACCTCGCCGTCATAGAACACGATCGACTGCCCCGGCGTCACCGCCCGCTGCGGCTCGTCGAAACGGACATGCAATTGATCCGACACCACCTGCACTTCGCATCCCTGATCGTGCTGGCGATAGCGGGTCTTCGCCGTGCAGCGGAAGCTTGCTGCCGGCGGTGATCCGTTGACCCAGCTGGCGGCATCGGCGTGGAGCCGGGTCGACTGCAGCCACCGGTTTTCGCCGCCCTGGCAGACATACAGCACGTTGGCGGTCACGTCCTTGCCCACCACATACCAGGCGTCTCCACCGGCGCCATGGCGCCCGCCGATGCCCAGGCCCTGGCGCTGACCAAGGGTGTAGTACATGACGCCCTGGTGCTCGCCGATCTCCCGACCCTGTGGCGTCACCATCCGGCCCGGCCGCGCGGGGATGTACTGCGCCAGGAAGCTGCGGAAATCGCGCTCACCGATGAAACATATGCCGGTGGAGTCCTTCTTGGCGTGCGTGGGCAGCTGGGCTGCAAGCGCCATGGCCCGTACGGTGTCCTTCGGCAGGTGGCCGATCGGGAACACCGTGGCAGCGAGCTGGGCCTGACCAAGTGCGTGAAGGAAGTAGGTCTGGTCTTTGGCAGTGTCGACCCCGCGCAGCAGGCGGAAGCGACCGTCGCGCTCCTCGACTCGGGCGTAGTGGCCGGTGGCGATCTTCTCGGCACCGAGCGCCCGCGCCTCGTCCAGGAAGGTCTTGAACTTGATTTCGCGATTGCACAGCACGTCGGGGTTCGGCGTGCGACCGGCCCGGTATTCGGCAAGGAAGTGCTCGAACACGCCGTCCCAGTAAGCGGCAGCGAAGTTGCGAGCGTGGAAGGGAATGCCGAGCCGGCCGCACACGGCCACGGCGTCCTTGCGGTCGACGTCGGCGGTGCACGGCCCTGAGCGGTCGTCTTCCTCCCAGTTCTGCATGAACAACCCTTCGACGGCATGCCCCATCTGCTGGAGCACCACCGCGGCCACCGACGAATCGACGCCGCCGGACATGCCCAGCATCACTTTCACGCGGGCGCGTCTGCGTGGATCAGGCTGGCGATGGTATCGAGCGGGAGCCGTCTGCCGGCCAGCCAGGCGTCGATGCTCAGCAGCACCAGCGGGCTGCGCAGCCGGTCGCCGAGCGCTTCGATCTCACCACGCGTGAGCCACAACGCGCGCCGGATGCCGGTGTCGAGCGGGCGCTGGGGGTCGTGGCTGAGCGCCCGGGCGGCAAAGCTGAAGCGGATCACCCCGTCGCCGTGTTCGGTGCTGCGCCACTGGTGCACGCCGACCAGATGCTCCAGCGAGACGGTCCAGCCCGTTTCCTCCAGCGTCTCGCGGACGGCAGCATCGACCAGGCTCTCGTTGTCGTCGAGGTGGCCGGCTGGCTGGTTGTAGGCGATCCGGCCACCGACTTCTTCTTCCACCATGAGATAGCGGTCACCGTCCGCAACCACGCAGGCCACCGTCACATGCGGGCGCCACACGGCGGTCGGCGAAGATACGGCAGGCATCGGCACAAAGCCCTCGGGCACTGGAAAAGCGGCCATTGTGCCATCACCTCCTGTCGGGTCGCCAAAGCGGCATCCGTCGCGGCGTACAATCCGTATCCACAGGCAAGCACACGTTATCTATGGCCAATCAACCCGAACACGAACATGGCAGCGGACATGGTCTGGCGCTGGAAACTTCCAAGCCGGAGGTCGCGCGGCCGCCGCTGTTTCAAGTTCTGCTGCTGAACGACGATTTCACTCCCATGGACTTCGTGGTCGAGGTGTTGCGAGGCTTCTTCAGCATGGACCAGGAGAAAGCGGTGCAGGTGATGCTCCACGTGCATACGCGCGGTAGGGGGGTCTGCGGCGTTTTTACCCGTGAAGTGGCCGAGACCAAGGTCACCCAAGTCAACGAATATTCACGGGCCCACCAACACCCGTTGTTGTGCACTATGGAAAAGCTCTAGGCGGCCCCATTTTGGTGTCATCGCGGCGATGCGCCGCTTGCCAGTTACTCGGGAGACGGTCCGAATGTTCAGCAAGGATCTCGAAGTCACCATCGGCCAGTGCTACAAGCAGGCTCGCGAACAGCGTCATGAGTTCATGACGGTGGAGCACCTGCTGCTGGCGCTGACCGACAATCAATCTGCGGTAGGTGCGCTGCGCGCCTGCAGCGTCGACCTGCCGCGGCTGACCGCCGAGCTCGAAAAGATCATCGCCGAGACCGTACCCGTGCTGCCGCACGGGGACGAACGCGATACCCAGCCGACACTCGGCTTCCAGCGGGTGCTGCAGCGGGCGGTCTACCACGTGCAGTCGTCGGGTCGGAAGGAAGTGACCGGCGCCAACGTGCTGGTCGCCATCTTCGGCGAGAAGGACTCGCATGCCGTGTATTTCCTGCACCAGCAGGAGATCACCCGCCTCGACGTGGTCAATTACATCTCCCACGGCATCGCCAAGATCGGCGACGAGCCGGCCGCCGGCGCCGCCAGTGGCGAGCGTGAGGGTGAAGAAGGTGGCGAGGCCAAGGGCAACCCGCTCAGCGAGTACGCCAGCAACCTCAACGAGCTGGCGCTTGAAGGCAAGATCGACCCGCTGATCGGTCGCACCGACGAGATCGAGCGGACCATCCAGGTGCTTTGCCGCCGTCGCAAGAACAACCCGCTGTACGTGGGCGAGGCCGGCGTGGGCAAGACGGCGCTGGCCGAGGGCCTGGCCAAGCGCATCGTCGACGGCGAGGTGCCGGAGGTGCTGGAAGGCGCGACCATCTGGTCGCTGGATCTCGGTGCGCTGGTCGCCGGCACCAAATATCGCGGAGATTTCGAGAAGCGCCTCAAGGCGGTGATCGGCCAGCTCAAGAAGCAGCCCGGCGCGGTGCTTTTCATCGACGAGATCCACACCATCATCGGCGCGGGCTCGGCGTCTGGCGGCACCATGGACGCCTCCAACCTGATCAAGCCGATGCTGGCGTCGGGCGAGCTGCGCTGCATCGGTTCCACCACGTTCCAGGAGTTCCGCGGCATCTTCGAGAAGGACCGTGCGCTGGCCCGTCGCTTCCAGAAGATCGACGTGGTGGAACCTACCGTGGCCGACTCCATCGAGATCCTCAAGGGCCTGCGTTCGCGCTTCGAGGAACATCACGCGGTGGCCTACACCAACGAGGCGCTGAAGGCCGCGGTGGATCTGTCAGTCAAGCACATCCCGGACCGGCTGCTGCCGGACAAGGCGATCGACGTGATCGACGAGGCGGGCGCACGACAGCGCCTGCTGCCGGAGGACCAGCGTACGCTGACCATCGACGTTCCCGAGGTGGAGTACATCGTTGCCAAGATGGCGCGCATTCCGGCCAAGCAGGTGTCGGCGTCGGATCGCGATGTGCTGCGCAATCTGGAGCGCAATCTGAAGATGGTGGTGTTCGGGCAGGATCAGGCGATCGAAGCGCTCACCGCATCGATCAAGATGGCGCGCTCGGGCCTGGCCGATCCGTCCAAGCCGATCGGCAGCTTCCTGCTGGCCGGCCCTACCGGCGTGGGCAAGACCGAGGTCACCAAGCAGCTGGGCATGCAGCTGGGCATCGAGATGATCCGCTTCGACATGTCCGAGTACATGGAGGCGCACTCGGTGTCGCGGCTGGTCGGTGCGCCTCCGGGCTACGTCGGCTTCGACCAGGGCGGATTGCTGACCGAGGCTGTCACCAAGCACCCGCACTGCGTGCTGCTGCTGGACGAGATCGAGAAGGCGCATCCGGATGTGTTCAACATCCTGCTGCAGGTGATGGATCGCGGGGTGCTCACCGATACCAACGGGCGCGAGGCGAACTTCAAGAATGTCATCGTGGTGATGACCACCAATGCCGGTGCGCAGCAGGCGTCGCGTCGCGGCATCGGCTTCGTCAAGCAGAATCACGTCACGGATGCGATGGAGGTGATCCGTCGCATGTTCACGCCGGAGTTCCGTAACCGTCTGGACGCAATCATCCAGTTCAACGCGCTGGACTTCGATCACATCCTGCGGGTGGTGGACAAGTTCCTGATCGAGCTCGAGTCCCAGCTGGGCGAGAAGCACGTGGCGCTGGACGTGGATGCCGATGCCCGCCGCTGGCTGGCTGAGCACGGCTTCGATCCGCAGATGGGCGCCCGCCCGATGGCCCGGGTGATCCAGGAGAAAGTGAAGCGTGCGCTGGCCGACGAGCTGTTGTTCGGCAAACTGTCCGATGGTGGCAAGGTGCACCTGCGCGTGCTGGACGGCGAGCTGACCGTTGAAACCGAGGCGGCCGAGAAGCTGCCGGCCGTGGTGGAGTAACTGCCAGGCGGCTGCGATGGTTATGCCGTCGCAGCCGCCAGGGCCGCGCGAGGCGCGCGCGGCAGACACCAACGAAAAAGGCGACGCTACTGCGTCGCCTTTTTCATGTCCTGACGGCGGCGCGATGGCGTGGCATTGCCACCTGAGCCACCGCAGCCGGCTGACGTCACGCCCTACTTCATGCGGTAGGTGATGCGGCCCTTGCTCAGGTCGTACGGGGTCATTTCGATCTTGACCTTGTCGCCCGTGAGAATGCGGATGTAGTGCTTGCGCATGCGCCCGGAGATGTGGGCGATGATGACGTGCCCGTTCTCCAGCTGCACGCGGAACATGGTGTTGGGCAGGGTCTCCTGGACCGTGCCTTCCATTTCAATGACGTCGTCTTTGGCCATGCTTTCCGTCGATCAATCGCATGCCGATATGGATGCGTAAGCCGACGATTATGCCACGTCTGGCGGCCTGGTTAAAGATTCATCAGGCAAACTGCTCAGCCAGCTTGCGCCGGATCTCCTGTTCCACCATTGACTTGAGGGGGGACAGCATCAGGCCCAGCTCGGCGTGCACCTCGATCGCCTCGGCACCCACCGCGATGGCTCCTTTCACCCCCGAGCGGGAGAACCACAGCGTGTTGCCGTCCCAGCGGCTTTCCATGTCGAACTTTTCGCGCATCCGGCTGGCGACGTGGTCAACCTTGGCACGGGCTTCGCTGAGCGGGAGTTGGTGCGGTTGGCGTATATCGATATTGGGCATGGAGGCATTGTCCGGGAACGATGCCGTGGCTGTCACGTGGGGCGCGGGCGCAGTGGTTGCTTCTGCTAGAGTTCCGCCGTTCGTCGACTGGGTCACAGATGCGCATCGAGTTTTCCCATTCTGCCCGCGAAGATGTCCACTGGGACCAGCCGGTGCTGACCATTGGCAGCGCGCAGGACAACGCGCTGGTGCTGGCACCCCACCAGGCGAGTGCCCACCATCTGAAACTGCTGAGCGATCGGCGCGGATGCCGGCTCGAAGTGCTGCCCGGCGGCAGCCGCATCTATGTCAACGCACGGCCGGTGCGCGAGCGTGCGCTGCTGCGTCCGGGTGACGTGCTCAGCGTGGGCGACTGCCGCATGCTGCTCAAGACGGACCACTCGCCCGCCGAGCGGCCCCCGCTGCGGGTGCCCGAGAGCAGTCGGTGCCCCGTAGCCCTGCGCGCGGTCGCCGGTCCGCTCTCCGGTCGGGTATTCGCGTTGCGCGAGCAGCTCGCGCTCGGCCCCGGGGCAGCGGTGCCGCTCGACCTGCCGCAGGGCGAGAGTGCGGCGTTGCGGCTGTTCTGGCGCGACGGCGAGCTGCGCCTTTGCCAGGAGCGCGAGTCGGCCCGCTATCCGTTGCGGGTGAACGGCGTCGAGGCCGCCGAGGTGGCACTGCACCCCGGCGACCAACTTGGCTTGGCCACCCACCGCTTCATCGTGGACGCCCCCGGCATGCCGCCGGAGCCGGAGTTCATTCCGCCAGCTCCTGCGGTCGGGGCGTTGCCGGAGGATTCCGCCGGACCGCGGGGCGAAGTGTGGTGGCTGATCGTCACCGCAGCGGTGCTCGCTCTGGGCATCGCGCTGGTGCTGCTGGTTCGCCTCTGACGCAGCCTGTACGCATTGACCGTGCATTGTTGCGGCGCGCCATAATGCGGAACATCTCCAGCGGTCATTACAGCGAGGCCAGGCCAGTGAGCAGGGTGTGGAATTTCAGTGCGGGACCGGCAGCCATGCCGCAGGCGGTGCTCGAGCGGGCGCAGCGCGAGATGCTCGATTGGCGGGGCTCCGGCTCCTCGGTGATGGAGCAGTCGCATCGCGGCAAGCGGTTCATCGCGATGGCGGCACAGGCAGAGACCGATCTGCGGGCGCTGATGGGCATTCCCGCCAGTCATGCCGTGCTGTTCCTGCAGGGCGGCGCCACCCAGCACTTTGCGCAGATACCGATGAATCTCGCCGGCCCCGATGACCGCGCCGACTACGTGGTCACCGGCCACTGGGGTGAAAAGGCGGTGCGCGAGGCGGCGCCGTACGTGCGTGTCCAGATCGCCGCCAGCAGCGGAGCGGACAAATTCCGCTCCTTGCCCCCGCGCGAAGGTTGGACGCTTGATCCGTCGGCGGCCTACGTGCACTACACGCCGAACGAAACGATCGGCGGCGTCGAGTTCCCGGATGTGCCCGAGGTGGGCGACGTGCCGCTGGTTGCGGACATGTCCTCGAACATCCTCTCGGCGCCGATCGACGTCGCCCGCTTCGGCGTGATCTATGCCGGCGCGCAGAAGAACATCGGGCCGTCGGGCCTGGTGGTGATGATCATCCGGCGCGACCTGCTCGACCGGCCGCGCCGGCCAATCGCGAGCGTGCTGAGGTACGCGGAGCAGGCGGCGCACGATTCGATGCTCAACACCCCCAACACATGGGGCTGGTACATGGCTGGCCTGACCTTCCAGTGGCTGAGGGAGCAGGGCGGCCTGACGGCGATGGCCGAGCGCAATCGCGCCAAGTCCGAGCTGCTGTACCGCGCCATCGACCAGTCCGGCGGCTTCTATACCAATCCGGTGCAGCCGCTGGCGCGCTCGCGCATGAACGTGCCGTTCTGGCTGCGCGACAGCGCGCTGGACGCGCTGTTTCTGGAGGAGTCCGAGGCCGCGGGCCTGTTCGCCCTCAAGGGTCACAAGGCGGTCGGCGGCATGCGTGCATCGCTGTACAACGCGGTGCCGCTGGAGGCGGTGGAGGCGCTGGTGTCGTTCATGTGGGACTTCGCTCATCGTCACGGATGAAACCATGAGCGCAATGCCTCGCCCATTCGGGCACTATGTCGCTCCACGTTTGGCCGTCTATCCATCCAGGCTCATCTTGCAATGTCCGACACCAGCAATTCGCTGAGCGAGGTGCGCGAGCGCATCGACAGCATCGACCGACAGATCCAGGAGTTGATCGCCGAACGCGCCATGCGCGCGCGGGAAGTGGCGCGGGTAAAGGGCGAGGGTCTGTCCGCCATCGACTACTACCGCCCCGAGCGGGAGGCGCACGTGCTGCGAATGGTGGTCGATCGAAACAAGGGGCCGCTGTCCGATGCGGAGATGGTGCGACTGTTCCGCGAGATCATGTCCTCGTGCCTGGCCCAGGAAGATCCCCTGAAGATCGGCTTTCTCGGTCCCGAGGGCACCTTCAGCGAACAGGCCGTGCACAAGCATTTCGGCCACGCCGCCTATGGTCTGCCGCTGGGCAGCATCGAAGAGGTATTCCAGGAAGTGGCCGCAGGCCATGCCGATTTCGGCGTGGTGCCGGTGGAAAATTCGGGGCAGGGAATGATCCAGGTCACGCTGGACATGTTCCTTACCTCCGACGCGACCATCTGCGGCGAGGTGGAACTGCGCGTGCACCAATGCCTGCACGCGCTGTCGGGCGAATTGTCCGGCGTGCGCCGGGTCTACGCACACGCGCAGTCGCTGCAGCAGTGCAAGACCTGGCTCAGGCTGAACCTGCCGGAGGCGGAGTGCACGGCGGTCAGCAGCAACGCCGAAGCCGCGCGGCTGGCACGACATGACGACACCGCTGCCGCCATCGCCGGCGAGACCGCAGGCAAGATCTACGGGCTCAAGACGGTGGCCACGGCGATCGAGGATCGCGCCGACAACACCACGCGGTTCCTGGTGATCGGCCGCTCGCTGTTTCCGCCCTCCGGCAACGATCGCACTTCGCTGCTGGTGACGGTCAACGACAAGCCGGGTGCTCTCTACGACGTGCTCAGCCCGTTTGCCAGGCATGGGGTGAGCCTCAACCGCATCGAGTCGCGGCCCGCGCACACCGGCAAGTGGCAGTACGCGTTTTTCATCGACGTGTCCGGGCACATCCACGAGGGCCACCTCAAGGACGCGGTGGACGCGATCCAGTCCACCGTGGCGAGCCTGCGCGTGCTGGGTTCCTATCCGGTGGCGCTGCCGTGACCGGTGCGTCGCTCGACTGGCGCAGCAGCGCCAGTGGTCCGTTGCACGGCGTGGTGCCGGTGCCCGGCGACAAGTCTGTGTCGCACCGGGCCATGATGCTGGCCGCGCTGGCCGAGGGCACGTCCCACATCCATGGCTTTCTGGAAGGCGAGGACACCCGCGCCACGGCGGCGGCCATGCAGCAGTTGGGCGTTCGCATCGACACGGCAGGCGACGGCACGCGCGTGGTGCACGGGGTCGGCCTGCACGGGCTGCGAGCTTGTGCCGCACCGCTGGACTGCGGCAACGCCGGTACCGGCATGCGCCTGCTCACCGGTCTGCTGGCGGGGCAGGCGTTCGACAGCACGCTGATCGGCGATGCATCGCTGTCGAAGCGGCCGATGCGGCGGGTCACCGATCCGCTGGAACAGATGGGGGCACAGATCGCAACGCATGATGGGCTGCCGCCGCTGCACGTGCGGGGCGGGCGGGCGCTGCAGGGCATTCGATACACGCTTCCCGTCGCCAGCGCCCAAGTGAAGTCGGCGTTGCTGCTCGCCGGCCTCTACGCGCGGGGCGAGACCGAGGTGATCGAGCCGCACCCCACCCGCGACTACACCGAGCGCATGCTGGCCGCATTCGGCTGGCCGATCGTCTTTTCGCCCGGCCGGGCGCGCCTTGCCGGTGGGCACGTGCTGCGCGCGACCGATGTCACCGTGCCGGCCGACTTCTCGTCGGCGGCGTTTTTCCTGGTCGCCGCGTGCATCGTGCCCGGCTCCGAGCTGCTGCTGCCCGCGGTCGGCCTCAATCCTCGCCGCACCGGCCTGCTGACCGCGCTGCGACTGATGGGGGCGGACATCAGCGTCGAGAACGAGGGCGAAAGTGGCGGTGAGCCGGTGGGCGACCTGCGGGTGCGCTACGCACCACTGCATGGAGTCGAACTGCCCGAGGCGCTGGTGCCGGACATGATCGACGAGTTCCCGGCCCTGTTCATCGCGGCCGCTGCGGCCGAAGGAACCACGGTGGTACGCGGCGCGGCCGAGTTGCGCGTGAAGGAGTCCGATCGGCTTGCCAGCATGGCCAGAGGGTTGCGCACGGTTGGCGTGGTGGTAGACGAACAGCCGGACGGGGCGGTGATCCGCGGCGGCCGGATCGGCGGCGGCGCGGTCGACAGCCATGGCGATCATCGCATCGCGATGAGCTTCGCCGTCGCGGGGTTGCGGGCGGCGGCGCCGATCCGCATCGGCGACTGCGGCAACGTGGCGACGTCGTTTCCGGGCTTCATGATGCTGGCCAACCGCTGCGGCTTCGCGCTGTCGGACGCCGGCTGACCGATTCCGTTCGTTGTTGCGCTGCGGTTACGCTGGCGGTTCCGTACCGACCCCGTGGATCTCATGAGCACTCCCGAATTCATCGTGGCCATTCCCGCGCGCTACGGCTCCACGCGGCTGCCGGCCAAGCCGCTGCGTGAAATCGCCGGGGTGCCGATGGTGGTGCGGGTGGCGCAGCGGGCGCTGCAGGCGGGTGCGTCGCAGGTGGTCGTCGCCGTCGACGACGCGCGTGTGGCGAATGCACTGGCAGGGCAGGGCGTGGAAATCTGCATGACCCGCAGCGACCACGCCTCCGGCAGCGACCGGCTGGCCGAGTGTGCTGCCCGCTATGGCTGGGGCGAAGGCGCGATCGTGGTGAACCTGCAGGGCGACGAGCCGTTTGCGCCGGCCGCTGGCATCCGCGAAGTGGCGCTGGCGCTGGCGCGCGACGACGCGCCCATGGCCACGCTCGCCACCCCGATCACCGAGGCGCACGAGCTGTTCGATCCCAATGTGGTGAAGCTGGTGCGCGACAGCCGCGGCCGCGCGCTGTACTTCAGCCGTGCCCCCTTGCCGTGGGCACGCGATGCCTTTGCCGCGGACCGCCAGAGCCTGCCGCAGGACGTGCCGTTCCTGCGCCACATCGGCATCTACGCCTACCGCGCCGGTTTCCTGCACCAGTACGCGGGGCTCGCGCGCACGCCGCTGGAGCAGGCCGAGTCGCTGGAGCAACTACGCGTGCTCGAGCATGGCCACGCCATCGCCGTGCGGCTGACGCCCGAACCGTTCCCGCCGGGCATCGACACGCAGGCCGATCTGGAGCGCGCCGAGCAGTGGGCGAGCGACCCGCGGTGAACGCGCCCGCACTGCTGATCGTCTGCCTGGGCAACATCTGTCGCTCGCCCGTCGTGGCGGAGGTGTTGCGCACGCGGTTCGCTCAGGCAGGTTGTCCGCTGCGGGTCGATTCGTGCGGCACCGGCGACTGGCACGCCGGCAAGCCGGCCGATGCGCGCATGATCGAAGCGGCGCGCATGGCCGGCTACGACCTGTCGGCGCATCGGGCACGGCAGCTGGAGGTGGGCGACTTCGCCCGGTTCGACGGGGTGCTGGCGATGGACCGCTCGAATCTGACCGATTTGGGGGCGCGCTGCCCGGCCCATCTGCGCGAGCGCGTGGGGCTTTTCCTGTCCGCCGCCGGGCTCGATGACCTGGCCGAAGTGCCGGATCCATACCATGGCGACGCGGGTGATTTCCGCCACGTTATCGCGCTCGCCGAGCGCGGAGCGCAGGGCCTGCTCGGTCGTTACCGGCGCGCCTGAACGCGACGTCAGCGCGCGCTCGGCGGCCACGGATGTCCTGGGCACCCGCGATACAATTGCCGCCATGTCTCCTGCGCACGCACCCGCCTTCGATGGCAAATCCTTCGTTCGAACGCTGTCCACGTCGCCGGGTGTGTACCGCTATTTCGATGTGGACGACGAACTGCTCTACGTGGGCAAGGCCGGCAACCTCAAGAAGCGGGTCGGCAGCTACTTCCTGAAGCCGCGGATGGAGCCGCGTATCGCGGCGATGGTCTCGCAGATCGCGCGGGTGGAAACCACGCTCACGCGTACCGAAGGCGAGGCGTTGCTGCTCGAGTCGCAGCTGATCAAGTCGCTGAAGCCGCGTTACAACATCCTGCTTCGCGACGACAAGAGCTATCCCTACATCTACATGTCCGGCGGCGAGGATTACCCGCGCCTGGCCTTTCATCGCGGCGCGCGCAACCTGCGTGGGCGGTTCTTCGGGCCATATCCGAGCACCTATGCCGTGCGCGAGAGCCTCAACCTGATGCAGAAGCTGTTCAAGGTCCGCCAGTGCGAGGACAGCTATTTCCGCAACCGCTCGCGGCCGTGCCTGCAGCACCAGATCGGTCGCTGCACCGCCCCATGCGTCGGACTGATCGGCGTGGACGACTACCGGGTCGACGTGCGCCACGCCGAGATGTTCCTGGAAGGCCGCAGCAGCGCCGTCATCGACGAGCTTGCCGCCTCGATGGAGCAGGCCGCCACGCGGCTGGATTTCGAGCGCGCCGCGACGCTGCGCGACCAGGTGGCGGCGCTGCGCCGGCTGCAGGCGCAGCACCACGTGCAGGGCGCCAGTGCCGACATGGACGTGATCGCCTGCCGGATCGAGTCGGGCATGGCCTGCGTGAGCGTGCTGTTCTTTCGCGATGGCATCAGCCTGGGCACGCGCGATTTCTTCCCGCGCCTGCCGTTCGAGGCCGAGCCGGCCGACGTGCTGGCCCAGTTCGTGGCGCAGTACTACCTGGACCGACCCGTGCCGCGCGAGCTGATCCTGGGTGAAACCATGGCCGACGAGGCCATCCTGGCGGAGTTGCTGGCACAGCAATCCGGGCACGCGGTAGAGATCAAGACCCGGGTGCGCGGCGAGCGGGCCCAGTTCCTGCAGATGGCCGAGCGCAACGCGCAGGCCTCGCTGACCCAGCGACTGGCCAGCCGGCAGACGCTCGGCGCGCGCTTCGACGACCTGCAGAAGCTGCTCGGGTTGGCCGAGTCGCCCAAGCGCATCGAGTGCTTCGACATCAGCCACACCGGTGGCGAACTGACCGTGGCGTCGTGCGTGGTGTTCGGGCCGGAAGGCCCGGACAAGTCGCATTACCGGCGCTTCAACATCACCGGCATCACGCCGGGCGACGACTATGCGGCCATGCATCAGGCGCTCACGCGGCGCTTCCGCAAGCTGGCCGACGGCGAGGGCGCGCGGCCGGACATCCTGCTCATCGACGGCGGCGCCGGGCAGGTGAAACAGGCGCTTGACGTCCTCGGCGAGCTGGGCGTCGGCGGCATCGCGGTGGTCGGCGTGGCCAAGGGGCCAGGGCGCCGCGCGGGCGAAGAGACCCTGGTGCTGGCCGGGCTTGGCCAGGAGATCCATCCCGGCTCGTCGTCACCCGCACTGCACCTGGTCGCGGCGGTACGCGACGAAGCGCATCGCTTTGCCATCAGCGGACACCGCAAGCGTCGCGAAAAGGCGCGCGAGCGCAGCGTCCTCGAAGACGTGCCCGGCATCGGTGCACGCCGTCGCACCGCATTGCTCAAGGCGTTCGGCGGCCTGGCCGGCGTGGAGGGCGCCGGGGTGGAAGAGCTGATGACCATCAAGGGTATCGATCGGGGCCTCGCCGAGCGCATCTATGCCGCGCTGCATCCCTGAGTCCGTCGCCATTGGCGTGGCGCTCACCGTGCGGCGTGCGACACTTCCGGCCTGAGCTACCCGAGGATCCGACCCGTCATGCGCATCAACCTGCCGACCTGGCTCACCCTGTTCCGCGTGGCGCTGTTGCCGGTGATGGTGGCGGCCTTCTACCTGCCGTTCCGGGGGCACAACGTGCTGGCGGCACTGGTGTTCCTGCTGGCTGCGGTCACCGACTGGCTCGATGGCTACCTGGCCCGACGCATGAAACTCACCTCGGCTTTCGGTGCCTTCCTGGATCCGGTCGCCGACAAGCTGATGGTGGCGGTAACGCTGTTCATGCTGGTGGAGTCGCACCATCGCGTGCTGCAGTCCCACTACGGCCCCACGCTGCCGCAGAACGACTGGTTCGGGGTGGTGATGGCAGTGACTGCCGCGATCATCGTGGGGCGCGAGATCAGCATCTCCGCGCTGCGCGAGTGGATGGCCGAAATCGGCATGCGCGCGGCAGTCAAAGTGGCCTTCATCGGCAAGCTCAAGACGGTCATGCAGATGGTCGCGCTGACCGTGCTGATCGTGCAGCACGACGCCGAGACGCTGCGCCTGTACCACGTCGGCGAGGTGTTGCTGGTGGTTGCCGGCGTGCTGACCATCTGGTCCGGGCTTTACTACGTGCGCGCTGCCTGGCCGGCGCTGCGCGGCGACATGGATCGCCCGGTGCAGCCGGGCGGTGATTCCTGAGCCGGAGGGGTTGACGCATGGAGATCAGCCGCTAGAATGCGCGACTCCGATGCGGGAATAGCTCAGTTGGTAGAGCACGACCTTGCCAAGGTCGGGGTCGCGAGTTCGAGTCTCGTTTCCCGCTCCAGATTCATCTCTTCAAAGCCCTGGACCTGGTCCGGGGCTTTGTCGTTCTGGGCGCAGGGCGGTTGCCGCGCGTGGCAACCATGGTTCGCGCTATCGGAACGTGGATGCACCGGGCCCTTCCCAATTGCCATCCTTCTGCTATCATTTCGGGCTCAGACGCGGGAATAGCTCAGTTGGTAGAGCACGACCTTGCCAAGGTCGGGGTCGCGAGTTCGAGTCTCGTTTCCCGCTCCAGTTTTTGGCAAAGCCTCGGTAGCCCGGGGTTTTGTTTTTTTGAACGATGGCCTGGTGGCAGAGTGGTCATGCAGCGGCCTGCAAAGCCGCGTACGCCGGTTCGATTCCGACCCAGGCCTCCATCGCAGCACGAAGCTCTCAAGAGCTTTCCCAAAGCCCGCGCAAGCGGGCTTTTTGTTGCGCGGAAAACCCGCCTTGGACGTGCGTGCGGACTGCTTGGGCAGCGGCCGCCAGGCACGGCCTGCGTGCTACGATTTCGGCGCTGCGGACAGCCTTGATGCAACTGGGCAAGGCTCCGCACGCATCCTGCCCGGATGGCGAAACTGGTAGACGCAAGGGACTTAAAATCCCTCACCCTCACGGGTATCCCGGTTCGATCCCGGGTCCGGGCACCATCATCGCTCTGTGCGGACCCCTGCAATAGCGCATGACCGTCCGGCGCGCCTTGTGCCAACTCAGGCAGCGACCATGTATCTGTCGCGGCCGGCGCGCTTTGCCTCATAGAGGGCAATGTCCGCTCTGGCCAGGAGCTCATCGGCACTTTCGTCCGGCCGATGCTGGGCGATGCCGGCAGAAAAGGCGACTGGGCGGGTCGCGTGGCAGTCTGTCCGCACCGCGTGGCGGATGCGTTCCATCAGGCGAGCGGCGCCTTCCAGGTTGCCGTGCGTAACTACGACGAACTCTTCGCCGCCCCACCGACCGACCGAGTCTGAGCTGCGCAATTGCGCGGTGACGCAATGGGCGAAGGCCTTGAGCACGTCGTCTCCGGCGCCGTGGCCAAGCTCGTCATTGATTCGCTTGAAGTGATCGATATCGACAATGGCGAGGCAAAACGGAGTGATGGCCCGTGACGAGAGCGAGACGTCACGCTCGAGCATCAGTCGGGTGGAGCGGCGGTTGGCAATGCCGGTGAGCTCGTCGCTGACCGCAAGCCGCTCCACTTCGAGCAGCGCCTGGGTCAGGGCCGCGCGCTGCTCGCTCAGTTTGCGTCGCAGTCCGGACAGTCGGGTGGCGACGACGGCGAGTGCCGGCAGTACGACAACGAGCATCAGCACGTTGTTGATGTCCAGCCGCATCGGTGGCACCTCTCCGCGCGCCGGCACCCAATGCGGGAACAGGGTGCGCAAGATCACCGCCACGATCAGGCTGGACAATGCCAGCACGGTAAGGAAGGTGATCTGTCGCCAGCGCAGGGTGAAAGCACCGAAGGCAAATATCACCATGATCGGAAACAGCGCCGAAGTGCGCATGGGGCCACAGATGAGATAGCCCCAGCTCACGGCGAGCACGCCCATCGAGAGCTGCCACACCGTCACGGAAGGGTCGCGAAAACGTTCTGTCCACCCGCTGCGTAGCAACGCGTAGCTGATTACCACGACGGCAAAGACGAAGCCGAGCCAGAGCGACAGTGCCGTGGTGTTCATCCAGCCCTGGCCCACGCCGGTGATCAGCAGTGTCGCTGCCCCGAGGTAAACCATGCTGGCGATCAGCCACTGGGTGAGTCGCGCCCTGCGCTTTGCGTTGCTGCTGCCGAGGATATCGATCAGTTTGGAAAACATGGACATCAACAACCCCGCCCCGCCCGACACTCTGGTCGGGTCTCCCTGCGTCGGTATCGGCCGGTTACGTTAAAGCTGGAACGTTAACCGGAGCGGACGGATGGCGCACAGTGAGCCTGAGGCAATGCACGCCGTCCTTTTCGAGCCCCAGTACCTAGGGATGCGTGTTCATCGACATCGGGTACCTCCACGGACGCGCGCGGGCGCCCGCGTGATGCCAGACGCGGTGCCTGTGGCCGCGCGCCGGCGTGGCTCCGTATTCAGTGAAAATCCCTCGACCCCGCCTGTAGTTTGCCGAGCAGGTCGCTGAGGTCGGTGAGGCGGTGGGCGAGGAGGTGGCGGACGCCGCCGACGTGTTGCCATTGGCCGTCCACCATCAGCAGGCGGGAGCTGATCAGGGGGCGGCGTTGCTGGCTGGCGACGTGCTGCCAGACGATCACGTTGATCGGGCCGTGCTCGTCTTCCATGGTGACGAAGATGACACCGCTGGCGGTGCCCGGTTGCTGGCGGGTGATGACCAGGCCGGCGGCACGGACATGGCTGCCGTGCAGGGCGTATTGCAGCTGGCGTGAATCGCGGCAGCGCCGGGCGCGCAGCTGGGCGCGCAGCTGGCGCAGCGGGTGCGGACCCAGGCTGAGACCGGTGCTGGCGTAGTCGGCGGCGGTGTCCTGGGCGAGGCTGGGCAGGGGCAGGGCGGCGGGTGCTTCGGCGCTGGACTGGCCTTCGAACAGCGGCAGCTGTGCCTGCACGCCGGTGACCGCCCAGCGGGCGCGGTGGCGATGGCCGGCCAGGCCGCGCAGGGCGCCGGCTTCGGCCAGCGCCTCGCGATGCGGGCGACTGAGATCGGCGCGCAGGCACAGGTCTTCGGCATCGCGGAAAGGCTGCTGATCGCGGGCCGCGGTGATGGCGAGCCCGGCCGCTTCGCCGAGCCCGCTGACCATGCGCAGGCCCAGTCGCAGCGCAGGTTGCCCCCGTGCATGGCGCGGATCGTCTTCCAGCGTGCAGTCCCATTGGCTGTATCGCACGTCGACCGGGCGCACGGCCACGCGGCTGACGCGCTGCAGCTCCTGCACGATCTGGCTGGGCGCGTAGAAGCCCATCGGCTGCGAATTGAGCAGGGCGCAGGCGAATGCGGCCGGTTCGTGGCATTTCAGCCAGCAGCTGACGTAGACCAGGTTGGCGAAGCTGGCCGCATGCGACTCGGGAAAACCGTACGAGCCGAAGCCCTTGATCTGCTCGAACAGCTGGGCTGCGAACTCCTCGGCGTAGCCGAGCTTGAGCAGGCCGGCAGTGATGCGCTGGCGGTGCGGTTCCATGCCGCCGTGACGTTTCCATGCGGCCATCGAGCGGCGCAGCTGGTCGGCTTCGCCGGCGGTGTAGCCAGCCGCGACAATGGCCAGCTTCATCACCTGCTCCTGGAACAGCGGCACGCCCATGGTGCGGGTGAAAATGGCGGCGACATCGGGGTGGTGCCACATGTCCGGTTCGCGACCGTGCCGGCGCGCCAGGTACGGATGCACCATGTTTCCCTGGATCGGGCCGGGCCGCACGATCGCCACCTGAATCACCAGGTCGTAGAACTCGCGCGGCTGCAGCCGCGGCAGCATGGCCATCTGGGCGCGGCTCTCGATCTGGAACACGCCGGTAGTCTCGGCGCGGCGGATCATCTCGTACGTGGGCTCGTCGTCCTGCGGCAGCGAGGCGAGGGTGGGAAAGTCGCGGCCGCGCTCGGTGCGCAGCAGGTGCAGGCATTTGCGGATGCAGGTGAGCATGCCCAGCGCGAGGCAGTCGACCTTGAGCATGCGCATCGATTCGAGGTCGTCCTTCTCCCACTGGATGATGGTGCGGTCGGGCATGGCCGCGTTTTCCACCGGCACAAGGCTGTCCAGCGCGGCGTCGCTGATGACGAAGCCGCCCACGTGCTGGGACAGGTGGCGGGGGAAGTCGAGCAGCTGGAAAGTGAGTTTCAGCAAGCGGCGGATCAGCGGGCTGTCGGGGTCGAAGCCGCCCTCGCGCAGCAGCACATGCGCCGGCGTGTCGCCCTGGCCACGGGCAAAGATGTGGCTGAGCTGGTTGACCTGGTCCAGCGGCAGGCCGAGCGCGCGGGCTACGTCGCGAATGGCGCTCTTGCCGCGGTAGCGGATCACCGTGGCGGCCAAAGCGGCGCGTTCACGGCCGTATTTCTTGTAGATGTACTGGATCACCTCCTCGCGCCGTTCGTGCTCGAAGTCGACGTCGATGTCCGGCGGCTCGTTGCGCTCGGCGGAGATGAAGCGCTCCATCAGCAGGTCGATCCTGCCCGGGTTCACCTCGGTGATGCCGAGCGCGAAACAGACCGCCGAATTGGCCGCCGAGCCGCGGCCCTGGCAAAGGATCTGCCGGCTGCGCGCGAAACGCACGATGTCCGCCACGGTGAGGAAGTAGGCCTCGTACTGCAGCTGGGCGATCAGCGTGAGCTCGCGCTCTATCTGCGCACGGATGACCTGCGGCACGCCTTCCGGCCAGCGCCAGCGCATGCCGTCCTCGGTGAGATGGCGCAGCCACGAGCGGGCGCTGTGGCCTTCGGGCACCAGTTCCCTCGGGTAGGTGTAGTTGATGGTGCGCAGGTCGAAGGTGCAGCGTGCGGCGATGCGCAGGCTCTCGTCCATCAGCGCGGCAGGATAGTTCGCCGCCAGCACCTCGCGCCGACGCAGGTGGCGCTCGCCGTTGGGGAACAGCTTGTCGCCGACCTCGGCCACGCTGGCGCGGTGGCGGATGGCGGTGAGCGTGTCCTGCAAGGCGCGGCGGCTGCGCACGTGCATGTGCACGTCGCCGCTGGCGACCAGTGGCAGCTCCAGCACGCCGGCCAGTTCGGTGAGCGCGTGCAGCCGCTGCCGATCGTCCGGGCCGTGATGCAGTTCCACCGCCAGCCAGCAGCGGCCGGCGAAGGTCTGTGCCATCCAGCGACCGTGTTCGGGATCGGGCGTGGCGTCCGGCAGCCACAGCGCCAGCGTGCCGGGCAGGCCTTGGGCGAAATCGGCACGAGTCAGCCGGTAGCTGCCCTTGTCGGCGCGGCGCCGGCCTTGGGTAATCACGCGGCACAGCTGGGTGTAGCCGGCGTGGTCTTCGCACAGCAGCACCAGCTTGGGGCCGTCCTCGAGCTGGAATTCGGCGCCGACGATCAGCCGCACGGCAGGCGGTTCGCCCTTGGTGGGACGGGTGTCGTCCTGCGCGTCGAGCGCGCGCACGATGCCGGCCAGCGAGCACTCGTCGGTGATCGCCAGCGCGGTGTAGCCCAGCGCCTGGGCGCGGGCGAACAGCTCCTGCGCATGCGAGGCGCCACGATGGAAGGAGTAGGGCGAGAGGCAGTGCAGCTCGGCATAGCCCGGCGGTGGTGTGTTGGCCGCCGCGCTGGATGTCGATGGCATCGCGGGTGCAGACGATGGCGTGGTGGCGGGCGCGTCGAGCGAGGAGACCACGCGCAGGTGCGGGCGCTTGCCGGCGCTCATGCGAACCACCCGTGCAGCATCCAGCCTTCGTCCCGGGGACGTTCGCCCGGCGGGCAGAACGCCCAGGCGTGCTGGCCGTCGGCGGTTTCCAGCACGTAGTAGTCGCGGCGCAGGTCGCCGCCGTCCCACCAGCCGCTTTCGATGCGCTCCGGCCCGGCCAGGATGCGTAGGCCGTGGCCACGCAGCGGGATCGGCCGGGGCAGCAGCCAGGTTGGGCGCGGCCGCGTGGTCGGCGCCACGTGGTCAGCCTTGGCCGGCATGATCCGCTGCGCCTGGTCGGGCCGTGGATCCACCGTGGCCTGCAGCCGGTAGACGGCGCTGTCGCCCAGCCGGGCGCGCAGGCGTTCCTGCAGCTGCTCCAGCGGGATGGCGTGTTCCGGACGCTGGTCGAACAGGTCGCGCCCGCCCGGTACGAACGGCGGCAGCTCGGTGGCGCGCAGGCGCAGGAACACCACCGGATGCGCCAGGGCCACCCGCTCCAGCCGTCCGCGCGCCAGTTCGAACAGCGCGGCCGGCGCACGCTCGGGCTGCAGCAGGCCGACCACCACCCGTGTGGGCGCGTGGCCGCGGTGGCCGAGGCTGAGCACGAAGCGCTGCACGCCGCCGTCGCGACCGGCGAGGAAGTCGGCCAGGTCGCCGGTGAGCCGGCGCAGCGGGAAGGCCAGCGAGGCGATGTTCTCCACGTCGAAATTGAACTCGATGCGCAGGTCGAAGCGGTCCGGTGGCAGGTAGCGCGGCAGCGGATGGGTGCTGTCGCCGAGCAGGTCGTCGAGGTGGTCCAGCAGCGGCGCGCCGAAGCGCCGGCGCAGGCCGGCGCGGGGCAGCGCGAGCAGCGCACCGAGCTGGTGCACGCCCATCCCGGCCAGGGTCTCTTCGCTGCGGCCCGGCAGCCCGGCATGACGCAGCGGCAGGCGCGCAAGCCGCTGGCGCAGGCGTCCCGGATCGTCGATGGCCGCGCCATCGGACGCCTCGGCCAAAGCGCGTGCGGCCAGTGGCGTGGGCGCCAGCGCGAGGCGATGGCGAAAGCCCATGGCGGTGAGATCGTCGCGCAGCTTTTTCTCGAAGTCCGGCCAGTGGCCGAACAGCCGGTGGCTACGTTGTACTTCCAGCGCCACCGCGCCGCGTCCGCCGGTATCGGGCAGGCGCAGCACCTCGGCGCTGTAGCGGTAGGCCCAGGCGGCCAGCAAGTCGTGCTGCTGGGCGGTGAGGTCCGGGTCGTGGGCGAGCGCCTCGAAGCGTGCCAACAGCGCCTGCGCGGTGGTCAACGGCTGGCCGGCACGCACGCCGGTCGCTTGCGCCGCGGCATCGGCGTCGAGCACGTGCCGCGCCTGCAGTGGTCCGTCGATCAGCACCAGTGGCTGTTCGCCGGGCGGACGGCGACGCTGGAGCGTATCCAGCGCCAGATGCGGCAGCACGATGCAGGCCCACAACATGGCGCGCGCTCATGCGCCCCGGCGCGGCAGGGGAACAGGGTGCGCCGGTGGCTGGGCGCCGCGGCATTTGCGCACGCGCAGCTGCGGGGCGGGGCGGGTCTCCAGCTCGATCCGCAGCGCCGCTGGCGAGGCGTGCTCGACATGCCGGCGGTCGCGGAACACGAACGCCGGCGTCTGCCCGGTATCGGCGGCCACCTGCAGCCGGCGCAGGGCGCGATCGTCCGCCTGCGGCGGCCAGCCGAGCACGGCCGAGCAGGCAGCGCTGCGCAGGCTCTGCTCCATCGCCCACAGCGTCTCGATGGACGAAGCGGCCTGCACGATGACGACATGGCGCATGTCCAGCCCGCGCGCCGACCAGCCGGCCACGCCGGGCAGGTACGGCGGCGTGACCAGCATCACCGGCCGATCGCGGCTGGCCAGCGTGGCCAGCGCGGGCAGCACCAGCTGCAGCTCGCCCACGCCGTCCATCGGCAGCAGGATTTCGCTCAGCGAGGTGGGCGGCCAGCCACCCTGCGGCAGCGCGTCGTCCAGCGCGGCCAGCCCGGTCGGGATGCCGTCGGCCTGGGTCGGGCGCGCGCGGCCGCGCCACAAGCGGCGGGCGTCGAACAGCGTCGTCAGGGACGCGTCGGCAGGGG
The DNA here is from genome assembly GCF_035685805.1 of Dyella sp. Lineage (GTDB taxonomy): Bacteria > Pseudomonadota > Gammaproteobacteria > Xanthomonadales > Rhodanobacteraceae > Dyella_A. Next base: position 68,679 of record NZ_DASSAB010000035.1, read on the forward strand.
CGGCCACCGGATTCATGCTCAACCGGGCCGGATCAGGCCGGCGAACAGGCCTTCGATGGCGAAGTCCTCGCGCGGGTCGGGGTCGATCGGCGCGTGCTCGGCATTGCGTGGCAGCAGCCGCACCTGGCGACCGCGGCGGTACAGCCGCTTCACCGTGAAGCCATCGCCGACCCGTGCCACCACGGTCTGGCCGTGCTCGGCCACCGGCGTGGCGTGCACGCCGATCAGGTCGCCGTCGAGGATGCCGTCGTCGCGCATCGAGTCGCCCTGCACCCGCAGCAGGTAATCCGGACGCAGCCGGAACAGCGCCGGGTCCAGCCGCAGCACGCGTTCGGTGCTGGCTTCCGATACCAGCGGCTGGCCGGCGGCGACGCGGCCGATCAGCGGCAACTGCAGGCTGTCGTCGCGGCGACTTTCGCGGGACGCGCCGTCATCCACCAGGCGGATGCCGCGGGCGCGGTTGGGCAGCAGGGCGATCTGCCCCTTGGTCTCCAGCGCGCGCAGGTGCTTGACCACTGCATTGACGTGCTCCAGCCCGAACGCCGTGCCGATCTCCTGCAGCGTGGGCGGCATGCCTTCGGCCGCCAGGTGCTGGCGGACGAAATCGAGGATGGCAGCCTGGCGGGCGGTGAGTGACATGGTGTAAATAATTGCACCAAATGGAGAGGCCGCCAAGCGGCATGGGCGGCAGGAGAGCGCAGCGGCTTCTCAACGGCTGCGACGGCGCCCGCGGGCGGCATTCCTGCGGCGCTGCGTCATCGCCGGGGCCGGTATGCGCAGGCTAGAATGGGCGGATTACTCGACCCGCTGGAGGCTTCATGGCTGTCCGTCTTGATCCGCTCGACCTTTACGACGTCCGCTCGCTGCTCACGGACGAGGAGCGCATGGTGCAGGACTCCGTCGGCCGCTTCGTCGACGAAAAGGTGCTGCCGATCATTGGCGACTGCTTCGAGCAGGGCCGCTTTCCCAAGGAACTGATCCCCGAGATTGCCGGGCTCGGCCTGCTCGGCGCGACGATCCCCGAGGAGTACGGCGGCGGCGGCATGAACGGCGTCAGCTACGGCCTGATCTGCCAGGAGCTGGAGCGCGGCGATTCGGGCCTGCGCAGCTTCGCCTCGGTGCAGAGCTCGCTGTGCATGTACCCGATCTTCGCCTACGGCACGGAAGAGCAGAAAAAGCAGTACCTGCCGGGCATGGCCGCGGGCGAGATCATCGGCTGCTTCGGCCTGACCGAGCCGCACGGCGGCTCCGATCCGGCCAACATGAAGACCCACGCCAAGAAGGACGGCGGCGACTGGGTCATCAACGGCGCCAAGATGTGGATCACCAACGGCAACCTCGCGCACATCGCCATCGTCTGGGCGATGACCGAGGACGGCATCCAGGGCTTCATCGTCCCCACCGACACGGCCGGTTTCAAGGCGCAGGAAATCCACAAGAAGATGAGCCTGCGCGCCTCGGTGACCAGCGCGCTGTTCTTCGACGGCGTGCGCGTGCCCGACGCCAACCGCCTGCCCAACGTGAAGGGTCTGAAGGGCCCGCTGGGTTGCCTCAACCAGGCCCGCTACGGCATCACCTGGGGCCCGATCGGCGCCGCCCAGGCCTGCCTGAAGGAAGTGCTCGACTACACCGCCAACCGCACGATGTTCGGTCGCCCGCTGTCGGCCAACCAGGCGATCCAGCTGAAGCTGGCCGACATGGCCCGGCGCATCACCACCGCCCAGCTGCTGTCGCTGCAGCTCGGCCGCCTGAAGGACGCCGGCAAGCTGCAGCCGACCCAGGTGAGCCTGGCCAAGTGGAACAACGTGCGCATGGCCATCGACATCGCGCGCGACTGCCGCGACGTGCTCGGCGGCGCCGGCATCACCACCGAGCACGGGGCGATCCGCCACGCGCTGAACCTGGAATCGGTGATCACCTACGAGGGCACCGAGACCGTGCACCAGCTGGTGGTGGGCCGCGAACTGACCGGCATCAACGCGTTCTGATCTTGCGCGCCGGCCGTGTCCGGCGCCCTGTTCGATCGGCGTCATTCCCGCGCAAGCGGAAATCCCTTTTTCCTCCCGTAGCCAGGGCAAAGTGGGTTCCCGCTTGCGCGGGAATGACGGGCACCAAGCGCGTACGCCGCCGGGAGTCAGGCATTGCACGTTCCTGAAATCCACATCGAAACCGATCGCCTGATCCTGCGCCCGACCCGGGCGGAGGATTTCGAGGGCTGGGCGCAGCTGATGGGCGACGCGGAAAACTCCCGGCACATCGGTGGCCCGCAGCCGCGCGCCGTCGCCTGGCGCGGTTTTCTTTCCATGGCCGGGGCGTGGGCGATCCAGGGCTATGGCATGTTCTCGGTGATCGAACGATCCAGCGGTCGCTGGATCGGCCGGCTCGGTCCGTGGCAGCCCGAAGGCTGGCCCGGCCCCGAGGTGGGCTGGGGCCTGCTGTGTGATGCGTGGGGCAGGGGCTATGCCACCGAAGGCTCGGCGGCAGCCATCGACTGGGCGTTTGATCACCTGGGCTGGAGCGAGGTGATCCACACCATCGCGCCGGACAACATCGCTTCGCAGGAGGTTGCCCGTCGCCTCGGCTCTTCCCTGATCGGCCCCGGCCGCCTGCCCGAGCCGTACCAGGATCTGGCGGTCGAGGTATGGGGCCAGAGCCGCGCCGCCTGGCAACAACGTCGCGCATGAGCCACGTCTCGCCTGCGCTGTACGCCACGCTGGTGGACGTGGTGCCTGAGCTGCACGTGCATTGCCTTGATCCGTGGTGCCTGATCGGCAGCACGGCGGCGCTGCTGCTCGGCGCCGAGGTGAGCGTGGCCGACGTCGACGTGCTGGTGTCGCGCGAGGACGCGGGGCGGCTGATCGCGGCGTGGGCATCCCGGCGCGAGCCGGGCCATGCGCCGATCGACAGCGACCGCTTCCGTTCGCATTTCGCGCGCTTTGCCTTCCCCGGGCTGCCGGTGGAGGTGATGGGCGCGCTGGAGCTGAACCGGGGGCAGGGCTGGGAGCCGGTCCGTCCCGGTCAGCTGACCCTGGCGGGCCTGAACGGCCTGGCGGTGCCGGTGCCGGCGATGGCCGAACAGATCCGAATCCTCGAGAGTTTCGGCCGTGACAAGGATCTGCGTCGCGCCGCGGCGCTGCGCGCACTCGCGCCACCGTTTCCGATGCTGCCACCGGAGCGCCCGCGCGGCGTCGATGGCTGAACGGCATGGCGCTGCCGTGCGTGCATCGCGATCCGCACCGTGGCGTATGCGCCGGTTCCACTCGATACTTTCCCGATGGTCGCCGCCGCGGCCGCCTGTTGACGAGATTCCATGACTGCCATTCCGTTTGCCATCGCCGCCCGCCACAAGGGCTTCAACCGCGCCGAGATCGTCGATCAGAACTTCACCGAATTCGTGCAGCTGTGGCAGGGCGAGGTACTGCCCGTCGCGCCGCATGACGCTGAGCCGGTGCTGCCGGGCAGTGCGCTCGATGCGCGCGGCTTCCGCGAGCTGTTCGAATCCCAGTTGATCTCGCGCCACCTCGACCTGATGGCGCGCGTGCTGCGCGTGCAGAATAAAGTGTTCTACACGATCGGTTCGTCCGGCCACGAGGGCAACGCGATGGTGGCGCGGCTCACCCGCCATACCGATCCGGCGTTCCTGCACTACCGCTCCGGCGGCTTCATGGCCGAGCGCTTCCGCAAGCTGCCGGGCACCGATGGAAAACCGCGTGACCCGGTGATGGATTCGGCGCTGTCGTTCGCCGCCAGCAAGGACGACCCGGCCTCCGGCGGCCGCCACAAGGTGTGGGGCAGCAAGCCGCTCTGGGTGCTGCCGCAGACCTCGACCATCGCCTCGCACCTGCCCAAGGCGCTGGGCACCGCCGTGGCCATCGACCATGCACGACGCATCGGCCATACGCTGCCCATTCCCCACGACTCCATCGCGATCTGCTCGTTCGGCGATGCGTCCAGCAACCACGCCACCGCGCAGACCGCGTTCAACGCGGCGGGCTGGACCGCCTACCAGAAGCTGCCCGCGCCGGTGCTGTTCGTGTGCGAGGACAACGGCATCGGCATCTCGGTGAAGACGCCCACCGGCTGGGTCGCCCGCAACTACCAGGCGCGTGCCGATCTTGATTACTTCTTCGCCGACGGCCTGGATCTGGCCACCGGCTACGCCCAGGTGCAGCGTGCGGTGGAGCACTGCCGCCGCACGCGTCGACCGACCTTCCTGCACCTCAAGACCACCCGCGTGATGGGTCACGCCGGCACCGACTTCGAGATCGAGTGGCGCTCGATCGAAGAGCTGGTGTCGGTGGAATCGACCGATCCGCTGCTGCGCTCGGCGGCGATTGCGCTGGAGTCCGGCCTGTACTCGAAGGACGACCTGCTCAACCTGTACGAGGCGACGCGCAAGCACTGTTTCGAGGCGGCCGACGAGGCCGATCGCCGGCCCAAGCTGGAGCGCCTGGACGACGTGATGGCGCCGCTGGCGCCGTACAGCCCGGCCAAGGTGAAGGCCGAGGCCGAGCGCGCCGACTATGCGGACAAGCGCCTGGCCGTATTCGGTGGCGAGGCGAAGTTGCCGGAAAACCAGCCGCCGCGGCATCTGGCGATCCAGATCGGCCAGGCGCTGCACGAGGTGATGGCGAAGTACCCCGAGTCGCTGCTGTTCGGCGAGGACGTGGCGCAGAAGGGTGGCGTGTATACCGTCACCAAGGGTCTGCACAAGGCGTTCAAGAACACCCGCGTGTTCAACACGCTGCTGGATGAAACCCTCATCCTCGGCCTGGCACAGGGCTACGCCAACATGGGCATGCTGCCGATCCCGGAGATCCAGTACCTGGCGTACTTCCACAACGCGGCGGACCAGATCCGCGGCGAAGCATCGAGCCTGCAGTTCTTCTCCAACGACCAGTTCCGCAACCCGATGGTGATGCGCATCGCCTCGCTGGGTTACCAGAAGGGCTTCGGCGGCCATTTCCACAACGACAACTCGATCACCGCGCTGCGCGACATCCCGGGCCTGGTGGTGGGATGCGCCAGCCGCGGCGACGACGCCGCCCGCATGCTGCGCACGATGATGGCGCTGGCGAAGGTCGACGGGCGCGTGTGCGCGTTCCTCGAACCGATCGCGCTGTACATGACCAAAGACCTGTACGAGGCCGGCGACGGCGGCTGGCAGTTCGCCTATCCCGCGCCGGGCGAGGCGATGACGCTGGGCGAGGGCCGCGTGTATGACGAGGACGCCGACGACCTGGTGGTGTTCACCTTTGGTAACGGCGTGCCGATGGCCTTGCGTGCCGCGCGAACGATCGAGGCCGAGCTGAAGTGGAAGGTGCGCGTGGTCGACCTGCGCTGGCTCGCGCCGCTCAATGACGCCTTCATCGCGGCACAGGCGAAGAGCGCGAAGCGCATCCTGGTGCTGGACGAAGGGCGCAAGAGCGCCGGCGTGGGCGAGGGTGTGATCACCGCGATCGTCGAGGCGGGCTTCGGTGCCACGCCGCTGACGCGCGTGGTCGGCGCCGACACCTTCACCCCGCTGGCCGGCGCCGCCTTGCTGGTGCTGCCTGGCGAGGCCGACGTGGTGGCCGCGGCGCGCGCGCTGGCCTGAGCCGCGCGGCCCCGGCTAGGAGGAGCGTCGCGGTGTGCGCGCGACGCTGCCCGGTCGCGGCGGTGCCTCCGGCTGGCCCGGACGTGGCTCCAGGCAGACGCGATTGCGACCGGCCAGCTTCGCCGCGTACATCGCCTGGTCGGCGCGCGCGATCAGGCTGTCGATCGAGTCGTCGCTGCGGCGGATGCCTACGCCGATGCTTACGCTGAGCATCAGGTTCTCGCCGTCGACGGGGATCTCCAGCCGGTTCACCCGGCGGCACAGGCGCGTGGCGATCTGCATGGATTCCGCCTCGCCGGCACCATCGAGCAGCGCCACGAATTCCTCGCCGCCGTAGCGCCCGAGCAGGTCCACCGGGCGCAGCTCCTGGCGTAACGCGTCGGCCACGGCTACCAGCGCGTGATCGCCAGCGGCGTGGCCGAGGCGATCATTGAGACGCTTGAAGTAGTCCAGGTCCAGGAACAGCAGCGACTGCGGACGCGCCGGGTCGCTCATGGCCTGGATCGCCGCCTCGCTCCAGGCGCGGCGGTTGAACACCTGGGTCAGCGAGTCGCGGTCGGCCAGTACGCGTACTTCGTCGCGATCGCGGCGGATCATCAGCGCTCGGTCGGCGAGGCCGAACGACAGCACGATCGCCTCGAACGCGCCGACCACCAGCCCGGCGTCGTTGAGCCAGTCCAGCGCCGCGAGCGCGCCGCTGATCTGGGCGCTGCGCATGGCGGTCAGCGCCAGCAGCGGCGTCCAGCCGGCGAGAAAGAACCACGCGTGCCGCGAGCCGCGCGCCGCAGCGAGCACCGAAGCGACCAGCAGCAGGACCGTGCCCAGCGTCAGCAGCGGGTTCACCAGCAACTGGCCGACGTTCTCCAGCGGCGGCCACTGGCTGCAGCGCATCAGCACCACCGCCACCATGCCCACCGCCAGCGCCAGCACCGGCACCCGCAGCAGCGGCGCATACCGCTGAAGTTCGCAGAAGCGGATCATGAACATCGAGGCGAACGCCACGGACAGGGCCACCGCCGCCGTGTTCACGGTGGTGGACAGCCCGCTCAGCCAGTCCATCTCCAGCGGGTGATAGACGAACCCGGTCTGGATCCCCTGCATCAGCGCGTAGCAAAGGACGTAGCCGGCGTACCAGGCAAAGGTCACGTCGCGCAGCAGCACCGAAAAGCACAGCGTCATCAGCGCCATCGCCAGCAGCACGGTCAGGCTGGCGGTGGCGAACACGAGCCAGTGCGAATCGCGCTGCAGGTAGTGGCTCCAGTTCTGCAGCCGGAACGCCACCGGAGCGGCGGCGCGGGCCGAGGGTTCGAACTTCAACAGGATCGGCGCCGACGCCGGCACCTCCGTGCGCAGCAGGAAAGCCAGCCGCCCGTGGCCGTGCACGGCGGCCCGGAAATCATCCAGCGCGAGTGAAACTTTCGGTCCGTTCTGGTCGTAGAGGGTCACCGTTCCCACCGGCGGTGGATAAACGCTCAACACCCGCGCCTCCTCCACCCAGGGCGGCTGCGGCGCCAGCACGATCCAGGTGCCCAGCGGCCCGTGCGGGAAACGCCGCAGCAGGTCCGGATCAAATCGCTGCAGGGCGTTCTGGCGGTACTCCGCCAGCACCTGGGCCGGCGTGTCGCCGTCGCGGACGTCCCGCCACGCGCCGCTCATCGGCATGGCGGCGTGCACCGTGCCGATCCACAGCAACATCAGCAGGCACAACGCACGCGCCATCAGGCGATTGCGCTGCCGGTGGCCGGAACCGGGCCAATGCATGTTCTCTACCTCCCCCTGGTTGCCGATGCCGAAGGCGGGACGGCACCATGCCGTCCACTACGCAGCAGCATCTCCTCCCTCCGGAGGTGCCCAGCCAGTGCCGGGGAAACGTCCGCGTGAGGCCACGCACCGACGACCGCCGCAGGCGGGTACGGCGCGTGCCACCCGAGCTCGCAAGCACATGCCGTGCCATCGCTGTCATCACCGGAGCCGAGGGCGGTGGTCGCTGCGGTCACGCGATCTTTCCGGGAGCACGTTCACGCTGTCGGTCGATCCGCCCCGCGGACGGATCCCTTTCCACTACCGACAGGAGCACGCCGTGGCCACGCATTCGATAGCCGTACTGGTCGGCAGCCTGCGCGAGGCGTCGATCAATCGCCGGCTGGCGCGGGCAGTACAGAAGCTGGCGCCGGACGACCTGCGCTTCGAGTTCATCGAGATCGGCTCGCTGCCGCTGTACAACCAGGATTTCGACAGCGACTACCCGGCCGAATGCACGGCGCTGAAGTCGCGCATCGAGGCGGCGGACGCGCTGCTGTTCGTCACGCCCGAGTACAACCGCTCGATCCCCGGCGTGCTGAAGAACGCCATCGATATCGCCTCGCGCCCGTGGGGCACCAATTCCTTCGCCGGCAAGCCGGGTGCGGTGATAGGAGCCTCGATCGGTGCGACCGGCAGTGCGCTGGCGCAGCAGCACCTGCGCAACGTGCTGGCTTATCTCGACGTGGCCGTGCTGGCGCAGCCGGAGGTGTTCGTGCAGTTCAAGAGCGATGACCTGATCGACGCCGAAGGAAACGTCGCCAGCGACGACACGCGCAAATTCCTGCAGGACTTCGTCGATCGCCTTGCCGCATGGATCCGCCTGCAGCGCACGGATTGAGCCCGCTCACCAGCGCGTACGCGCGCCCGGCAACTCAGCCGCCGGATGCGGCCGCTGTGCCGCAGAGCTTGTCGAGCAGCTGGTTCTGCACGTTGCGCACGTTCTGGCCGGGGGAGGGCTGGGCGCGCACGTAACTGCCGTCCGCCTGCAGGATCGCCGCGCTGGCGTTGTCGGCCAGGTACATCTCCAGCTCTCGCCTGACGCGCTGGATCAGCTTCTTGCCCTCGATCGGGAAGCCGGTTTCCACGCGGCGGTCCAGATTGCGCTCCATCAGGTCGGCGCTGGCCAGATACATGATGTCGTCGCCGTCGTTGGCAAACCAGTAGACGCGGCTGTGCTCCAGGAAGCGCCCGATGATCGAACGCACGCGGATGTTGTGCGACACCCCCGGCACACCCGGACGCAGGCAGCACATGCCGCGCACGATCAGGTCGATCTTCACCCCCGCCATGCTGGCCTTGTAAAGCGCGCGGATCACCCGCGCGTCGGTCACCGCATTGACCTTGATGATGATCTGCCCGGAGCGGCCGGCTTCGGCATGGGCGGTTTCCCGGGCAATCAGGTCGAGCAGGCTTTTCTTCAGCGTGAACGGTGCATGCAGCAGCTTCTTCATCGGCTGCACCTTGCCCATGCCGGTGAGCTGGCTGAACAGCTTGTGCACGTCCTCGCACAGCACCGGATCGGAGGTGAGCAGGCTGTAGTCGGTGTAAAGGCGCGCGTTGCCGGTGTGGTAGTTGCCGGTGCCCAGGTGGGCGTAGCGCACCAGCTCGGTGCCCTCGCGGCGCTGGATCAGCATCAGCTTGGCGTGCGTCTTCACCCCGACCACGCCGTAGATCACCATCGCGCCGGCCTGCTGCAGGCGCGCGGCGAGCGACAGGTTCGATTCCTCGTCGAAGCGCGCGCGCAGCTCGATCACTGCGGTGACCTCCTTGCCGGCACGCGCCGCATCGACCAGCGACTCGACGATCTCCGAGGTGGCGCCGCTGCGGTACAGGGTCTGCTTGATCGCCAGCACCGCCGGGTCTTTGGCCGCCTGGCGCAGCATGTCCACTACCGGGGTGAACGACTCGTACGGATGCAGCAGCAGCACGTCCTGCCGGCCGATGCTGGCGAAGATGTCGTCGGACTTCTTCAGCGCCTTGGGAATCGACGGCGTGAACGGCTTGTACTGCAGGTGCGGGAAGCCGGCCTTGCTGGCCACCCCGAACAGCCGCGACAGGTTCACCGCCCCGTTCACCTCGTAGAGCTCCGGTGCGGACAGGCCGAACTGCTTGAGCAGGTAGTCGGTCAGCAGTTTCGGGCAGTTGTCGGCCACCTCCAGCCGCACGGCATCGCCGAAGCGGCGGGTGTAGAGGCCGCCTCGCAGGGCGCGGGCGAGGTCGTCGACATCTTCGGGGTCGATCGCGAGATCCGCATTGCGGGTCAGGCGGAACTGGTAGCAGCCGTGCACCTGCATGCCGGGGAACAGCTCGTCGACGTGGGCGTGGATCACCGACGACAGCAGCACCTGGTTTTCGCCGCCGTCGCAGATATCGTCCGGCAGGCGCATCAGCCGCGGCAGTACGCGGGGCGCCGGCACGATCGCCAGGCCCGAATCGCGCCCGAACGCATCCACCCCTTCCAGCTGCACGATGAAGTTGAGGCTCTTGTTCACCAGCAGCGGAAACGGATGGGTCGGATCGAGCCCGATCGGCGTGACCAGCGGCGCAACCTCGTGGCGGAAGTAGCGGCGCACCCACTGCTTCTGTTTCAGCGTCCATTCGTTGCGGCGGATGATGCGGATCTGCTGCGCCGCCAGCTCCGGCAGGATGCGGTCGTTGAGAATCGCGTACTGGCGCTCGATCTGCTGATGCGCGATTTCGCTGATCATTGCCAGTGCCTGCTTCGGCGGGATTCCGTCAGGCCCCACCAGCTCGTGGTCGAACGCGATCTGGTCCTTCAATCCGGCCACGCGGATCTCGAAGAACTCGTCCAGGTTGCTGGAGAAGATCAGCAGGAACTTCAGCCGCTCCTGCAGCGGCGTGCTCTCGTCCAGCGCCTGGTCGAGCACGCGGATGTTGAACTGCAGCTGCGAGAGCTCCCGATGGATGTACAGCGCGGGATCGGCCAGATCCACCGGGGCCGGGCCGGTGCCTGCCGCCGCCGGGCGTGCCGGCGGGCTGGAGAGGGCCGCATCGGTGGACGGGGTGGAAAATTTACGCGGGGTCATCGTCGGCTCGGTCGGTGTGGCAGCGGGCGCGCGCGGGGGAGGGCGTCATCGTTCGGACATATTGCGACAGGCAGTTGACGTGCACGTGACAGCGCGCCTCGGCGGTCCGTGCGGCAAGCGTACTCGCCGTGGCGTTGCCCGCGGTACCATGGGCCGGAGCTGGCCGCGCATGGCGCGCGCGCCACCGCCTTGCGAGGAGTTGTCCATGCGATCGAGCAATCCTGTCCTGCAGCAGAAAACGTTCCAGGGACCGTTCGCGGTCGGTGAGCGGATGACCATGAACGGCACCATCGCCAAGACCGGCCTGTTGCTGCTGCTGGCCGTGGTTACCGGCAGCTGGACCTGGAACCGCTTCGCCGAGGCCGCGGCCGGCGGCGACATGCAGGCCGCGCTCGCTGCAGTCTCGCCGTTTCTCTGGGGCGGTCTGCTGGTCGGCTTTGCGCTGGCGATGGTGTCGAGTTTCGCGCCGCGCTGGGCTGGAGTCACGGCGCCGCTGTACGCCCTTGCCGAGGGATTTGCGCTGGGTGGCATCTCCGCGTTCATGGAGCTGCGTTTTCCCGGCATCGTGCTGCAGGCGATCATGCTCACGGTGGGCGTGCTGGCGGCGATGCTGCTGCTCTACCGCACCGGCGTGATCAAGGTGACCGACAAGTTCCGCATGGGCGTGGTGGCAGCCACCGGCGGCATCGCGCTGCTTTACCTAGTCGATATCGGCCTGCGCGCATTCACCAGCATCCAGGTTCCTTTCATCCATGAAAGCGGCGCGATGGGCATCGGCTTCAGCGTGCTGGTGGTGGGTCTGGCGGCGCTCAACCTGGTGCTCGATTTCGACATGATCGAACGCGGCGCCGCGCAGGGTGCGCCCAAGTACATGGAATGGTTCGGCGCGTTCGCGCTGATGGTCACGCTGGTGTGGCTTTACATGGAAATCCTGCGCCTGCTGTCCAAGGCGCGTCGCTGAAAACAGTGATTCCATGACGCGAAAGGCCGGCAGCATGCCGGCCTTTTCGTTTCTGCCGGGTTGATCAGCCGCCGACGATGACCGGCTCCGGTTCCAGCGTTACCCCGAACGTGTCGCGCACACGCACAATCACCTGCTGCGCCAGCGCCCACAGCTCGGGGCCGGTAGCGTGGCCGTGGTTGACCAGCACCAGCGCATGGCGATGCGAGGTGCCGGCGTCGCCTTCGCGGTGGCCCTTGAGGCCCGCGGCCTCGATCAGCCAGGCGGCAGAGAGCTTCCAGCGGCCATCCTTTCCGGGCCAGGCCACCAGCCCGGCATGTTCGCGCTTCAAGGCCTCGCCCACGGCCGCGTCGACCAGGGGATTCTTGAAAAAGCTGCCGGCGTTGCCGATCACCGCCGGGTCCGGCAGCTTGCGCGAGCGCAGGTGCACCACGGCCTCGGCGACGTGGAACGGCGCCGGCTTGGCCACGCCCATGCGCTCGAGCTCTTCGCGGATGCCGGCGTAGTCCAGCCGCAGCTCGCGGGTGCGCGGCAGGGCGAAGCGCACCGCGGTGACGATGTAGCGGCCGGCCTCGCGCTTGAATAACGAGTCGCGGTAGCCGAATGCGCAGGCGGCATGGTCCAGCGTGACCACGCGTTGCTCGCGGGTGTCCCACGCTTCGACACTCTCGATGAACTCCGCCACCTCGGTGCCGTAGGCGCCAATGTTCTGGATCGGCGAAGCGCCGACGGTGCCCGGAATCAGGATCAGGTTTTCCAGCCCGGCCAGCCCCTGGCCCAGCGTCCAGCGCACGAAATCGTCCCAGCGCTCGCCCGCGGCCACGGCCACGCGGGTGGTGTCGCCGTCCGCTTCCACCTGCACGCCCTGCGTGGCCATCGCCAGCACGGTGCCGGGGTAGTCGCTGGCGAACAGCACGTTGCTGCCTTCGCCCAGCACCAGCACCGGGCCGCTTTTGACGGCAGGGAAGGCGAGCAGTTCGGGCAGCTTGCTGGCATCGCGGATCTCCGCCAGCAGGTGTGCCTTGGCGGCCACGCGCAGCGTGTTGCGATGGGCCAGCGGCGCGTTCTCGATCAGTGCGTAGCCGCCCATGTCGATGCGCTGGGCGGGCAGGGTGTAATCAGAGGCCATTGTGCGCTCCGCGCTGGCGGCGGATTTCCTCGACGCATTCGGCGATCAGCGCCGGGCCGCGATAAATCAGCCCGGAATAGATCTGCACCAGCGAGGCGCCGGCATCGAGCTTGGTCACCGCGTCGTCGCCTTCCAGGATGCCGCCCACGCCGATGATGCCGACCTTGCCCTTGAGCCGTTCGGCCATGCCGCGCTGCACGGCGGTGGCGCGCGCCATCAGTGGGCGGCCGGACAGGCCGCCGGTTTCCTGCGATTGCTGATCGCTGGCCACCGCATTGTGGTCGACGGTGGTGTTGGTGCAGATCACGCCATCCACCTGGCTGGCCAGCAGCACTTCAGCGATGGCGTCCAGCTCGATTTCGGTGAGGTCGGGAGCGATCTTCAGCAGCATCGGCTTGCGTGCGCTGTGCTGCGCTGCCAGTCGCTCCTGCGCCTCGCGCAGGGTGCCGATGAAGCGGCGCAGGGTTTCCTCTTCCTGCAGGTCTCGCAGGCCCTGGGTGTTGGGCGAGGAGATGTTCACCGTGACGTAGCTGGCGCGCGCGTACACGCGCTCCAGGCAAAAGAGGTAGTCATCGACCGCCTTCTCGTTCGGCGTGTCCTTGTTCTTGCCGATGTTGATGCCGAGCACGCCGCGGTAGGCGGATTTCTCCGCGTTGCGTACCAGCGCATCGACGCCGGCGTTGTTGAAACCGAGCCGGTTGATGATCGCCTCGTGCTCCTTCAGGCGGAACATGCGCGGCTTGTCGTTGCCCGGCTGCGGTCGCGGCGTGGTGGTACCCACCTCGACGAAGCCGAAGCCCAGCGCGCCGAGCGCATCGAGGTGATCAGCGTTCTTGTCCAGCCCGGCGGCCAGGCCGACGGGGTTGGGGAAGCGCATGCCGAAGGCCTCCACCGGCAACTCCGCTGGCGGCCTGGCGACAAAGCGCAGCAGGTCGCTGCGGTGAGCCACGTCCAGCGCATACAACGAAACGCCGTGGGCGGTTTCCGGATCGAGCGCAAACAACAGGGAGCGGAGAGTGGAATACATGCGTCAGCTCAGGTGGCCCACGTAGGCGCGGGTGTCGTAGGTGAAGTCGATGCGGCGGTTCACCGCGGTGGCCTCGAACAGTTCGCGCAGGGCGGCGAGCATCGGTGCGTGCTGCGGATGGCCGGGTGCCGGCGCGTAAGAGGAGGACATCAGGCGGCCCTTCAGCGCGTCGAAGTCCAGCCGCTGGCCGTGATCGAAACGGGCCGCGCCGCGGAAGCCTGCGCCGAACCAGGCGCGCATGCGCGGCTCGTCGGCATAGCGTTCGGCCACGCGGGTGTAGTCGGTGCCGTAGTGCTGCAGCAGCGCCTCATAGCCTTCGAGGAACGGCGTGCCGTCGAGGCGCCGCGTATTCCAGACGATCACAGCCAGCCCCCCAGGGCGCAGGATGCGGGCGAACTCGCGCCGCGTCGCCACCTCGGCGAACCAGTGAAAGGCCTGTGCCACCACGATCAGATCGATACTGGCCCCGGCCAGGCCGGTGGCATCGGCGCGGCCATCCCGTGCATGGAAGGCCGGGTTCGAGCCAAGCCACTGCTCGGCGGCCGCGCGCATCGGCGCATTGGGCTCCACGGCAACGACGCGGTGGCCGGCGTCGAGGAAGAGCTTTGCCGAAATTCCGGTGCCCGCGCCGACGTCGGCGACGTCCCACGAACCATCCACGCCGTGCTCGTTCTTCAGCCAGTCGAGCAGCGCAGCCGGGTAATCCGGGCGATAGCGAACGTAGTCGGCGACGCGGTCACTGAAACGGTCGGTGGCGTGCAGCTCGTTCATGGTCAGCCGTTGAGCATCTGCCCGCCGTCCACCACCAGCGTCTGCCCGGTGATCCAGCCGGCCCAGGGCGAGGCGAGGAACAGCGCCGCGTGCGCCACCTCGTCGGGCGTACCGAAACGACCGAACGGGATCTTCGCCAGGGTCGCGGCATAGAGCGCCGGCTCGTCCTGCTTGCGCCGTTCCCACAGGCCGTCGGGAAACGCGATCGATCCGGGCGCAATGGCGTTGACGCGGATCCGCTCGGGCGCCAGCGCCAGTGCCTGCGAGTGCGTGTAATGCGTCAGCGCCGCCTTGATCGCGGCATACGGCGCGCCGCTGGCGCGCGGGCGCAGCGCGGCAATGGAGCTGGTATGCAGGATGCTGCCGCGGTCGCTGCGCTTGAGGTGCGGCAGCGCCACCCGCGAGGCACGCACGGCGGCCATCAGGTCGACCTGGAAGTTCGCTGCCCAGCCGTCGTCGTCGTCGGCGAAGCCATAGCCGGTGGCGTTGTTCACCAGCACGTCGATGCCGCCGAGTGCGCGGGCGGCCGCGGCGATGTACTCGTCGATGGCGGAGCCTTCGGCGAGGTCGCAGCGCTGCGCGTGGGTCACCACGCCTTGTGCGCGGATCGCCTGCGCCACGTCGGCCAGTGCGGCTTCGCCGCGTGCGCAGACCGACACCGCCGCGCCGGCGCGCGCGAATGCGAGCGCCATGCTGCGACCGATGCCGCGGCTGCCGCCGGCGACCACCACGCGGTAGCCGTCAAGGCGGAAAGGCATCTCCGATGCGTCGGGGTCGATCATGTCCAGGCGAGCCGGATCAGGCCCAGCAACACCGCCCAGAAGGCCACCATGCCGACCACGGCCACCACCAGCTGCGCGTAGCCGAGCACCAGGCCGGCCACGGCGAAACCGTCGCCGTCGAGCGGCTCGGAAAGCGTCTGGCGGATCTCGCGTCGCGCGAGGTGGCCGCAGATGACGGCGACGATGGCGCCGAAGAAGGGAAACACGGTCCAGGCGGCAATGCCGAAACACAGGCTGACCACGGCGAGGGTGCAAGTGCTGCGAGGGGCGGACGTCATGCTCATCTCGAAAACCCCCGGAAATACGGACGGGAAGGGTGGCGGTGCCACCAAGGGTACGCGAGCACGGCGCCCGCGTACCCCTTCAGTTGCGCTTACAGGTCGAACTTGATGCCCTGTGCCAGCGGCAGCGAATCGGAGTAGTTGATGGTGTTGGTCTGGCGGCGCATGTAGACCTTCCACGCATCCGAGCCGGACTCGCGACCACCGCCGGTTTCCTTCTCACCGCCAAACGCGCCGCCGATCTCCGCACCGGAGGTGCCGATGTTGACGTTGGCGATGCCGCAGTCCGAGCCGGCCGAGGAGAGGAACTTCTCCGCAGCCTTCAGGTTCTGCGTGAAGATTGCCGAGGACAGACCCTGCGGCACGGCGTTCTGCATCTCGATCGCCTCATCGAGCGTGCTGAACTTCATCACGTACAGGATCGGCGCGAAGGTCTCGGTCTGGATCACCTCGTCGGAGTTCTTCAGTCCGGTGATGATCGTCGGCAGCACGAAGTTGCCCTTGCGGTCGGTCAGCGCGGCGCCGCCGGTCGCCACGGTGCCGCCGGCGGCCTTGGCCTTCTCGATCGCAGCAAGGTAGGCGCTCACGGCCTCCTGGCTGTTGAGCGGACCCATCAGCGTGGTCGACACGTTCGGATCGCCGATCTTGCCCTCGACCTGCTTGTACGCCTTGACCAGCGTGTCGAGCACGTTGTCGTAGATCGACTCGTGCACGAACAGGCGGCGGGTGGAGGTGCAGCGCTGGCCAGCGGTGCCGACCGAGCCGAACACGATGCCGGGAATCGCCAGCTTCAGGTCGGCCGACTCGTCCAGGATGATCGCGTTGTTGCCACCCAGCTCCAGCAGCGAGCGACCCATGCGCTGGGCCACGCGCTCGCCGACCATGCGGCCGACCTTGGTCGAGCCGGTGAAGCTGATCAGGTGCACGCGCTTGTCGTCGACAAAGGCCTGGGCCAGGTCGCTGCCGGCATCGTTGAACAGGAAGAACAGGTCGGGGTAGCCGCCGTCCTTCAGCGCCTCATTGCAGATCTTCATCGTGGCGATGGCGGTCAGCGGGGTCTTCGGCGACGGCTTCCAGATGCAGATGTCGCCGCAGGCGGCGGCCAGCATGGCGTTCCACGCCCACACCGCAACCGGGAAGTTGAACGCGCTGATGATGCCGACGATGCCGAGCGGCTGGTACTGCTCGTACATGCGGTGGCCGGGGCGCTCCGAATGCATGGTGTAGCCGTGCAGCATGCGGCTCTGGCCGACCGCGAAGTCGGCGATGTCGATCATCTCCTGCACTTCGCCGTCGCCCTCGGGCTTGATCTTGCCCATCTCCAGCGAGACCAGCGAACCCAGTGCGTCCTTGTGCTTGCGCAGCGCTTCGCCGCACAGGCGTACGGCTTCGCCGCGCAACGGGGCGGGCGTGGTGCGCCAGATCTTGAAGGCTTCCTGGGCGCGCTTGACGATGACCTCGTAGTCCGCCGCGCTGGAGGCATGCACGCTGGCAATCACCTCGCCGGTAGCCGGGTTCACCGGCTGCAGGGTGCCTGCGTCGGTGGTCTTGGACCACTCGCCCTGACCGAGATACGTGCCGGACAACTCTGCGGAAAGGCCGAGTGCCTTGAGGATTTCGTGGGACATGCTGACTCCTTGGGAACCTGCGCAACGCCGACAGGCGCCGCGGTTAAAACCCTCATTCTAGCAGGGCGCTCCCATGCGGCCGAGCCCGGCCCGTCGCGCGATCGCGCCCATCCATGCGAAAATCCCGCCGCTGCCCTCGTAGCTCAGTTGGATAGAGCGGCCCCCTCCTAAGGGGCAGGTCGGACGTTCGAATCGTCTCGAGGGCACCATTTCGTCAAGGCAAGAACCCGGCCATGCGCCGGCTCTTCGCTGTGAGCCGGCGCCGGCGCTTCGACCATCGGCAGGATGCCGGATGACGTCGCCGTAGCGTTTCAGGCGCGTGGCACCTCGCCATCGGCAACCGGTAGCAGCAGCGTGGCGACGAAGCCACCGCCCTGGCGGTTGGCCAGTTGCAGCCGTCCGCCGCTGAGTTCGGCCGCGCGCCGCGCGATGCCCAGGCCCAACCCGGTGCCGGCGGCGCCGCCGCGCGACGGATGGCCGCGCAGGAACGGCTGGCCAAGGCGGGCAAGCAGCGCTTCCGGCACGCCGGGGCCGTGATCCTCGATCTCGATGCGGACGGCATGGCCTTGCGCATGTACCCGCACGGCGAAAGGCGCGCTGCCGTAGCGCTCGGCGTTGTCCATCAGGTTGCCCAGTGCTCGACGCAGCTGGGTGGGCCGCCCCCGCAGCACGGCGTGGCCGGGCCCGTCGTAACGCCATGTTTCGGGCACGCTGCGCAGTGCCAGCAACTGGCCGATCACGGTGGGAAGGTTGACGTCGAGTACGGCTTCGTCGCTGCCGTCTCGTACGAACGCCAGGCATTGGGCGAGGGCTTGGTCGAGCTCGTCCAGGTCGGTAACCATCGCATCTCGGCGGCTCGCATCGCCGGCATCGCCCAGCTCCAGTGCCAGTCGCAATCGCGCCAGCGGGGTGCGCAGGTCATGCGAGATGCCCGCCAGCATCAGCTCCCGCTCGCGGGCACTCTGGCGCAATTCCTCGCCGGCATCGCCCAGCGCCTTGGCGAGGTCACGGACCTCGCGCGGACTGCCGCGCAACTGCTCGCGCAGCGACTGGCCGCCCAGCAACGCGGGCGCGTGCGCGGCCAGTCGCTCGAGCGGGCGGGTCAGCATGTGTGCCGCGATGGCCGCGACAGCCAGCACCACCAGTCCGGCGAACAGCATCAGTGCCAGCGTCGAGCGGATCAGCTGGCGGCGCAAACCTACCCCCTGCATCACGATCCACTGATCCGGGCGGCGCGAGCTGCGCACCCAGATCTGCGCCTGCGCCTGCTGCACCACGACCACCCGCGTCGGATCGCCGAGCAATTCGCCGGCGGCGCGGCCCACGTCCTGCAGCACCGGAACCGGGGCGCGCCGCGTGGCCGGTGGCGCTTCGGTGGAGAGGCGCACGCCGGTGCGCCGCAGCTCTTGCAGCGCGGCGCGTGCGTCGGCGTCGTCGCGTCCGGCCAGTGCCTCCGTCGAGCTGGCCGTGGCAACGACGAGGCGGCCGAAGGAATCGCCCAGCGCATGCAGGCCGGCCCGGGTCGACAGCGCGCCGCCAAGTGTCAGTGCCAGCACCAGCGAGGCCACCAGCAAGGCCAGCACCAGGCTGAAGGTGGTCGGTCCGCGTCTCATGCCTCGCCGCCTCCCTGCGGCACGAAGACGTAGCCCTCGCCCCATACGGTCTGCAGCCAGCGTGGCTGGCGCGGATCGTCTTCCAGACAGCGGCGCAGGCGCGACACCATCACGTCGATGCTGCGGTCGAATGCCTCGTGCTCGCGGCCCCGGGCCAGCGCGATCAGACGTTCGCGGCTGAGCGTCTGGAATGGATGGGCCACCAGCGCGGCCAGCACCGCGAACTCCCCGCTGGTGAGCTTCACCGGCACCTCCTCATCGAGCAGTTGCCGCGTGGCGGGATCGAAACAGAAGCGGCCGAAGCGCACGCTGGCTTGCTCCACCTGCGGTGCGCCAATGACCGCCTTTGGCTGCCGCCGCAGCACGGCGCGAATGCGTGCCACCAGTTCGCGCGGGTTGCAGGGCTTGCCGAGGTAGTCGTCCGCGCCGATTTCCAGCCCGACGATCCGGTCGACGTCGTCGCCCTTGGCGGTGAGCATGATGATCGGTGTCTGCACGCCTTCGGCTCGCAGGCTTCGGCATAATTCCAGGCCGTCGGCGTCCGGGAGCATCAGGTCGAGCACCACCAGGTCGACGTGGTGGGTCGCCAGTTCCCGGCGCAGGCCCGCGGCGTGGCCGGCGCCGCGCACAGTAAATCCCTGCTGGGCGAGGTAGCGCTCCAGCAGGTCGCGCAGGCGCAGGTCGTCGTCGACAACGAGGATGTGGGGCGAGTCCATGGCGCGACTATCCCGTGCCTGCAGCGTAGCTACAAGCCGC
The DNA here is from genome assembly GCF_035685805.1 of Dyella sp. GTDB lineage: Bacteria > Pseudomonadota > Gammaproteobacteria > Xanthomonadales > Rhodanobacteraceae > Dyella_A. Next base: position 88,073 of record NZ_DASSAB010000035.1, read on the forward strand.
GCTGGCGGCTGTTTGCAAGCAATTGTTTCGGATTGCCGACGCGGCAACATCCGCTCACAAGCCGGCGCAATCGGACATGCCTGGCGACCCGTCACGGCATGACAGTCGGCTGGCCGGCGTCCTGGCGCGCGGCACCCCTCTCGTCATACGCAGGAGTGCACCATGAGCATCTCGACCCAGTTCCGTCTCGCCTCCCTCGCTGTCGTCGCCGCGACTGCGTTTGTCGTTGCCGTGCCGGTTTCGGCGCAGCGCTCCGGGCGGGCCCATCTGAGCGGCACGTTCGCCAACCACCAGGGTGGCCTGACCCACGTGCGTGCAGCGGCCGCAGTCGGCAGTCGCGGCTCGGCCTGGCGCGGCGGTCACACCGCCACCGGGGCCGATGGCAGCGTGACACACAGGGCCGTCCGCTCGGCGCAGGGTGCCGGCGGCGGTACCTACCGCGGGACAAACGGCTACACCCTCAATGCCGATGGCTCCGCCAACCGCTGGCACGATGGCGCGGGCAGCACGGCGGCCGGCGGCACGGTGAGCCGCAGCGGGTCCTATGCGCGCAGCGCCGGCGGCAACGTCAGTGGCAGCGCGCAGACAAGCGCCAATGGCGCGCGCGGCAGTTACCAGGCCAGCACCAGCACCGCCGACGGCATCACCCAGCACAACACCTCGATCACCACCGCGGCAGGCGCCAGTTACAGCGGCCAGACCACTTACACCCGCGGCGAGGGTGTCACCTACACCGGCAGCTGCGCGGACGCGGACGGTAACTCTGTCGGCTGCGGCGACCGCGTCCGTCGCCGGTGAGTCACCATCGCCGGCACGATGAGAGTCCGGTTTTCAGCGCTTGACGTGTCTTTTGCTTCACCGCGCGTGGGGGCCATTGACAGGCTCCCGTTGCCAGCACGCATAGTGGCCGGTTTGAGGCCGGGAAAGCAGCGCCCGAGCCAACACTACAGGGGTGCAGTGATCGCCCACGCAGTCCTGCCGGCCCTAGCGTGGTCCGGCAGCGCCACCGGCCGGGGAATGCCTGGTTGTGCTCGCTGACAACGACCACGGTGGCGATGGAAAAGGTCGAGGTGCGTCAGCCCGCCGCGCGGATGCAGGTGGTCGCCGAGCAGAGGGATCGCCCAGATGGCACGACCGATACGGGTGGCCGGGCCGTCTGCACTGGCGTGGCTGGCGTTCCAGGATGACCCACGCGGCTGAGGCCTGCGACCCGGTGCGTCGTTTGTCCAGGTCGCGGCGCCGATCGAGCATGCACGTGGGCGCCTCCAGCAGCGTCCGCGGCGCTTTGAAAAATTGCCTTGGAGAGATTGGGATGAATCGACATATCAACACCTTGTGGATTGGTGCGTGCCTGTTGCTGCTGGCCGGGCACGTCGCGGCCCAGTCGCACGGCAGCTGGACCGAACGCCGGCGCGAGCGGCCCACGGCATTAGTCACGGAGGCACCGCTGCCCGCGGGCACGCGGGTGGTGCGCGACGTGCGCTACGGCAACGACCCGCGGCAACAATTCGATGTCTATGCGCCGGAGCGGGCGCACGATGCACCGGTAATCCTGCTGGTCCATGGCGGCGCCTGGCGCATCGGCGACAAGGCTGCCCCTGGCGTGGTGGCGAACAAGGTCGCCTACTGGGTGCCGCGCGGAGCAATCGTTATCTCGGTGAACTACCGCATGTTGCCGGACACCCCGCCGCTGGAGCAGGCCCGTGATCTGGCGCGCGCCCTGGGCATGGCACAGCGGCGCGCGAGGGAGTGGGGCGGGGATCCGGACCGGTTTGCCCTGATGGGGCATTCAGCCGGTGCGCATCTGGTGACTCTGCTGACGGCTAGGCCGTCCCTGGCGCACGAACAGGGGGCGCGTGACTGGCGTGGCACCGTCTCGCTGGACAGCGCCTGCCTTGACGTGGTTCGGACCATGCGCGGGCCGCATCTGCCGCTCTACGACCAGGCCTTCGGTGCCAATCCCGCCGACTGGTTCGCGGCATCGCCGTACCAGCATCTCTCGGCGGCGGCGGTGCCGGTCATGGCAGTGTGCTCGAGCCGCCGCCGCGACTCCTGCCCGCAAGCGCACGCCTTTGCCGACAAATTGCAGTCGCTGGGTGGCCGCAGCCTGGTGCGGGAAGAGGATCTGTCGCACGAGGAGATCAACAAGACGCTCGGCCAGCCCTCCGCCTACACCGCTGCGGTCGATGCCTTCCTGCGCTCGATCTGGTGAAAAAAAAGGGCCGGAACGTTGCCGTTCCGGCCCTGAATTCGTGGTGGAGCCAGGGAGGATCGAACTCCCGACCTCGTCATTGCGAACGACGCGCTCTCCCAGCTGAGCTATGGCCCCACATGAGCGGCGCATGGTAGCAGCGGCTCCGGGGCGCGCCAAGACCCCCCGCCACGACGGTACGCGCTTGCCGACGTTCGCGCTCGGTCGAAGGGGCGATCATCCCGGCAGCAGTGCTGCCAGGCGCTCGTGCAGCACGCCATGGCGCCAGCCCTGGAGGAACTCCGGCCACTCGGCCGTGACCACGTATTCCTCCAGTACCTTGCGCGGGCAAACCAGCCCGCTGGGCAGGTCCAGTTCGCCTGCCAGGGCGTCCACGCAATCCTTCATCGCCGCCAGGGCTTTTTTCGCTTCGCCCTGGGGATGGGCGGGAATCGCTGCGGTGGCGTCCAGCTCAGCGTCGTCCACCGGTGGCTGGAGCAGATCGAACAGCTCCGTGCGCTGTGGCGCACGCAGCGCGCGCTGGCCGCGCGTGCGCTGATCCAGTTCGGCCGGGTTGGCTGGCGGATGCTGGGCCAGGCTCATCACCAGGGCATCTTCGAGCAGCCACGGCCGCGGCCGGTCGAGCGTCCTGGCGGCGCGGTCGCGCCACAGCAGGATGCGGCGCAGACGCGCCTGCTGCGCGCGCGGCCACTCGGCAGCGCCACGCATGCCTCGCTGCGGCTGCGGTTCGCCCTCGCGCTGGCCGGCCCGATGCTTCAGCCGCTCGCAATCCTCCGCGTGCCAGGTGGTGCGGTCGCGCTGGCGCAGCTGTTCGCTCAGCTGCGCGTGGATCGACTTCATGTACACCACGTCGAGCGTGGCGTAGAGCCGTTGCGAATCGGTGAGCGGGCGCTGCAACCAGTCCGAGCGGGTTTCGCCCTTGTCAAGCTCCACCGCGCACAGCTCCGCCACCAGCGCGCGGTAGCTGATGCCCAGCCCCATGCCGGCGTAGGCGGCCGCGATCTGCGTGTCGAACAGCACGCGCGGACCGCCCGGCAGCATCGGCGCAAGTGTTTCCAGATCTTCGCCGGCGCTGTGCATCACCACCACCGCATCGCCCGTCTGCAGCGCCGGTCGCAGCGCGTCGCCGATTTCGAAAGCGAGCGGATCGACCAGCGCATGGCGCCCTTCCCAGCCAAGTTGCAGCAGGGCGAGTTGCGGATAGAAGGTGTTGCGGCGCATGAACTCGGTGTCCATGCCGACAATCGCGCCCGGCGGCAGCGCGGCCAGCCAGCGCTCCAGCGCATCGCGCTGGTCGATCCATTCGGCGTCGCAGGGCAGGGCGGGAAGCGGCATGCAGCGGATCCTTGAACAGAGAAGGCAGGCGGAGCGGCCGGCACGAACGGCAGCGCGGCGCCGGCAGAGGTCGATTGCCCGCAGAGGGCATGGCACGATAGCAGCCCCCACGAGGACGCCCCAAGATGGCCAGCAGCACCAACGTCGCCCGACAGCGCACCCTTGGCGGTGCGATCGGCGTGCTCGTGCTGGCGTTCGCGCTGACGTACCACTTCTTCCCGCGGGTTTTCCACGTCAACCCGGAAGACGTCGCGCCGCGGCGCTCGATGTCGCTGGGCGCTGCCTCGCCCACGCCGGTGCGCGAGCGTGCGCTGGTGTCGCCGGGAGAGATTGATGCCGGACCGCCGCTGACGCTGGCGCCGGCGGAGGTGATCGCGGCGCGCACGGCGCACCGCAACCCGGACATCCCGGCGCAGAAGGGCGAGGATCCGCCCGAGGTGCAGGCGCTTCTGGCACGCGCCGACAAGGCGCTGCATGCCGGGCAGGTGGCGGGCGCCAGCGACAGCGCGGCGGCGCTCTACCAGCAGGCGCTGAAGCTCAAGCCGGACAGCCGTCGCGCGCTCGAGGGCCTGTACGAGGCGCGGGCCCGTCTGGTGGCGGCCGTTGGCCAGGACATCGCGGTAGGCGATGCCGAGGCGGCCGGCGATCTGCTCGATTCGCTGCGCGAACTTCCGGGCGCCGACGAGGATGTCGAAACCCTCGCCGATAGCCTCGCCACCCTGGTCAAGGTGCGACCGATGCTGGCGCGTGCGGCCGCGCTGCTGGAGCAGGGCAAGGCCGACCGTCCGGCGGATGACAACGCGCTGGCGGTCTACCGGCAGGTGCTGACGCTTGATCCGCAGAATGCGGTGGCCCAGCAGGGGCTGCTGCAGGTGCAGCGCGCCGTGCTCGATCGTGCGCTGGCGGCGGTGGCGCAGAATGACTTTGCCGGTGCCGACCAGGCGCTGGCCGAGGCGCAGGCGATCCAGGCCGACTCGTTGCCGCTGCGCGACGTGCGCGCACGGGTGGAGGGAATGCGCGACCAGCGCACGAACGGACTGCTGGCACAGGCGCGCTCCGCGCTGGACTCCGGCAATCTCGCGCTGGCCGAGAAGCTGGCCGGCGAGGCCCGGGCGATCCGCCCCGACCTGCCGGGACTGGAGGATTTCCAGGAGCGACTGGTGAACGCCCGCCTCTACGCCAACTACCGGCCCGGCCAGACCTTTGCGGACAATTTCGTCGACATGCCGGGCAAGGCGCCGGCGATGGTGGTGATACCGACGGGCAGCTTCAGCATGGGCGCAGCGGACAACGAGCCGGACCGCGCCGACACCGAGTCGCCGCAGCATCCGGTGACGTTGTCGCGGGGCATCGCACTGGGACGTACCGAAATCACGGTGGGCCAGTTCCGCGAATTCGTTCGCAGCAGCGGATACCGGCCGCAGTCGCTGGCGCTGGGCGGATCGAGCATCTACGACGAGCGCAGCGGCGTGTTGCGCGAGGATCCCCGCGCAAGCTGGGAGGACGACTACGCCGGACACAGCGCCGCCGACGCGCTGCCGGTGGTGAATGTGTCCTGGAACGACGCCCGGGCCTATGTGGAATGGCTGGCCAAGCGCACCGGCAAGGCGTATCGGCTGCCCAGCGAGGCCGAATTCGAATACGCGCTGCGCGCCGGAACGCGCACCCGGTACTGGTGGGGGGATGGCAGCCCCGAGCAGCGGGTTGAGAACCTCACCGGCGGCCTGGACCGGTCGCGCAACGGGCGCCGCTGGAGCAACGCCTTCCGCACCTATCGCGACGGCTACTGGGGTCCCGCGCCCGTGATGAGCTTCAAGCCGAATCCTTTCGGACTGTATGACATCAACGGCAATGTCTCGGAGTGGGTCGCCGATTGCTGGCATGACAGCTACCTGCGTGCGCCACGCGACGGAAGTGCGTGGATCAATCCCGGCTGCAGTGCTCACGTAGTGAGGGGCGGCTCCTGGGGCAGTGCCCCGGACCAGGATCGGTCCGCTTATCGGCAAGGCGTGGAGGGACAGGTGCGTAGTGCCCGCGTGGGGTTCCGGGTGGCGCGGGAACTCTGACTGACGGCCGACTATTCGCTCGCGCCGCCTCTTGAGCGCTTGACAAATCGCGGTATTGTTGGAACGGCCTTGCCGAGGGGGCGTGCCAGGCAACTGCTTCACGACTTGCTTCAGGTCGCAACGGGCGCGCCGCGTCGCGGGGTGACCCGGCCATCTGGTCCGTCACGCGTTGTCGAGGAAGGTGCCATGGATCCCCATCCGGTTCAGCTGTTTGTTCCCTATGCCGACGACATGCCGTGGATCGTGCGGCACGACGTGGGCAGGGTGGGTACCTTCGGCAGTCGCGCCGAGGCGGTGCGGGCGGCGATGGCGATGCGCTCCAAGCTTGGTCGCGCATGGGGACTGAGCCATCCACCGGTGCAGGTACAGGAGTGCGACGGCAGCTGGCATGACGCCGACGACGTGCCGCCGATCGGCTGAGCTCCTCCGGGCGATCTGGCGACAAAAAAACCCCGCGCGAGGCGGGGTTTTTTCTTGACTGGTACCGGTGATAGGACTCGAACCTACACGACATCGCTGCCAGCGGATTTTGAGTCCGCCGCGTCTACCATTCCGCCACACCGGCTGAACAGGCGGCGATTATGCCGGGTTCAATGCAGGGGGTCGAGCCCCAGCTGGCGATCCTGGCGCTCATAGCACTGCGCGCCCTCAGCCGGCTGGAAGGTGGCGCACTGGGTCATGCGGCCGGAGTAGATGTGCAGGCTGACCGCGATGGCGTCATCGCTCGGGTTGCGGATGGCGTGGTACTCGTGTGGCGGGATCAGGCTGCCGGCGGAACCGGGGCCGGCCTGGATCGAACCGACGGGCTGGAACCGGTACTGGCCGTTTACATCGGCGAGGCGCTCGTACTGCACCACCTCCAGCGCACCATTCCAGACGCCTTCGACGCACCACATGCCGCAGTGGTCGTGGATCGGCGTGCCCTGGCCCGGGCCCCAGGTCATCGCCACGACGCAGTAGCCGAGCTCCTCGCTGCGGTAGAGCTCCCGCCGCGCATAGCGTCCCTGCGCCGGCTCGAACACGCACTCGGGCAGCTGCACCTGCTGGCTGCGGATCAGCCGGCACAGGCTGTTGCGCAGCGAGTCGGTGATCGCGGCCGTGGTGGGCTGGATCACAGCGTGATCGATGGCGTCGATCAACTGGCGACAGCCGGGGAATTCCTGGGCAAGCATGGCGTTCTCGGTACGGCGTGGGACCGCACCATCTTATCAGCGCGCCGCGCCGGCGAACGGCGGGAGATCACAGCGCGCCCAGAAATCCACCGATCGCGCGGCTGTAGTTGTCGATATCGACCAGGAACGCGTCGTGTCCCTGGGGCGAATCCAGTGCCACGAATTGCACTTCGGCTCCTGCCTGGCGCAGGCCGTCGGCGATCTGCTCCTGCTGCTCCAGCGGGAACAGGATGTCGGTGCTCACCCCGATCACCATCGCGCGCTCGATGTGGATGCGCTTGAGCCCGGCCGACACGCTGCCGGCCCCGTACTCGGCGATGTCGAACCAGTCGCTGGCGCGCGAGAGATACAGATAGCAGTTCGGATCAAACGTGCGGACGAAGCGCTCGGCGTGTCCCTGCAGATAGGACTCGACCTGGAACTCCACGCCGAATGGCTGCTCCTCGCGTTGCTCCGGATCGAGCCGGATCCGGGCGAAGCGGCCGTTCCACTCCATGGCCGAGCGGTAAGTGATGACGCCGAGCTTGCGCGCGATGCTCATGCCCATGTCGGGGTAGCGGCCGGGCGCGCCGGGCGCACTGCCGTCGGCCGCGGGGACGCCGTGGATGTCGTAGTTGCCGCCGTTCCAGTTCGGATCCAGCCGGATCGCCTCGCGCTGAAGCGAACGGATCGCGATGGCGAAGGGCTGGGCCTGTGGCGCGGTGTCCACGCTGATATGCGCACGCACGCTGCCGGGATGCAGCAGCATGTAGGCCAGCGCGCTCATGCCGCCCATCGAGCATCCGATCAGGCAGGCCAGCCTGGCAATGCCCAGTTGGTCGACCACGACGTGCGCGGCATGGGCGACGTCTTCCAGAGACAGCTCCGGGAAGCGCAGGCGGTACGGCATTCCGGTGGCCGGATCGATCGACGCGGGGCAGGTGGAGCCCTTGTCGCTGCCCAGCGAATTCACGCAGATCACGAACCAGCGGTCGGTGTCGATCGCCTTGCCGGGCCCCACCATGGCTTCCCACCAGCCCGGTGACGGATCTTCGGGGCTGGCGGCGACATGCGCGCTGGGCGACAGGCCGGTGAGGATCAATACCGCGTTGTCCCGCCCGGGGGCGAGCGTGCCCCAGGTTTCGTAGGCGACGCGGGCGCCGTGGAGCTCGCCGCCGCGCTTCATCGGGAATGGCGAGGGCAGGGCGGCGTATCGGCGGGCGTCGCTCATGGGAGGGCCCGGTCGATCACGATGTCCAGCGGCTCGTGATGCTGCACCGCCACTACCCCGGCATCGCCTTCCAGATCACCCGGCTTGGCCACCGCCTGGCCGCTGTGGCTGAGCCGCGCACCGACGAATACGCGCTGGGCCGAGGACAGATTCAGCTGCGGGGCCATGGCCATCGCGTCGGTCAGCGTGACCGTGGTCGGCAGCCGGTCTGCATCCAGCCGCGCCACGGCCAGCGGCATCGGTGCGCCGTGCTCCGCGCGGGCGTAGACGAACACGACGTCCCCCATGCGCACCTGGTCGCGCAGCGAGGGCGCAAGGCTGACCTTGACCTCCAGCGAAGGCCCCGCCGCTGCCGCCGCTGTGACGGGTGTAGCGGCGGAGGCGGGCGACGCGGGAGCGCGGGTGCCGCCCACGCGTGCATCGGCGGCGGCAATCTGTTCGGCGACCGCCTTGGCTACGTTCGAGCCAGGCTCCAGCAACGGCTGCAGCCGGCGCCAGGTCGCCGCGGCCTGCTCGAATCGACCCAGCTGGAACTCGCTGATGCCGAGCAACCACAACCCGCGCTGGTTGTCCGGCTCCAGTGCTACCGCCCGTTGCAGCAAGCTGCGCGAGCGGCCCTCGATGCGGTGATCCGCGCGACTCATCGAGTCGGCCTCGGCCCAGCCAACCATCGCCACCGTGTTGTCCGGCATGAGCCGCAGCAGCTGATCGTAGGCGTCGCGGGCGGCGTCGCTCTGGCCCAGCGACGCGCTGGTCTGCGCCAGCAGCAACCAGCCTTGGGCGTCGTCCGGCGCCTGGCGCAGGTGGGCACGCAGTTCGGCCAGCGCCTGGTTCACGTCAATCGGCGGTGCCTGCCTTGCCACGCCGTCCAGTGCGCGCGGCGTGCCGACCATCAGATACAGCCCCGCCGCCGCCAGCGGCAGCACGAAGGCGATCGCCAGCGCCAGCGCAAACACGCCCAGCGAACGCTCCCGTGCCTGCCGACCGTGCCGCATCAGCGGCCACAGCAGCAGCGCGAGGGCCGCAGCGATCATCGCGGCGGCCGCAATATAGAAAGCAATCTTCACCAGTCGTCCCCGTGGTCGATCGTGCCGGTGGTGGGTGTGCCGGCGCGGCTGCGCTTGCGGATGGTCAGCACCACCACCACGGTGCCCGCCGCCAGGATCAGCAACGGACCGAACCACAACAGCCAGGTCGCCGGGTTTACCGGCGGGTCGTACAACACGTAGTCGGAGTAGCGGTCCACCAGGTACTGCTTGATCTGCGCGTCGCTCTTGCCCTGCTGCATGAGATCGAACACCTGGTGGCGCAGATCCCGCGCGATCGGTGCGTTGGAGTCGGCGAGCGTTTCGTTCTGGCACATCGGGCAACGCAGTTCGGCGGTGAGCTGTTGAAAGCGCAGCTCCTGCGCATGGTCCTTGAAGGGCAGTGGCTCGATCGCCTGCGCCGGCAGCGCCGCCGAAAAGGCCGCCAGCAGCAGGGCGAACACCAGCAACAGCGGCTTCATGACGATTTCTCCGAAAGCGCCGCGATCGCCGGCTTGAGTTCCTTCTCGATCACCTCGGGCGTGAACGGCCCGATGTGCTTGTAGCGAATGACGCCCTGCGCATCGATCAGGAAGCTCTCGGGCGCGGCATAGACGCCGAAATCGATCGCGGTCTTGCCGCTCAGGTCGGCCATCAGCACCTCGTAGGGATTGCCGTGGCGGGCCAGCCACGCCTTTGCGTCCGCCGGCTGGTCCTTGTAGTTGTAGCCGACCAGGGTAACGCCGAGCGTGGGGGCCTCCGCCTGCAGCAGCGGGTGCTCCACGCCGCACTCGATGCACCAGCTGGCGAACACATTCAACAGGTAGGGTTTGCCCAGCAGGCTGGCCTTGGTGACGGTGCGTTCGGGTGCGTCGAGCTCGGGCAATGCGAACGCAGGTGCGGGCTTGTCGATCAGCGGCGAAGGGATGGCGGTCTGGTCGTGATGACTGTTCCACCAGATGCCGAACCCGAACAGGCCACACAGCGCAAGGAAAGCGACGAAAGGCAGCAGCCGGCTCATGCGCGGGACTCGCGGGCCGTTGCCAGCGGCAGCGCGGCAGCCTCGGACGACTCGCTCTTGCGGCGCACGCGGAAGCGGCGATCGGCCGCGGCCAGGAAGCCACCCAGCATCATGAAGAGCCCGCCGGCCCAGAGCCAGCGGATGAACGGCTTGTAGTAAAGCCTCATGGCCCATGCGCCAGCCGGATTGCTGGCATCCATCGGATCGCCGAGCGCCACGTAGAGGTCGCGGGTGAAACCCGGATCAATCGCCGACTCGGTCTGCACCTGCTCGCGGGTGTAGGTGCGCTTCTGCGGGTGCATCACGGCGAGCGTCTCGCCGTTGCGGATTACGCTCACGGTGCCCTGGCTGCCGCGCCAGTTCGGGCCGCTGGTCTGCTTCACACCATCGAAGCGGAACGCATACGCGCCCACCGTCTGCACGTCGCCGGGCGCCATGCGAACGTCACGGGTCACGCTGAGCGATTCGGACAGCAGCACGCCCACCAGGAACACGCCCAGGCCGAAGTGCGCCAGCAGCATGCCGCCCATCTCCGCCGGATAGCGACGTCCCCGCGGCATCTCGCGGAAGCGCTTGTAGACGTACAGCAGGGTGCCCACCGCGCACCACACGGCAGCCGCTACGCCGGCAATCGCCTTGAGCTGTCCATGCACGAACACGGCCGCCACCAGCGCGCAGGCCACGGCGCCGATGCCTGCGCGCAGCGCGATAGCGCGCAGCACGCCACCCTCGCCGCGGCCCCAGCGCAGGAACGGGCCGAACGGCAGCAGCAGCACCACCGGCACCATCAGCAGCGTGAACAGGAAGCCGAAGTACGGCGGGCCCACCGAGATGCGTCCGAGATTGAAAGCATCGCCGATCAACGGAAACAGCGTGCCGAGCAGCACCATCGCTGCGGCGACGGTGAACATCAGGTTGCCCACGAGGATGGCGGACTCGCGCGACACCGGCGCAAACGCCTTGCCGCCGGCCACCTTCGGCGCCCGCAGCGCGTACAGCAGCAACGAGCCGCCCACCACTACCAGCAGGAAGCACAGGATGAAAAGCCCGCGGCGCGGGTCCGAGGCGAACGCGTGGACCGAGGTCAGCACGCCCGAGCGAACCAGGAACGTGCCCAGCAGGGACAGCGAGAACGCAAAGATCGACAGCAGGATGGTCCAGGCGCGCAGCGAGCCGCGTTTCTCCGTCACCGCCTGCGCGTGGATCAGCGCCGTGCCCACCAGCCAGGGCATGAAGCTGGCGTTTTCGACCGGATCCCAGAACCACCAGCCGCCCCAGCCCAGCTCTGCGTAAGCCCACCAGCTGCCGGCGACGATCCCGGCGGTGAGGAAAGCCCACGCCACGTTGGTCCACGAGCGTGCCCAGCGCACCCAGGCCTGCTCCAGCTCGCCGCCCAGCAGTGCCGCGATGGAGAACGCGAACGCCACCGAAAAACCGACGTAGCCCATGTAGATCACGGGCGGGTGGAAGGTCATGCCCGGGTCCTGCAGTACCGGGTTGAGGTCGCCGCCGTCCAGCGGCATCGGCAGCAGTCGCGCGAACGGGTTGGAGGTGAACAGGATGAAGGCCAGAAACCCCACCGCGATCAGCCCGAGCACCGCCAGCACGCGCGCCACGAACACCTCCGGCAGGTTGCGGCTCAGTGCCGCCACTGCCAGCGTCCACACGTTGAGGATGAATACCCACAACAGCATCGAGCCTTCGTGCGCGCCCCACACCGCCGCAATGCGGTAGTACCACGGCAGGGCGAGGTTGGAGTTGTCCGCCACGTAGGCGACGGAAAAGTCGAAGCGCAGGAAGGCCCAGACCAGCAATGCGAACGCCACCAGCACGAACGCGGCCTGGCCCGCCGCGGCCGGACGCGCCACGGCGACCATGGCGCGGTTGCCGCGCCACGCGCCCAGCAGCGGAACGATGCTCTGAGCCAGGGCCAGCAGCAGGGCGAGGACGAGGGCGAGCTGGCCGAGTTCAGGGGTCATGACGAAATACCGGGTGCGGGCCGCGCGATGCGGCGGGGGTGCGACGGGAGCGGTAGTGCGCGTGCAGCTGGCAGCATGACGAACCGCTCAACGGCTGTCCGTGCCTTTCATGGCATCGTCGCCACCGGCCACTTTCTTGCCCTCATGCGCCTTGGCCATCGCGTCCTTGAGTTCCTGGGGCATGTAGGTCTCGTCGTGCTTGGCCAGTACTTCGGTAGCGACAAAGTGCGCATTGTCCATGTGCCCGGTGGCGATCACCGACTGGTTGTCGCGAAACAGGTCCGGCAGGATGCCGGTGTATTCGACCGGCATCGCGCCGTTCGCGTCGATCACCGTGAAGGTCACCTTCAGCGAGTCGCCTGCTTTCTGGATCGAGCCCTGCTTGACCATGCCGCCCAGGCGAAAGGTTTTGTAGCCGCTGGCTTCGCCGGACTGCACCTGACTCGGGGTGAGCAGATAGTTCATGTTCTGCTGCAGCGCGAACACGGTCAGGCCGGAGGCCACGGCGGCGGCGGCCAGGACCAGGACAACGATGATGAGCCGACGTTTGCGGGTGGGGTTCATGGGACTGCTCGGACGAATGATCAGGGGCGCTCGGGCGCCGTCGGGCTGGCGCCGTCGCGGTTGTGCCGCGCGGCCTGTCGCGCGATCCGCGCGCGCAGCTCGCGCAGCAGCCGGCGCCGGCGCATGGTCGGGGCGATGGCATCGGCCAGCAGCACCAGCAGGAACACTGCATACGACGGCCACACGTAGGCGGCATAGCCACCCATGGCGAAGAAATCGCTCATGCGCGGCCCTCAGTGATGGCGATCTGGCGAACCCATTCCTTGCCGCTCTCCAACGCCAGCAGGTCGGTGCGCGCGCGGGCGAACAGGCTGGCGAGGTAATAGCACTTGGTGGCAACCATCATGGTCAGCAGCGGCCAGATCATGGCATCGCTCATGCTCGAGGGCCCCAGCAGACGCACGGTGGAGCCCTGATGCAGGGTGTTCCACCAGTTCACCGAAAAATGCACGATCGGCACGTTGATGATGCCGATCAGCGCCAGGAACGCGGCGGCGCGGGCACCTTGCCGGCGGTCCTCGAACGCGTGGTACAGCCCCAGCACGCCCAGATACAGGAACAGCAGCACCAGTTCAGAGGTAAGGCGCGCGTCCCAGGTCCACCAGGTGCCCCACATCCGGATGCCCCAGAGCGAGCCGGTGACCAGGGTGATCAGGGTGAACGCCGCACCGATCGGAGCGGACTCCATCGCCACCACCTCGGCCAGCTTGATCCGCCACACCAGCGCGATAAACGAGGCCACTGCCATCACGGCGTAGATGAACAGCGCCATCCACGCACTGGGAACGTGCACGAAAATGATGCGGTAGTCGTCACCCTGCTGGTAATCCGGCGGTGCCAGCACCAGGCCGCCGTACAGCGCAATCGCGCCCAGCAGCAGCGCAAGCGCCAGCATCCATGGGCGCAGTGCCCCGGCGAATCGGTAGAAGGTCGGCGGCGAGCCGAGCCGGTGCAACCAGAGCGGAATCCAGCTGGACATAGACGTTACGCGTCCAAGGCAATACGGAGGGCGACAGCGCAGGCCAGCGGTGCGAGCACCAGGGTCAGCGCCAGTGCGGCGCCCAGCCAGGCGATCGGGGCGACCCAGGGCAGGCCCTGTTGAGCCGCGGAAATCGCACCGGCGGCAAAGATGACCACGGGCACGCAAAGCGGCAGCAACATCAGGGCGAGCAGCATACCAGAGCGTCGCGTGCCGGCCGTCAGCGCCACCAGCACGGCGCCGAGCAGACTGAGCATGGGCGTGGACAGAACCAGGGCGAGCAGCATCACCGGCATGATGGCCGCAGGCAGCTGCAGCATGCTCGCCAATACCGGCGCGATCACGATCAGCGGCAATGCGGTGGTGAGCCAATGGGCGAGGATCTTCATGCCCAGCATCAGCGCCAGCGGCTGCGGCGCCAGCACCAGTTGCTCCAGCGAACCGTCCTCGATGTCGCTGCGGAACATGCCGTCCAGCGCAAGCAGCATGGCCAGCAGTACTGTCACCAGCACCGCGCCGCCGGCGATTCGCTGCAGCAGGGCGTTGTCCGGACCCAGCGCGAACGGGAAAAGCGTGGTCACGATCAGCGCATAGAGCACCGGCATGGCGATATCGCCACGGCGACGCCAGGCCAGCGTGAGGTCTCGCCGCAACACGGCGGCGCAGGCGCGCGACAGGGGAGCGCGGCTCATGCGTGCATCCGGATGCGCTGCGGTTCGCCGCCGTGGAAGCCGACCGCGCCGTGGCTGGTCACCAGGGCTGCACCGCCGGCGTCCAGATGCCGCCCCAGCAACTCGTTGACCAGGGCAATGCCATGGCGATCCAGGTTGGCGTAGGGCTCGTCGAGCAGCCAGAGGCGCGCCGGCAGCAGCACCAGCCGCGCCAGCGCCACCCGTTTTTTCTGCCCTGCGGAAAGCTGGCGCACCGGCTCGTCCTCGAACCCGGCCAGTCCCACCGCCTGCAAGGTGAGGTCGGGAGCCAGCCCGCCCACGCAGCCGTGCAGGCCGATCGCCACGCGCAGGTTCTCGCGGGCGGTAAGGTCGCCCTTGAGCCCCAACTGGTGACCCATGAAGACGATCTCGCCCTGGCAGGCATCACGATCGAGGGGCTTGCCGCACCACAGCAGCTCGCCCTCGTCCACATGCAGCAGGCCGGCAAGCACGCGCATCAGGGTGGTCTTGCCGCTGCCGTTGTCACCTTCCACGAGAGCCAGCTCGCCCGCGCGCAACCGGAACTGCAGCGGGCCGAACACGGGTTCGTCCTGGCGGTGGAAGCTCAGTGCGCGAGCTTCCAGCAGGGGGAGGGCGGCGGCGGTCATCCGGTCAATTGTCCGCAATGCCTGCCCGGCTTGTCCATGTGGCGCGCTGTCGCCGAAACCGTGCGCCGGGCCAGCCGCGCGGCTATCGGCGTCGGCCGGATCACCTGGGGTAACGCACCCAGCGCAGCTGCGAGCGGCCGGACCCGACGCCGACCAGGTACGCCAGCTGCCGATAGCGTCGGCCGAGCCGGTCCAGCGTGCGCGCATCGAGCCCGGCCACGAACAGGCTCGGCTCCTTCCAGTCGCCGCGGCCGACGCCGATCGCCGGTCGCAGCCACAGCAATGCCGGTTCGGCGCGCAGATCCGCCAGCAGCGCCCGTTGCGCGGCCCGGTTGAACGCGCGTGGAGCACGAAGGGACATCGGGTTCCAGCCGGTGATCACGCCCCAGGGATGGGTCCCCACGCGTGTCTGCAGAGATGCCGGAAGCGGCGTGTCGACGTGGATGACGGCGCTGCCGCCCGTGCTCAGCCGAACGTGGTAGTCGGTCTGGCGATAGCTTTCCTCCAGCGTCTCATCCACGAACGACGTTCACCAGCGGTGGCAGTGCGGTCGTGAGCGCGGCAACGGCGCTTTCCGTCGAGACCTCACCGGCGGTGCCGGCGCGCTCGATCAGCTGGTCGAGCACGGCATCCTGCGCGCGTGCACGTTCCAGCGCATAGGCGTAAGGCAGGCGGGTGAAGGTGACCATGCGATAGCGGGTCATGAACTGCGTGGGCGCGGCGTCGGCCAGCCTGGCGCCCAGGGCGCGTCGGGCGAGGTAGCGTGGATCGGCGACCGAGTCGCGCATCTCAATGTAGTTCTCCAGCGCCATCGCTGCGATGGCGTCGGCGTTGGGCTTGCGCCGCTGCTGGAAGCTGGCGAAAGCCGTGCCCGGGTCAGCCGGATGCTCGGCGAGCAGGTCGGCGAGTTCGACCGCGTCTTCCAGGCCGCAGTTCATGCCCTGACCATGGAATGGCACGATGGCGTGCGCAGCGTCGCCCAGCAGCACCGCGCGATCGTCCAGGTGCCACCGGTCGAGGTAGAGCGTGTAGAGGTTGGGCGCGGGATGCGCGGCGAAGTCCTCGTCGAAACGGGGCATCAGCGGCAGGAGGTCGGCGAACTGCGTCTGGAACAACTGCCGTGCGCTCGGCGCGTCGGGCACCGTCGCGAAGCTCGGGAACGGACCGACCCCGGGCAGGAACAGCGTTACCGTGAAGCTGCCCTCCGGATTGGGCAGGGCGATGCACATGTAACCGCCCCGCGGCCAGATGTGCAGGGCGTGCGGCTCCAGCGCAAAGGCGCCCGGCTCGCCGCTGGCCGGCGCGATCTCCAGTTCCTTGTAGGCGTGTCCGAGCGCCTCGACCCGTTCCCCCAGCGGGCGGTGCCGATTCATTGCAGCGCGCACGGCGGACCCCGCACCGTCGGCCCCGATCAGTACCGAGAAGGCGTGATCGCGTTGCTCTCCGCTGCCGTCGGTGACGCGCATGCGCTGTGCAGCGAAGTCGACGTCACCCAGCGCGTGGCCGAAATGGAAACGCACCCCGGCCGTCTCGGCTGCATCCAGCGTCAGCATGTTGAGCACGCCCCGTGATACCGACCAGATCACTTCGCTGTCATCCATCCCGTAGCGCTGCAGCACCGGTGGAGCGGAGCCCACGTGCACCATGCGACCGCGCATCATCACCGCGTGCGCCAGCACCCGTTCGGCCAGCCCTGCCGTGCGAAGCGCGTGCAGGCCGCGCTCGGCCAGCGCCAGGTTGATCGAGCGGCCGGCTTCGTAGCCCGCCCGGCGCGGATCCGGACGCTTCTCGAACACGTCGACGACGAAGCCCCGCTGCGCAAGCAGATGCGCGAGCAAGGCGCCGACCAGGCCGCCGCCGGCAAGTGTGATGGTGGAAGAGGGCAAGGGCGGGTCCGGCGCGATCGGGCGAAGGGGAGAGGCCGACGAGGTACGTGGGCGGCGGCCTGGATCCGCCGCCGAGCGACTCAGAAACTCATGAAATACCCGCCGTTGACCGGCAAGTTGGCACCGGTGATGTAGCCGGCATCATCGGCAGCGAGGAAACCCACCGCCCGCGCGATATCCGCCGGCGAGCCGAGCCGCCCCACCGGGATATCGGCCACGATCTGCGCACGGACCTCCGGCGCGACCGCCGCGACCATCGGTGTGTCGCAATAGCCGGGCGACACGGTGTTCACGGTGACTCCCTTGCGCGCGGTTTCGCGCGCCAGCGCCATTGTGAAACCGTGCACCCCGGCCTTGGCGGCCGAATAATTGGTCTGCCCGAACTGGCCGGTCTGCCCGTTCACCGAGCTGAGATTGACGATGCGACCGAAGCCCCGCTGGGTCATCCCTTCGACCACCTGGCGGCAGGTGTTGAACATGCCGTCGAGGTTCACGCGCATCAGCTGGTGCCACTGTTCCGGCGACATCTTGCGCAGGCTGGCGTCGCGGGTGATGCCGGCGGCGTTGACGAGGATGTCGATGTCGCCGTGGCTCGCCTGTACCCGGTCGACCAGGGTGCGGCAGCTGTCGAAATCGCTCACGTCCACGGGGGCGAACGAGACGGCTCCGTCGAAGCTGGCCATGTCGGACAGGAACGCCTCGACGCGGTCCTCGCGGGCAGCCAGATCCACGGCGATCACGCGGCGCCCGTCGCGTGCCAGGTGACGGCATATCTCTGTGCCGAGACCACCGATGCCGCCAGTGACGACGGCCAGTCGCTTGCTCATGCTTGCTGGTCCTCAATGCCGCACGGCAGCACGTGCTGTGCTGCAGCGGTCAGCCCGGGAGAGGGCGGTCGGGACGGCGTGCGCGCGCCCCGGCGATTCAGGCTTTCTTGCCGCCGCGTGGCGGCGTGCCCGGGGGAGCGGCGGCCGGCTTGGTCTGGGAAGCAGCGTCGAGAAACCCGCGCTGCATCGATTTCCAGGCGTCCATGTTGCGCTCGGTAAGATCGTTCACCATCGACCAGGGCGTCTGGCCCATGAGGCTGTTCAGCTGGGTGCGGAACTGCTGCTGCTGATCGAGGAATACCTGCAGGCTGCGCTCCAGGTACGGGCCCATGAATCCCTGCAGCGAGTCGCCGTAGAAGCGGATGATGTGGCTGAGCAACTGCGGCGAAAGCATCGGCTGACCCTTCTCCTCGTGCTCGGAGATGATCTGCAGCAGCACCGAGCGCGTGAGGTCTTCGCCGCTCTTGGCGTCGCGAACCTCGAAGGTTTCGCCGTCCAGCACCAACTGCCGGATCTCTTCCAGCGTGATGTAGCTGGAGATTTCCGTGTCGTAGAGCCGACGGTTCGGATACTTCTTGATGATGCGGAGTGTTTGTGCCATGCGCTGCAACGTAGCAGAAGGTATTGCGGCGCACCAGCGCGATTGCTGCACCCTGCGGTGCAGCAAAATCGTCGGCCGTCCTTGCGCTCAGTGACCGACCCCGCCGCCTGCGCTGCCGAACGGGGGTTTGGCCAGCCACAGCACCGGGATCAGCAGCACGAAGAGCAGCGCACAGACCCAGAACACGTCGTTGACCGCCAGCGTGAGCGCCTCGCGGTTGAGCAGTCGGTCGACCACACCCAGGCTCTCCATGCGGGAGAAGCCGGCATGCGACAGCTGCTGCAGGAAGCCGGTGGCCGCTGGATGGCTGGGAGTGATCTGTTCGGTGAGTGTGGCGTGGTGGAACTCGCCGCGGTGCTGCCACAGCGTGACCGAGAGCGCCGTGGAGACGCTTGAGCCGAGTGTGCGACAGAAGTTGGCAAGGCCGGATGCGCTGGCGATCTCGGACGCTGGCAGGCCGGAAAGATAGACCTGGTTGAGCGGGATGAAGAAGCAGGGAATCGCGATACCCATCACGAAGCGCGGCAGCACCAGAGTGGAAAAGGAGGCGCCGCTGTCGAAGGTGGAAAACCAGTAGGAGGTGATGGCGAACATCACGAAGGCGAACGTCACCACGGCGCGCAGGTCAAGCCGGTGCATGTTCCTGCCCAGGATCGGGGCCACGATGAACGCCAGGATACCCACCGGAGCCGTGGCCAGGCCTGCCCAGGTCGCCGTGTATCCGAGCGTGGTCTGCAGCCACAGCGGGAAAACCACGTTGATGCCGAAGAACGCCATCATGCCCAGCGACAGCCCGACCACTCCGGCGGTGAAGTTCCGCTCGCGGAACAGCGACAGCTCCACCACCGGGTGCTTCGCATGCAGCTCCCACACGATCAGGAAGGTCAGGCAGACCAGCGCCACGATGCCCAGCGTGACGATCATTGGCGAGGAGAACCAGTCGTGGTCGTTGCCGTTGTCGAGCATGAACTGCAGCGCGCCGACGCCAACCACCAGCAGCACCAGTCCGATCACGTCGATCGGCGTGTTGAAGGTCTTCGTTTCGCGCTTGCGCAGCAACGTCCAGGTGATCGCCGCGGCGAGCAGTCCGACGGGCAGGTTGATGTAGAAGATCCACGGCCACGAGAAATTGTCGGTCAGCCAGCCGCCGAGGATCGGGCCGAAGATCGGCGCGACGACGACCGTCATGGCCCACAGCGCCAGCGCAATACCCTGCTTCTCTTTGGGATAGCTGGACAACAGCAGCGTCAGCGACAGCGCCACCATGGGACCGGAACCGGCGCCCTGCATCAGGCGGCCGATCACCAGCATCGGCATCGAGGTGGCCAGCCCGCAGAGCATCGAAAACACCACGAACAGCATCACCGACACCACGAAAGTCCGCACCTCGCCGAAGCGGCGCGCAAGCCAGCCCGTGAGCGGCTGCATGATGGCGCTGGCCAGTGCGTAGGAGCTGATCGTCCAGGTGCCTTCGCTCGGGCTGACGCCGAGGCTGCCCGCGATATGCGGCACGGCGACGTTGACGATCGTCATGTCCAGCACTTCCATGAACGTGCTGAAGGCAACGGCGATCGTCAACAGCACCAGCGCGCTGCCCTGCAGCGGCTTCAGCGGCGCGGCGTCATTCGGCGTGGCGGCCATGGGTCAGCTCACGGAGCGGTGGGCAGGTTGGCTTCGATGACACGGTCGGCTTCCGCGTCCGCCCGCGCGGCCATCTGGTCGTAGACGTCGGTCGAGGCCACCGGCTGGCTGGCGGGTGCCTGCGGCAGTACGGTGCCGCTGTCGTTGCTGATATCGACGGTGACGGTGGTCGACAGCCCTACGCGAAGCGGATGCTTGTCCAGCTCGGCGTCCTCCAGCGCGATGCGCACCGGCACGCGCTGAACCACCTTGATCCAGTTGCCTGTCGCGTTCTGCGCCGGCAGCAACGAAAACACGCTGCCGGTGCCTGCGCCGATGCCCACGACCTTCCCGTGGTACTCGGCGTCACCGCCGTAGATGTCCGCCTCCACCTTTGCTGGCTGCCCCAGCCGGATGTGCTGCAACTGGCTTTCCTTGAAGTTGGCATCCACCCAGAGGTCGTGCAGCGGCACGACGGTCATCAGTTGCTGTCCCGGTTGCACGCTGTTGCCCAGCTGCACGCTGCGTTGCGCGACAAATCCGGACACCGGGGCATAGATCGCGTTTCGCTGAGTCGCGACCCAGGCGGCGCGGAAATTTGCCCTTGCCTGCATCACGGCCGGATTCTTCGCTACGTCGGTCCCTTCGACGGCGGCGTTGGCCGCCGATGCCTGCGCTTTCGCGGCATCCAGCGCCGCCCTGGCCTGGGCGATGCCGTCGCGAAGGTGCTGAATGATCTCCGGCGACTCGGCGTGCGCGGCAACCAGCGGCAACCGCCGGCGCAGATCGGCCTGGAGCTTGTCCAGCTCGAGGCGGCGGGCCTGCACCTGCGCCTGGGCACCGGAGGCGCTCTCGGTCTGCTGGCGCACCCCGCGGACCGCCTGCGCAAGCGCGCTGCGCGCCTGCTGCAGGCGGACCTCGGCATCGGTGCTGTCGAGTTTGACGAGGACCTGGCCCGCCTTAACGCGCTGCGTGTCGTCGGCCATGATCGCCACCACCGTGCCGGGAACCTGGGCCGAGATCGCCACCTGGTTGCCGCCGACGTACGCATCGTCGGTCTTTTCCCGCTTGGACAAGACCAGCAGCCAGAGAAGGAACCATCCCGCTGCGGCCAGCACGAAGACACTTGCGACGATGAGCAAGGCGCGCCGGCGCTTGGCCGGGTTCTTGGCCGCCATGCCGCTGTCGTTGTCGTCAGACGACGCGTCTGGCTGATGGGAAGGCTCAGTCGCGCTCATGGGCATGGGCTCCGGCTTTTTCAGGTGAGGAAGAATCGGCGTACGCAGCAGGCTGAACGGGCGCGCGATAGCCACCGCCGAGCGCCTTGATCAGGGCCAGATCGGTCAATACCGCCTGCGCCCGCAACTGGGCCGCCATGTCGCGGCGCTGGATCAGCTGCGCACGCGCGGCCAGCGACTCGCGCGCGTCGCGCACACCCTGGCGCGCTCGCGCCAGCGCGGCATTGAGCACGCGCTGGTCGGCGGCAAGCTCGAGCGACTGCTGCGTTTGTCGTGCCTGCAGCATCTGGGCCGTCAGGGCCTGGGTGGAAACCTCGCGTGCGGCCTGCAGTACGGTGCGGTCGTACTGGGCGATGGCGCCGTCGAGCTGGGTCCGGCTGAGTCCATAGTTGGCCTTGAGCAGGCCACCATTGAAGATCGGCAGGTGCAGTGCCGGCGTAACGGCGAAGGTGCGGCTGCTCGCGGTGAACAACTCGCCCAGATCAATGCTCGACAGGCCGGCCAGCGCGGTGATGCTCAGGTCTGGAAAGAACTGCGCGCGAGCCGCGTCGGTCTTCTTCAGCGCCGCCTCCACCTGCCAGCGGGTGGCCGCGATATCCGGGCGGCGCGCAATGAGGTCCAGACTGGCACCCGCGGGCAGGCCGGCGTCGACGGCCGGCAACGGGCGCGGCGACAGGGGCGGCAGGCCCTCGGGCGCGACACCAACCAGCGAAGCCAGCGCGGCCAGGCGGATCTGCGTCGAGCCTGCGACCGCCGCACGTTGCTCGCGCGCCGCAGCCAGCTGAGCCTGGGCCCGATCGGAGTCATCCGGTAGATCCACGCCCTGACGTACCCGCAACGCCGCGATATCTGCGAGCTCCTGCTGCACCGCCACGACCTGATCGGCCAGCGCGAGCCGCGCCTGGTCCGCCTGCCAGCCGAAATAGGTTTCGGCCACCGCATACTGGATTGCCAGGGCTGCGGCACTGCGTTCCGCCTCGGCCGCACGCGCCTGATCCACCGCCGCTTCGACCAAAGCGCGCTGCTTGCCCCACCAGTCGAAGTCGTACTGCAGCTGCACGCCTAAGTCAGCCTGGTTGTACCAGGTGAATCCGAGAAAGCGGCTTGGGATGAGGCCGTGTTCGCTTAGTCGCTGACGCGCGACCTGGGCGCTGCCATTGATGTTGAGCCCGGCCTGTGCCGCCGCCGCCCGCACCGACTGCTCTGCACTCCCCAGGCGTGCGCGCGCCGCCGCAAGATCAGGTGCCTTGTCCGTGGCCATGGCAACGAGAGCATCGAGCTGTGGATCACGGTAAACCGCCCACCAGTCACTTCGCGGCCAGTCGGCGCTTGGTTGCGTCGGCAGCCCCGCGAGCGGAACGTCATCGCGCAGCGTGGGGTGGTCCACGGGTCGCGGCGGCATCGCGCAGGAGGCGAGGGCGCCCGCCATGGCGGCCACCATGATGGCCCGCCTGGCGCGACGGCCGGATGTCATCGAAGAATTCATCATGATCATCGGTTCATGCAGCTTCGGGGTCGTGCAGGTGGTCCAGATTCTTGGCCAGCTTGCGCAGCAGCCGGTCGAGATGGCGACGGTCGTGATCGCTGAAACCGGCGAACATCGCACTCACACGGGGAAACAGCGTCGGCAGCATTTTCTGCACGAAGCGCCGACCGGCGGCGGTGATGTGCACCTCGACCCGACGCCGGTCTTCCCGGCAAGGCGCCCGGACCACCAGCCCGCGATCGACCAGCGCATTGCCGATCCGCGTCATGTTGGTCGCCCCCTGGGAGGTGTATTCGCAAAGCTCGCCAGGCGTGGAACGCCCGTCCGGCCGGCTGTACAGAATCATCAGGGTGAGAAACTCGCTGTGGTTCAGCTTGTGCGGATGCAACGTGAGTTCGAGCTCCTCCTGCAGGCGGCCCCCGGTCATCAGCATCAACCGGCTCAGCCGGGCCTGCTCTGCCGGCATGCCGGGGAGCGTCGCGCCGAGCCGGCCGATGCCTTCGTCCATCATCTGGATGCACTTTCCCAGCGACGCCATTTCACCAGCTCATATTTCATTGATGAAATAAAACGATAGCAAGCTGCGTCGCCGGGCCGCAAGGCGTTTGTCCTACGTGGGCGTGCTTCGCTCGCGAAAACGGGTGAGCCGGAACACGCGCTCGACATTGGCCGTGGTGGCCTGCGCAATGCTTGCCTCGCTTTCCTGCCGTAGCGCCGCGATCTCGCGCACGGTGGTCGAGAGAAAGGCCGGTTCGTTACGTTCGCCGCGGTGGTCGACGCCTGGCTGGTCGGGCGCATCGCTCTCGAGCATCAGGAAATCGATCGGCATGGCCGAGACGATGCGGTGCAGACGTTGCGCGCGCGGGTAGGTGACCGGGCCGCCGAGGCCCAGGCAAAACCCCATGTCCATCAGTCGCTGAGCCTGTTGCTCGCTGCCGGAGAAACTGTGCACCACGCCCGTGGATCCGGGATGTCGACGAAGCGCGAGCAGCACCTCTTCGACCGCCCGCCGTGCGTGGATGATCACCGCCAGATCGCGCTCGCGGGCAATCGCCAGTTGGCGCTCGAAATAGCGATCCTGTGCCTTCCGGTCCAGCGCGGGATCGGAGAGGTCCAGGCCAATCTCCCCGACGGCCACCGCAGGCTGTTGATCGAGCCAACCCTCCAATGCCTGCAGATGTTCCAGGCGGTGGTGGGTGAGGAACATCGGGTGCAGCCCGAACGCCGGGAAGAGGTTCTTGTGAGCTCGTGCGATGCTGCCGATACGTGACCAGCTGGCGTGGTCGGTGGATGGAACGATCATGTCCCGCACCCCGACGCGCGCCGCGCGCTCGATCACTGCGTCGCGGTCCTCATCGAACCGTTCGTCGTCAAGGTGCACGTGGCTGTCAACGAGAAATGTCATGGGGCGGTTGCACTGTGACGCCGTGTGAACGGCGAGTGTGGAATCGTGACGCAGTAAACGCCGGATAACGTGACGAGCTAGGTCTTATTCAGTTACGGACGGCTTCAATAACGTCGTGAATGCGAAGGGGCGCAATTCGCGCTGCCTCGCGGGGGTTCTTAACGAGGAGAGTCATGATGAATCGGTTGATAGTCAACGTGCTTCAGGTGGGCATCGCAGCGGCACTGGCTTCCGGGTTGGCAGCATGCAACCGGGACGCCAGCGCGGATGTAGGCACGGCTGGCACCGCAAGTGAAGCGGCAACCGGCCCGAAGTACGCCAAGGTGGTCAGCGTCGATCCGGTGCGCAAGACGGTCAGCAACCCGCGGGAGGTCTGCCACGACGAAACCGTCACCCACACGACAGCTCCGAAAGACGAGCACCAGATCGCCGGCACCGCCATCGGTGCGGTCGTGGGCGGCGTGCTCGGCAACCAGATCGGTGGCGGCAAGGGCAAAACGCTGGCGACGGTCGCTGGGGCAGTCGGGGGTGGCTACGCCGGCAAGAAGATCGAGCAGAGCCGCCAGCATGCGAACACCACGTCTACCGTCGAGCGTCGTTGCTCCACTGTGAACGACACCAGCACCAAGCTGGTCGGGTACGACGTCCGATACGAATACAACGGCGTCACGCGCACCGTGAGAATGGATCATGACCCGGGAGACCGCGTTGAAGTCCAGGAAGGCGTGACCTCTGTTTCCGACGCGCGCTAAAGGAGTTTTTATGTCATTAGCTTCAGGCAAGATCATCGCAGCCTCTCTCGCACTCGCAGGCAGTCTTGCGCTGGCCGGATGCCAGACTGCTCCCTATGGCAACGACGGGGGCTACTCCCGCCCGGCTCCGGCTTACGGGTATGGCAATCAGAACTCGTCTCGTTGCAACAGCTGCGGTGTCGTCAAGGAAGTCCAGCAGGTCTACGTGGAGCACAAGAGCAACGGCACCTTGGGCGCGGTCATCGGCGCGGTTGCCGGCGGCGTCCTGGGGAACCAGGTAGGCAAAGGCGATGGCCGCAAGGCTGCCACCGTGGCCGGTGCGGTAGCCGGCGGCGTGGTCGGCAACCAGGTAGGCAAGCGAAGCGGTGGCGACGACGTGGCCTGGCGCGTGACTGTCAGGCTCGACAGCGGCCAGTACACGACCGTGACTCAGCAGGAAGATCCGCGCGTGCGTGAGGGTGACTATGTGGAAGTGCGCGGGGACCACGTCTACGCGCGCTGAGCGCGTGACGAACTTGTAGGACATCCGGACGTCCAAAAAAAAGCCCTCCGTATGGAGGGCTTTTTCTGTTCGTCATCACGGGCTCAGTTCACGGCGTAGAACTTGTGCTCGCCAATCGTGGTGCTTGTACGGTTGAGCGACCATGCCGGCGCAATGGCCACGGTGGCGAAGTGATCTGCATGCGGCACCACCAGTCGGCGTTCGGCGGTGGGCAGCTGCCAGTTGCTCATGGAATCGCCCGCCACCTTCCATGCGCGCTTGAACGCTTTCAGGTTGGTGATATCGAACGAACCGGGCGTGGTCGTCGTGGCGAACTGGTGGGGCGCGGTGACGACCTTGCATACCGTGTCGCCCCACTGTCCGCGCTCGCGCCGGCGAAGAGCTACCTCCGCCACCGCAAACTGCCCCATGGTGGGCTCGCTGCGCGCCTCCAGATACACCGTGGTGGCCAGGCAAGTCTGATCTGCCACGGGCTGGGGCAGCAGTGACGTCATCCACAACAGGAGAGAAAGTTTCATGGGTCTGCCTCCAACGTGCTGTACGCCGGGATCAGCAGATGCTGAGCCGAGCGCCGTTGCGGTGGACGGGCGGGCAGGCCGTTCCACCTGGATCAAAAGACACGAGGCCGAAACCGGGCCATGGTGCGTGCCGTTGCCACGGGATTGTGGCGTGTCACGCAAGTCCTGCAAGGAATTGCTGTGACGGTGTTGCGGGGAGGGAAGAACCTGCTTCCGCACCTTGTGCAACCGTTCCACCGGGCGAGTGGTGGTCATTCCTTCCAACCGTATTGCTGGTTGGGTCGCGCCGATCCGGAGCCTTCCGGTTCGTCGCGTGCATCAGTCCGTAGTAGATGGACTGCTCAAAAGTTTGGCGGAGCCTAGTGGCGGGTTTCGCACATCGCAAGTGCCTCGCCGCCGCAATTCACTGATCGCTCACGTTTCGCGCATGCGCACGTGCAGCGCATTTGACCGTAATCAATCGGGAAAAGAGGCAACAACGCAATAGGTCGCATTGTCGTGGCCGATCGTGCCGGAGGCATCTAGTGCTTCTAGCAGCGCGGACTCGCAGATTGCGAGCGCTTCGGTCGTTGCATCGACCTGCACCGACTGCAGAAGTTGCGAGCCGTGTTCGGCCATGCCGCTGTTTCCAGCGCCAGTCAACACTTGTTGTGTTGGCCGCCGCAGATGGCAAAGGCGACGCTTGTTGCCTCCGCGGTAATGCAAGCGCGCGACGATCTCCTGGCCCGGGTAGCACCCTTTGTCCAGCGCCACCGCGCCCAGGCGGTGCAGCGAAAGGGACGGCGCAAGAAACGTTCCCAGCGCTGCGTCCGGCAACCATGGCCAACCGGCGCGAAGCTGCGCGAGTTGCCATGCATTGTCATGGTCGTCAGGGCCTGTCTCGCCAGGTTCCATGGTCGCCAGTTGCAGCGCGTGATCGCCGCAGCCGAGGCGTATCAACCCGTCCGAGGCCCGAACCTCATGCAGTGGCATCGCAGCTCCGCCCCGGATGCGATACGAACTATCCGACCGCAACGTGAGCTTCAGCCGGAACACGTAACGTTGCAATTCCTGTCTCAACGTAACCGCGGCGCCCCCGCGCAGGATCAGGAGCCATCGGTCGCCTTCAAGCCGCGCCAGATGGAACAGCGCACGCACGCGCCCCTGCGGATTCAGCCACGCGCTGAACTGCCACTGGCCCGGTACGAGGGAGTGCACGTCGCTGGCGAATTGCCCCTGCGCGAAAGTCGCTGCATCGGGCCCCTCCAGCAAAAGTGTCTCGGCGAAGGCGGCGTGGAAGGTGTCGGACATAGCCGAAGAACGTGGGGGCAGGGCTGCCGCGGGACAAGCTGCGGCACTTCATCAGGTTGTACGGGTCACCCACAAAGGTTACGCTTGTTCAGGTAAATAAAAACCATGTCCGATACCCACTCCCCCTCCGAATCAAGCCCGACCACCGCCCCCGTGCGGCGGCCCGTGCCACCTGCAGATGCGCCGGTGGCACCGACGAAGGACGAGCGTCCTGCGCCCGATCCCACGCGCTACGGCGACTGGGAGAAAAACGGTCGCTGCATCGACTTCTGAGCGGGCCGTGCCAGCCCCCGCGCTGGTGAAGCGAAGCGAAGGGATGAGTGGCTGGGACACCAGCGATTCCATATCAGGATAGCCGCCATGGCAGATACGCGACGACCGCTTTCTCCGCACCTCCAGGTCTATAAGTGGCAGGTGCAGATGCTCACCTCCATCCTG
This sequence comes from Dyella sp., assembly GCF_035685805.1. GTDB lineage: Bacteria > Pseudomonadota > Gammaproteobacteria > Xanthomonadales > Rhodanobacteraceae > Dyella_A. The sequence goes on from NZ_DASSAB010000035.1 coordinate 115,517, forward strand.
CACCGCGCCACTGGCATCGCTCTGGCGGTCGGCACGGCAGTGATTGTCTGGGGCGTGATTGCGCTTGCCGCGGGTGCGGACGCCTATGCGCAGTTTGCCGCTTGCGCCGGCAGCCCATTGGGCCTGATCGCGCTGTTCGGATGGACGTGGGCTTTCAATTACCACCTGTGCAACGGCATCCGCCATCTCGTGCAGGACGCCGGCCTGGGTTACGAGATCCCGCAGTTCGTGCGCGCTAGCTGGTTGTCGATCATCGGCAGCGTGGTGTTGACCCTGCTCGTGTGGGGCTATGTGTTGAGCGTGGGAGGTGTGGCATGAGCGCGAAGGACCTGCAGCATCCGCTGAAGCGCGCCCGCGGCCTGGGCTCGGCCCAGTCGGGTGTCGGCCACTGGTGGAACGAACGCGTGACGTCGGTGGCGCTGGTGGCGCTGGGTGTCTGGTTCGTGGTGCTGGTGTTGCGGCTGATGCACGCTGACTACGCTGCCGCGCACGCGCTGATGGCGCGCCCGTGGAACGCCGTGCTGATGATCTGCTTTTTGCTGGTCACGTTCTGGCACACCGCGCTGGGGCTTCAGGTGGTGATCGAAGACTACGTGCACACCCGCTGGAAGGAAGTGTCCTTGCTGATGCTGGTGAAGTTTTTCGCGGTGCTGGGCGCGCTCGCGAGCGTGCTGGCCGTGCTGCGCATCGTTTTGGGAGCCTGACGTTCGATGGAAAGCTACAAGATCCAACAGCACAAGTACGACGTGATCGTGGTCGGCGCCGGCGGCGCCGGCCTGCGGGCCACGTTCGGTCTCGCAGAGAAGGGCCTCAAGGCCGCCTGCATCACCAAAGTGTTCCCGACCCGCTCGCATACGGTCGCGGCGCAGGGCGGCATTTCCGCCGCGCTGGGCAATATGGGCGAGGATGACTGGCGCTTCCATTTCTACGACACGATCAAAGGTTCGGACTGGCTGGGCGACCAGGACGCCATCGAGTACATGTGCCGCGAGGCGATCCCCGCGATCATCGAGCTGGAGCACTACGGGGTCCCGTTTTCTCGCACGGCGGAGGGCAAGATCTACCAGCGTCCGTTCGGCGGCATGACCACGCATTACGGCAAGGGCACCGCGCAGCGCACCTGCGCCGCGGCCGACCGCACCGGCCACGCAATTTTGCATACGCTGTACCAGCAGGCGCTGGCGCACGACGCCACGTTCTTCATCGAATACTTCGCGATCGACCTGATCTTCGACGAAGCAGGCGTCTGCCGCGGCGTGCTGGCGCTGGACATGAACGAGGGCACCTTGCACTTCTTCCGCGGCCAGGCCGTGGTGCTGGCTACCGGCGGCTACGGTCGCGCCTACTTCAGCGCCACCTCGGCGCATACCTGCACCGGCGACGGCGGCGGCATGGTGCTGCGCGCAGGCCTCGCGCTGCAGGACATGGAGTTCGTGCAGTTCCATCCCACCGGCATCTACGGTTCGGGCTGCCTGATCACCGAAGGCGTGCGTGGCGAAGGTGGT
>NZ_DASSAB010000036.1:0-54605 GCF_035685805.1 Dyella sp.
CACTCGCTCCATGAGTGTCGGCTGCGGCTACTACCCGGCCAGCGTGGGCTACTACACCCCCACCAACCGGCTGAGCATCCTGTGGAGCAACAGCGCCAGCGACCTTTATCTGTGGGACGACCTTGACACGAAGGTGCGCGCATACCACTTGTCCGGCCTGCTGACCAAGCTCGGCGTGGGGTCACCCAGCCAGGCCAACATTTGGGCGTTTGGCGGCGGCTACGCCGGCAAGGGCTTGGGCATCGAATGGCTCGACGCATCCACCGGCGTCGGTTTCGGTGCATCGTTCGACCGCAGCTTCGGCGCCAACGGCCTGCAGAGCGGCGCAAGCACCTCCCTGCTCTGGGGCGGCAATGTCTCGATCGTCAATCCGGGAGCGGGTGGATATCTGATCAGAGGGGCGACGGTGAATGGGACCTCCCTCTACACCATCGATCAGTCCACAGTGTCCATAAGCAACGGTGGCCTGCTGAGTACGAACGGTGATGCAAGCCAGGCAGGAAGCGCTCCTAGCCCCACAGGGGGGCTCTATGACTATGTCGATGGCTGGTATGTCGTGGGCGCAACGGCCAACGGAGCTGCGCCGTTGCCCTGGAAGTAACTCGCCTCTCCGGCGCGATGGCCCTATCGCGCCGGAATTGGCATCAGGGCACGTCAGGGGTTTTTCTTTGGAGCGGAATGTCCGCGGTCAACCCATCACGGATCTCACCACCGCTGCCGGCACCACGCTGATTGGCATTGGGGACCGTTGACGCGCCGGTCGTTTGCTATCTCGTCCGCCTCCTCCGTCGAGCTACCGGCTCTGGCCCGGCATTGGAGACACTGGGCAGCGGCTCCTTGCCCGCCGCAGGAGCATGGGCGGCCCGGTTCCTGCTGGCGTCGGAATCTACTGCCGCAGCACGTTCGGAATGTGCAGGTCCCACGCGGTGGGATCTTCAATGCCCACGATGGTGTCGTCCGACTCCTGCAGATCCAGCACCACCGGGTCCAGGTCGTCGTTCGAAGGCAACGCGCGCAGCACGCGCACGATCGGATTGAGCGAACTGCTGTTGCCCTGCACCAGCACCACCGCGAGCCGCTCGGACGACAACCGCACCAGCGTGCCGGTGGGGTAGATGCCGATCAGCTTGACGAAGGCGTGGAAGATGTCGCGGTCGAAGTGGCCGTCCTGCCACTCGGCCATGCGCCGGATCGCCTCGGCCGGCTCCCAGCCGCGCTTGTACGGCCGGTCGGAGGTGATCGCGTCGTACACGTCGCAGATCGCGCCCATCCGGGCGGCGCGGCTGATTTCGGCGGCGGGCAGCTTGTCGGGATAGCCGCTGCCGTCGGTCTTTTCGTGATGGTGCAGGCACACATCCAGCGCCACCGCGCTGGCCGCCGACTCGCGGCTCAGGATGTCCCAGCCGATCTGCGGATGCAGGCGCACCGAGGCCATCTCCAGCGGGCTCAGCCGGCCCGGCTTGTTCAGCACCGCATCGGACACGCCGACCTTGCCGATGTCGTGCAGCAGCCCGCCCACGCCCAGCTCCTTCAGCTCGTCCCCGTCGATGCCCAGGCGGCGGCCGAGCGCCATCATCAGCGCCGAGACGGCCACCGAATGCAGGTAGGTGTAGTCGTCCTTTTTCTTCAGTCGCAGCACGCTGAGCATGGCCGCGGTGTTGCGGGTGATGGCGTTGTTGATCTCTTCCACGATGCCGGCGGCCGCGTCCATGCTCAGCGCCTTGCCCATGCGTGCATCGCCGAACATGGCCATGACCACGGCCTTGGCGCGGTCTCGGACGGCCTCGGCGTGGGCGATGTCGTCGCCGAATGCAGTGCGCGGGTGGGGTGGCAGTGCCGCCACGGCGGGTGCCGGCTCGAGCACTGCCGCGTTCGCCGCCACGGGCGCGGCAGCCGGCACGTCCAGGCCCCGGTCGGTATCGATCCACACCTCCTGGTTGCCCAGCGAGCGCAGCGTGGCCAGGGTCTTGGCGTCCTCGACCGCGAACGAACCTTTCCAGAACGGGTGGTCGAGCCACTTGCCGCAGATCTTGTGCACGTACATGCCCCGGGTGACCTGGGCGATGGTGATTTTCTTCAGCGGCGAGCTCATGGTGCTGTCGTGACGCCTCTCGTCGGTGCGTGCGGCCATCCGTCCCCGCTGTTCGTGTTGCCTCGCCCCGGACCGGTGCGGGCGCTCAGGTGCTGCCCGCATCGACGGGCGGCGCGCGCAATGCGTTCACTGTCATCGGCGGGGTGGGGCTGAACTTGAGCGGTCTCGAGCATGCCGTTTTGACGGGACGCCGCAAGCGGCGGCGCGGGTCCCGCAGCCGGCGGATAGCCGCCGGGGCCAGAGCCGCAATGTGCCAGGGAGCTTCGCTTGCTACGGCAATACGGCGAGGGCGTGCGACAGCCCGATCATGACAACCAGCACGCTGGAATGGGCGCAGACGGCGTCTGAGCGCGCCCGCAGGCACGGGTTACTGTCTGCCAGCGCCCCGAGGCGCTGGCGCGCGGTCGCTACGGCGTGGCGCTGGTAACGCGCCAGACGGTATTGCCCACGTCGTCGGCAATCAGGATGGCGCCGTCCTTGTCCTGTGCCAGCCCCACCGGCGCGCCGTACAACTGCTCCTCGTCATCCGAGTGGAAGCCCGTCACCACCGGCACCGGCTTGCCGACTGGCCTGCCGTCGCGGAAGGCCACGTGCACCACCTGGTATCCGCTCAGCGGCGAGCGGTCCCAGCTGCCGTGCTCGCTGACGAACGCACCGTGCTGGTAGGCCGGCGGCAGCGCGTTGGTCTCGGAAAACAGCAGGCCCAATGCAGCGACATGGGAGCCAAGCGCGTAGTCCGGCGCGATCGCCTTCTTCACCAGGTCCGGTCGCTGCGGCTTGACCCGGGTGTCCACGTGCTGGCCGTAGAAGCTGTAGGGCCAGCCATAGAACGCGCCTTCCTTCACCGAGGTGAGGTAGTCCGGCACCAGGTTGTCGCCGATCTCGTCGCGCTCGTTGGCGATCGCCCAGAGCGTGCCGGTCTGCGGCTCCCATTGCAGGCCGGTGGGGTTGCGGATGCCCGAGGCAAAGATGCGGCTTGCGCCGGAGGGCACCTCCACCTCCAGCACGTCGGCGCGCCGGTACTCCACCGCCATGCCGTTCTCGGTGATGTTGCTGTTGGAGCCCACGCCGACGTACAGCTTGCTGCCGTCGGGGCTGGCCAGCAGCGCCTTGGTCCAGTGGTGGTTGATGGTGCTGGGCAGGTCGGCAAAGTCGGTGGCCGGCGCGGTGATCTGCGTCTGCCCGGTGACGTAGGGAAAGCTCACGATGCCGTCGGTGTTGGCCACGTACAGCGTGTTGCCGATCAGCTGCACGCCGAAGGGCGAGTTCAGGTGTTCGACGAAGAGATGCTTGTCCCAGCCGCCGCTGGCATTCCTCCGCAGCAGGGTAATGCGGTTGCCGCCCTTGCCACCCTTGCCGGATAGGTTCTTCACCTTGCCGGCGATCAGCTGCTTGGGTGTGGTTACCGGTTCGGTACCCGGCCCGTTGGCCTCGACCACCAGCACGTCGTCGTTGGGCAGCACGTAGAGCTGGCGCGGATGCATCAGGCCATCGGCGATCTTCTCGATGTGCAGGCCAGCGGCGACTTTCGGCGTCTGCCCCTGCTTCCAGCGGACCCCGTTCGGAACCTTCATCGGCGGCACGAGGAAATCCTTCGGCTGGGGCAGCGGCGGCGTCTGGCCGGCCTGCTCCACGGGGCTCATCGATGGCTTGTCGCTGCAGCCGCCCAGGACGGCCGCGAGCGTGAGTGCAAGTGCGCCGCGGCGCAGGAACTTATTCATGGACAACACTCCGCGGGGTGGAAAGATCGACGGCCAGCACGACCCGGCCGATGGCCAGCAGCAGCACCGTGCACGCTGACAGCCACACCCCGGCCGGCACCACGCCATAGGCATCGCGGCTGTGCACCAGCGCATTGAAGATCGCCGCGATGATCGCCAGCAGGTTGAGCCAGAAGTCGACGTACTCGCCTCGCGGCGTGATTCGTCGGGAGGTGATCCACACCTGCACCAGGTTCACCACGCGCGGCACGATGGCGAACAGCAGGCCGATCACGATCAGCCACGACGACGCCTTGGTCCAGAGGATGGTGGCGGTGTTCACATAGAGGATGTCGAAGATCAGCGCGGCGACGAAGCAGCCGAACGGGATCGGATTCAGCAGGCCGTAAACGGCATTGGCCACCGCGGAGCGGCGGGGGTCGGCTCGATAGCTCATGGGCGGCAATCTCGATGAGGGGAGGCAGGACGGCGCCAATGCGCGGGGTGACCGGAGGGGCCGTCAACACGACCCACGCTAGTGGCGGTGATGTCCATGGCGCGTCAGCGGCAGGTGGTCGTGGCCTGGCGGCGAGACGTTCCCGAGCCCGGTGCCGCTCCACCGCGGCTGCCGCGCCGGTCATGGCGCCGGCAGCGGGCGGTCGCGAACCGGGCACGAGGGCGCCGCGGCGCTAGGTGGCAACCGCCCTTCGTGTCAAAGTATTCGTTGGGGCGTGGGGTGAGACAGCGATGAGCACAGTACGGGTGCCGGACGGGGGTAGGGCGCGCTTGCGCGCGTATTTGCGCGCGCGCCGCCCGGGGCTGCGAAGCATCCTGATGACCCTCGCGCTCGCGCTGATCGGCCTGCCGGGTGCGCACGCATTGCCGCTGGCGGACCGGTTCGTGGAGGTATGGACCACGCGTGACGGGCTGCCGCACAGCACCGTGCACGGCATCGGCCAGACTCCCGACGGGTTTCTCTGGCTGGCCACGTGGGAGGGGCTGGTCCGGTACGACGGCCACGACTTCCACCTCTATCGCCGCAGCGACATCCCGGGCCTGCTCGACGACGGCGTGCGCGCTCTGCACATCGGCGCCAGCGGCGACCTGTGGGCGGGCAGCGCCCGCGGCGGCATCGTGCGCTGGCACGCTGGCCACTGGCGCGCACTGGCGCCCGTGCACAGCCTGGTCACCGATCTCCTCGATGCCGGTGACGGCACCCTGTGGGTGGCTACCCTGCACGATGGCGTGGTGCGCATCGACGGCGCGGGCCGGCGCAGCGCCATCACCGTGGCAGACGGCCTGCCTGGCGAGACGGTCAATGCGCTCGCCCGCGACAGCGCCGGCCAGATCTGGGCCGGCACCAGTCAGGGGCTGGTGCGGATCGAGGGCGCACTGGCGCGGCCCGAGGGCGTCGGCAGTCTGCCGGCGGGCCCGGTGTTCTCGCTCAAGGCGATGCCCGACGGGCGGCTGCTGGTAGGCACCGAGCACGGCGCCTATGTCGGTGGTGCGCGCGGCTTTTCTTCGCTGCACCCGGCGCTGGCCGCGTTCGCGATCACCCGCCTGTGGCGCGACGCCGATGGCAGCGTGTGGGCGGGCACCAACAGCAACGGCCTGGCTCGGGTCGTTGGTGACCGGCTGGAATGGCTCGACACGGGCAAAGGGTTGCCGAACAACCGCGTGCTGGCGCTGCAACGCGACCGCGAGGGCAGCCTGTGGGTGGGCACCAACGGCGGCCTGGCGCGCGTGCGCGTGGCGCCGATCCACACCTATACCCGCGCCGACGGCCTGGCCGACGACTTCGTCCGCACCACCCTGGTGGACCGTGCGGGGCAGCTGTGGATCGGCAGCGGCCAGGGGCTGGACCGGCTCGATCCGCGCACCGGCGCCATGGGCCGCGTCGACCTCGGCGCCCGGCTGGCCGATGTCTCAGTGCTGTCGCTGGCGCAGGACGCCGGTGGCGACGTGCTGGCGGGCACCTTCCACGATGGCCTGCTGCGCCTGCATGAGGGGCGCCTGGTGGCCACGCTCACGATGCGCGACGGCCTGCCGGCCAACGAAGTGCGGGCGATCCTGCCGGCGCGCGACGGCCGGCTGTGGATCGCCACCAAGCAGGGCCTGGTACTGCGCGACGGCACCCGCAGCCGCACCTACACGACGCGCGACGGGCTGCCGTCGGACTTCGTCCAGGCGCTCTACGAGGACTCTGACGGCACGGTCTGGGCGGGCACCGCGGCTGGCGCGGTGCGCTTCGTGCGCGATGTGCCGCGGGCGGTCGACATGGGGCGCAGCGATGCGCTGTATGTCTACGGGTTTCTGCCGTCGGTGGATCGCCAGGCGCTGTGGCTGGCCACCGACCGCGGGCTGGTGCGGGTGCCGCGGCAGGGCGACGGCCCGGCCGTGCCGGTGGGGCGCGAACAAGGGCTGCCGTTCGAGAAGATCTTCAGCATCGTTGCCGACCCGCACGGGCGCCTGTGGCTCACCGGCAACGAAGGCGTGGTCGGGCTGCGACTGGCCGACATCGAGGCGGTTGCGGCCGGCCGCAGCGCCTCGGTGGAGGCGCGGCTTTATGGCCGCGCCGACGGCATGGTTTCGGCGCAGGCCAACGGCGGCTCGATGCCCGCGGCCAGCCTTGATGGCGATGGCCACCTGTGGGTGGCGACCGCGCAGGGCGTGGCCAGGCTCGATCCGACGACCCCGGTGTACCCGCCCGTCCCGCTGCCGGGAGTGAGCGTGGAAAGCGTGGAGGTGGATGGACGCGCGGTGGATCCGGCCGTGTCACCGTTACTGCCGCCGGGCGAGCACCGCATCGTGGTGCGTTTCGTCGATCCGGCGCTGCTCAGTGCGCCGCGGGTGCGCTATCGCTACCGGCTAGGCGGCGCGGGTGCATCGTGGATAGAACTCGGCACCAGCCGCGAGGTGCAGCTCACCCACCTCGACCCGGGCCGTTTCACGCTGGAACTGCAGGCCTGGCTGCCCGGCGAGCCGGGCCGCTCCAGCACCCGGTTTGCCTTCACCCTGCAGGCGCACTGGTGGCAGCGGCCCTGGGTGTGGGGAGCGCTGCTGGCCGCGCTCGCGCTGATGATATATGCCGCGTTCCGCATACGTGTGCGCCAGTTGCGGCGCAGCGAGCGCCGGCTGCGCGCACAGGTGGAAGAGCGCACGGCCGAGCTGCAGGTGCAGACGCAGATCGCCGAGCAACTGGCGCGCACCGACACCCTGACCCTGCTAGCCAACCGCCGCGCCGTCGACCAGGCGCTGGCCGCCCATGCACAGCCCGGCCGCGAGCCGGACCCGGTAAGCCTGATCCTGCTCGACGTGGATGGCTTCAAGCCGATCAACGACCAGTTCGGACATGCGGCCGGCGACATCGGCCTGCGCCACGTGGCGGAAGTGCTGCGCGAACATGCGCCGCATCCGCATCTGGCGGCGCGCTGGGGCGGCGACGAGTTCGCGGTGCTGCTCGATCAGTGCGATCTGGCACAGGCCGTGGCGTTGGCCGAGGCGATCCGCGCGGCGGTGCAGGCGATCGACTGCAGCGCATTCGCGCCGGGCATCACCATCACCGCCAGCCTCGGCGTGGCGTGCGCCGAGCCGCAGCGGGGCGATCGGTCGCTGGCCACGCTGGTCGCGCGGGCCGATCGTGCCGTCTACCAGGCCAAGCACGAGGGCCGCAACCGGGTGCGCGCGGCGGCGCCACTGGCAAGCCCGGAGGCCTCACACGACCTGCCGGCGAACCCGCGGGCGATCGACGCCTGAGCGCCGCCGCCGGGGCGCGCCGTGCGGCTCAGCGAGCCAGATCCGCAGCGCCTTGATCGTCGCTGGAGCGCCCTCCGGGCGTGGGCCGGGTCTCCGGCATGCGCAGGAACACCGGCAGCACCGCAAGCGCCACCACCGCGATCATGGCGCCGGGTACCGAGCGCCAGCCGGTCTGCCCGACCAGCAGTTCTGCCAGGAACGGGGTCAGCCCGCCGAAGATCGCGGTAGCCATGGTGACTCCCAGCGCCAGCCCGCTGAGGCGTCCCTCGCCGGGAAACTGTTCGGCCGTGGCGGGCGCGCCGACCGCGCTGACGCCGCCGGCCAGGCACGCCAGCACGAGCGCACCCACGCCGATGCCCAGCCCGCCGCCCCGCGCCATCAGGCCGAACATCGCCAGCGGCAGCAGCACGGCGGCGACCGCCAGCCAGACCAGCAGCACCTTGCGCCCGGTGCGGTCCGACAGCGCGCCGGCCAGCGGCGTCACCAGGATCACCGCCACCGCGGCCAGCGTCGACATCCACAACGAGCGCCCCTCGGCGAGGATGCCGGCCGAGCTCAGGAACGCCGGCACGTAGGTGATGCCCACGTAGTAGGTGATCGAGCCCAGCGCGGAGATCGCGAAGGTGCGCGCCAGCGCCGGGCGGTGGTGGGTGAGCGTGTATCGCAGCGGTGCCTCCGGCACGCTCTGGCGCTCCAGCTGGCGCAGGAACTCCGGCGATTCTTCCATGGTGGAACGGGCCAGCCATACGCCCCCGGCCAGCGCCGCACCAACAAAGAACGGAATACGCCAACCCCAGGCGTCCAGGTGCGCTGCGCTGAGGGCGCCAACGGTGAGCGCAGAGATCGCCACTGCCAGCAACGCACCGACTTCGCTGGCCGCCGAGGCCAGCGAGGTGATCAGGCCGCGCCGCTCCGCCCGCGCCCCTTCGAGCAGATAGGCCACCACGCCGGTGTACTCGCCGCCGACCGAAAACGCCATGAAGCAGCGCAACACCATCAGCAGCACGCCGGCGGCCGGACCGATCGTGGCGAAATCGGGCAGCAGCGCCGTGGCCAGCATCGCCAGCGTCATCAACATCATCGAGAACAGCAGCGTGCGCTGACGCCCGATGCGGTCGCCGATATGGCCAAACACCACAGCGCCGAGCGGACGCATGGCGTAGGAGATGGCGAAGCCACCCAGCGTCGCCAGCAGCGAATGCGCGCCGCCGCCGAAGAACACCCGCGAGAGCACGGTGGCGAAGTACAGGTACAGGGTGAAGTCGTACCACTCCACCACCGTCGACAGCGCGGCGACCGCCATCGAGGTGCGGGAGATCTCGGGAGTGTGCGCGGTGTCGCTCGAACTCATGCGGCAGAAGGTCCGTCAGCGTGCGGACGCCCATCCTAGCGAGTTCGCACCGCCAGGTCGGTCCGCTGCGCAGGCCGCTGTCCTGCGTTGCACCTGCCGAGCTTGCCCATGCGGGCGCTCTGCCGGCGAGGGTTCCCGGTGCTAAGTTGACGGTTTCCACAATCAGCCGGAGCCCGCCATGTCCCGTGATCCCTTGCCCAAGCGGCCGCTCACCCTGTGCCTGCGCGCATCCGTGGCACTGGCGTTGACGTTTGGCTTTGCGACCGCGGCGGCAGCACGCGGCAACGACGGCGCACAGGTGCCGCCGCCGCGGGATGCGGCCTACCCGGGCAAGTTGACCCTGCACGTGGACGCCAGCGATACCGGGCAGGGCATCTACCGTGTGCACGAGACGATTCCCGTGCAGCCGGGCGCACTGACCCTGCTTTATCCGCAGTGGATACCGGGCGACCACTCGCCCACCGGGCCCGTCGCCATGCTCGCCGGCCTCACCGTGCGCGCCGGCGGCAAGCCGCTGCGCTGGCACCGCGACGCGTACGACGTCTACGCGTTCCACCTCGACGTGCCCGCCGGCGTGACGCAGCTGGACGTGGACTTCCAGTACCTGTCCGATCGCCGCGGCGGCTTCGAGATGACCGACCGCATGCTCGACCTGGAGTGGAACAAGGTGGCGCTGTATCCGGCCGGGTATTTCTCACGCGGCGTCACCGTGCAGCCCAGCGTGACGCTGCCGGCCGGCTGGCAGTTCGGCACGGCGCTGGAGCCGGTCGCCGCATCCGGTGGCCACACCACCTTCAAGCCGGTGCCGTTCAACACGCTGATCGATTCGCCGATCTACGCCGGCCGCTACTTCAAGCGGGTGGACCTCACGCCGCCCGGCGGCGCACCGGTGCACCTGGACGTGGTGGCCGATGCACCGAAGTATCTGCAGATGACGCCGGAGCAGGTGAGTGCGCATCGCAATCTGGTGCAGCAGGCGACCACGCTGTTCGGCTCGCACCACTACGACCATTACGACTTCCTGTTCTCGCTGTCGGACCAGCTCGGCGGCAACGGCCTGGAGCACCATCAGTCGAGCGAGAACGGCCTGGGCGCCGACTACTTCACCGCATGGAAAGATGCCGCGCCGGGGCGCGATCTGCTGGCGCACGAGTACGCCCATTCGTGGAACGGCAAGTTCCGCCGCGGGGCCGATCTCGCCACGCCCAACTTCAACGTGCCGATGGGCGATTCGCTGCTGTGGGTGTACGAGGGCCAGACGCAGTACTGGGGCTACGTGCTGACCGCGCGTGCCGGCCTGTGGAGCGCCCAGCAGTTCCGCGATGCGCTGGCGATGGTTGCCGCCAACTACGACCGCAATCGCGAAGGCTTCCAGTGGCGCACGCTGGAGGACACCACCAACGACGCCACTGCCGCACGCCGCGCTTCGCTGCCGTATCGCAGCTGGCAGATGAGCGAGGAGTACTACAGCGCCGGCCAGATGATGTGGCTGGAGGTGGATGCCAAGATCCGCGCGCTGACCGGCGACCGCAAGTCGCTGGACGACTTTGCCAAGGCGTTTTTCGGCATCGACAACGGCAGCTACGTCACCCGCCCCTACACCTTCGACGAGGTGGTCGCCGCGCTGAATGGCGTGGCGAGCTACGACTGGGCCAGCTTCCTGCACCAGCACGTGGACACGCTCGATCCGCCGCTGCTCGACGGGCTGCAGGGCACCGGCTGGAAGCTCGTGTACACCGACCAGCCGAGCGACTTCGAGCAGCAGTACAACAGCCGGCCCGAGTCGCCGCGGCACCTGTACAACTTCACCTGGTCGATCGGCCTGACCATGGGCCAGGACGGCGAGATCAACGACGTGCGCTGGAACGGCCCGGCGTTCAAGGCGGGCGTCAGCACCGGCGCCACGATCGTGGCGGTGAACGGGCAGGACTACAGCGACGAGGTGCTCAAGCAGGCGATCGGCGCAGCAAAGAAAGACACTGCACCGGTGAACCTGCTGCTCAAGTACCAGGGCGGCTTCCGCACGGTGGCCGTGGACTACCACGGCGGCCTGCAGTATCCGCACCTGCAACGGGTGCCGGGCACGCCGGACTATCTGAGCGAGATCATCGCGGCCCGGCACTGACGCGCCGCGGACGGCTGGCGCCCGCCCGCGACCGGGCGGGTGAGGCCGGGGCGGGCCTCGATCAGGCGCTGGCGGATTCCTTCATCATGTCGCCATGGGGCACCACGCGATTGCGGCCGTCCCGCTTTGCCTGATAGAGCGCGGCGTCGGCGTCGGCGTCGGCGCGCTCGCGCGAAACGGGCGGCAGGCCAGCCATAGCACCGCGACCAGCGCTGCAAACGACCACAAGGGGCCCCTGACGATCACCACCGCGGCGCCTCGTGCTTACATCGGGATCCGCTGCCACCGCCTGGCGACCGCGGCAAACAGAGCCGCGGCATCGCTCTCGACGGGGCTGCATGGTCTTCGTGGCCCACCTCATTGCTGGCTTGTGCATGAAACGTCTGTCGGGAGCGTGCGGACGCCGCGCCAGAAGATTCAGGGCGAGACGCGTCGCGCCCCGGGGCAGCAATCAAGCGAGCGCGAACTCACTGTCCTCGGCATCCGTCATTACGCGATTACGTCCCGCCCGTTTGGCCCTGTAGAGCGCCGCGTCCGCATCCATGCAGAGGTGCTGCAGCCCAAAGCCGGAGCGGCTGGTACAGGCAAGGCCCACGCTGGCAGAAATCCAGATGGTTTTACCATCGCGTTCGATGGGAGTTTCGCCAATGGCCTTCCTTAGGCAGTGAGCGATCTCCAGCGCCTGCTCGCGGGAGCACTCCTGCAACAGAACGCCGAACTCCTCCCCGCCCAGGCGCCCGAAAAGGTCGCTCGCGCGCAGCTGCAGCTGGCAGATGCGCACGGCTTGCTTTAGGACCTCGTCGCCCATGGCGTGCCCGTAGGAGTCGTTCACCTGCTTGAAGTGGTCCAGGTCGATCGAGACCAGGCTCAGATCGAATCCCTTTTTCTCGGCCAGGCGCAGCAGTCGTTCGGCCTCTCCCATGAAACGCTGATGGTTGAGGATGCCGGTGAGGCCGTCGTGGTTGGCAAGCTTCTTGAATCGCATCTGCAGACGCATGCTGCGCACCAGCCAGAGTGCGATCACCGCGACGAGGATAATCAGCAGCGTGATGTAGAGGCGACTCGTCTCGGCTGCCTTGGCATCCAGCGCCTGCTGCAGGGTGAGAATGCTGTTCTGCTTGCTCAGCTCTTCGGTCTCGAGTTTGCGGGTCAGGACCTGCTGTTGCACGGTCTGGTACGCCATGGCTTGCGCGGCAGCGTCGTCGACCGCGCTCTTTTGTTGCGCCACGTAGTGCTCGTAGTAGTTCAGCGCCGACGCAGCGTCTCCGTCACGCTTGGCGATCCTGTAGAGCAGCAGGTCGGCTTCGGCGAGAAAGTTGTCGACGTCGTTCGGGGCGGCCATGGCCAAGGCGGCGAGGGCAGTACGCTTGGCGTCGTCGTCCCTGCCCAGTTGTTCGTAGGCCTGTGCCCTCTGTACCTGCGCCGAGAGGATGTGCGGGTAGTACTGGTTGCTCCGGATCTGCGGAGTGATTCGATCCACGAGGGCGAGCGCCTGCGCGGGACGCTTTTCCTCGAGTAAAAGCGTGCTCAGGATCAGTTCGGCCGCCGCCTTGACGATAGGTTGCTTGGCCTCTCCGCAAATCGCTATGGCCTGCTTCAGGTCATTGTCAGACGAGTGCAGGGCCTTCGCGCTGTAACGAATGGCCAACAGGGCAACGCGTGGGGTGCAAAGACTGGCGCCCGCAGGCGCAGACTTCTCCATCATCTTTGCGTACTGGATTGCCAGATCAGTTTGTCCGGCGAGATTCAGCATCTGGGACAGGTAGCTGAGCACCTGAAAGCGCACTGGTCGGTCCTGAATCTGCGGGAGTTCGGCCGTGAGCTGGTGGGCGATCGTGAAAGCCTTCAGGTAGCTACGCTGAATGGCCAGGTTGTGCATGAGCAGCGCCGAGGCCTTAGTGACCAAGAGTGGGTCGTCCGCGTGGTCGATCACCTGTTGCAGCACATCGTCGGCGCGGGCATAGCTGCCCTGGAGCGAGGCTTCAAGCGCGTCCAGATAGCGCAGCTTCCAGCGCAGCGCTGGGCTCAGCGCAGGCGCCTCGCGGTGGATCTGCGCCAGCCGGCGCGAGAACTCGGCGTGATTGCTTACGCGGACTTTCTCGATCTGGTCGAGAAAGTCGGCCGGATCTTTAATGGTGAGCGCCTCATTAGTACGATCGGGAAAGGCAAGAACAGGGCCCTGCATCCCGAGGAGCAGGCACGCGGTCAGGCTCGCCAGTGCGAGCAGTGACCGTGCGCCTGCCCTGCTCATCGGATCGGCTCCACCAAGTTGATCAGTGCTTCAGGGTCTTGACGGGCGGCGCTTCGCGCGCGGGGATTTCCTCCTCTTCCTCCTGCTCCTCTTCCTCATGCGCCGGCGTGTTGAACACCTGGGGCGCCTGATTCATGCGAGAGCCCAGTTCGGCAGACAACAAAGCACGATCGTCGGCAGCCACCGCTGCCCTCAAAGCCGCCGATGCGCCGGCGTGCTCAAGAGCGGCAGTGAGTTCGTCTTTGGCGGCATGACGCAAGGAGGCGTTCTTGCCGATGGAGTCCAGCAGTTCGATCGTATCCGACATGTTTTCTTTCCCCTGTAAGTGCGTGATTCTCGCGTGTTCGACCGACGAAACTGCGACGGCCTAAGCGCGACGCCGTCACGTTGCGGCGGAAATGGCATCAAGCGCTGCGAGACGCTTCCGAATCGCGGCATTCTGCTTCAAAGGCTCGGCCGGGGGCAGTACTACGGTCTCCTCCGCGGTCAGTTCGACCTGCGGCAGGTCCCCGAGCAGTAGGTGCCTGATTCGTGGCCGCTCAATGGGCAGCGTGGCGGCACGGTAGACAATTACCCCATGGCTCAGCGGATAGTCCTCACTCAACAGGTCCACGAGCACCTGCCGGTATGCCGGGCCGGTGCTGAACTTCTTGAGTGACAAGTCTCCGACAAGCCCCACCTGCCACAACATCAGGTACCCGCTGGCGTCGATGCGGCGCTTGTAGAACAGCAGCTGGCTCGCCTCGAAGTGCTGGCAGCCGAAGCGGCCGGGATCGATGCCCAGGTCGGCGTACAGGCAGTCCTCGGCCGAGATGCCCGGCTCCATGTGCGCCTGGAAGCCTTCCGCCCGTGCCACCTCGATGATCTTGTGGGGCGACCACGCAAAGACCCCGGGGTGGCCATAGAACACGCCGCAGACCTTCTTGCCCGCGCGCACCTCGGCCATCATGACGTCCACCCATTCGCGGTAAGTGGTCAACCGCGATTTGCCCTCGGCGTAATAGCCTTGCAGGCTGCGCACGTCCGGGTGCATGCGTTCCAGCCACATCTCGACGATGCCGTCGGAGAGGGCGGCAAAGACCACGTCAGCCTGCTCGATCTGGCTGCGTGCGAGCGGCGTGAGGTGGGAGCCCAGGGTCATGCCGAGGCCTACGCATGCAATGCGCCCCCGCGCGGGGGGCGCAGCGGGGGCGGGGGCGTCGGGCGATCCGGTCGTAGCGGTCATCACGCGATCTTAAGGTGAATCGGGGGTGGATGTCCCCGTGTGTGCACGACTTCACAACATGGATCCAAAAAAAAGGGCGGCGCACCGTTTCCGGCGCGCCGCCCAGGCCGCAACGGCCGGGCCTGCTTACTTCTCTAGCGCCTTCACCGCGGCCAGGGTCTCCTCGACGTGCTTGGTCGGGCTGAGATCCGAATAGACGTGGGTGATCTTGCCGGACGGAGCGATCACGTACGAGGTGCGGTCGGACCAGCCCGGCCGCATCATCAGCGTGGCGTCGTACTGCTTGGCGATCTTGGCGCCCTTGTCGGCGGCGACCGGGAACTTGCCGCCGCAGTGCTCGGTTTCCTTGGAGAAGTCTGCCAGTTCGTCCAGGTTGCCGGCGGTGACGCCGATCACCGTGGCGTGCAGCGCCTTGAACTGGTCGATGGCCTCGGAAAACAGGTGTGCCTCGACGTTGCAGCCGGACGTGTGCGGGGCGGGAAAGAAGTACACCACCACCGGGCCCTTCTTCAGCGCGTCGGCGAGGTTGAAGTTGAAGGCGTTGCCGGCGAGATAGGCCGGCGCGGTGAAGTCGGGCGCCTTGGTGCCTTCCTTGAGTGCGGCAAAGGCGGGCGAGGCCAGGGTGGCGGCACCGGCGAACGCGAGTGCAGCGAGCTTCATCGAAATCTTCATGGGCAGGTTCCTGGGTGGCGGATCAGCAGCAAGCTTATACGCCCCACGTGCCCGAACGGATGCCTGGCCCATGCCGCTGCGCGCGATACGTCCGCGATGCCGCGGGGGCAGGCGCCGCCGCAGGCCTGCCCGGCGGCTGGTCCGCGCGAGCGCTGGCACCAGCCCATGCGGTGGGAGAGCGTGGCCGGGTGCGGGCGCTTGAGCTGGCAGCGCCAGCAGCGCAGGATCCGGGTTCGGACCCGGAGGACGATCGATGAGACATCTGCTCGTGGCGGTGGTGCTGGCCTCCTTGTTGGCCGCTCCGACGGCGCACGCTACCCAGTGGCCGAACGGCGCGCGGGCGGCGGTCGTGTTGACCTACGACGACGCGCTGAGCTCCCAGCTTGACCACGTCGTGCCGGTGCTGAACCGGGCCGGTTTCAGCGGCACGTTCTTCCTGTCCAACGTGAAGCGGGCCGACGTGGCGCGATGGCGACAGGCCGCCGCGCAAGGGCATGAGCTGGCCAACCACACCGTTTTCCACGCCTGCGCCGCGGCGCAGTTCCCGGCCGACCCACGCTACACCACCGAGGCCTACACGCCTGCCAGCATGCTCACCGAGATCGAGCAGCAGAACGTGTTGCTTACCGCCATCGACGGGCGTGCGAGGCACGGTTTCGGCACCCCTTGCGGCAAGACCCTCGCCGGTGGCGTCGACTACCTGCCGGCACTGCGCAAGGCGGGACTGGTGAGCTACGTGCGGGCGCCGCTCGATTCGCTCGACGATCTGGGCGCAGACGTGTCGCGGATCGATCCGATGCACGTGCCATCCAGCGACTTCCCGGACGGCGTGCAGCGCAGGCCGCTGATCGCGTTCGTGCAGCGGGCGGTGGCCGGCGGCGGCATGGCCGTGCTGGTGTTTCACGGCGTAGGTGCGGACTACCTGCAGGTATCGGACGCCGAGCACCAGGCACTGATCGACTGGCTGATCGCGCATCGTCATGAGGTCTGGGTGACTACCCTGCAGGACGCGCTGGACTGGGCGGCGAGCCATCCGGGTGTGCCGCGACCGGCGTCCTCCAGCAGGTGAAGCCGCCCGCGGCGGACCGCGGCATGACTATCGACGCGCCGTGTTGCGCCTCGTACCGAACACGCCGTCCAGCGCCAGTTCCGCAGCAAAGCCCGCCTTGGCCAACCGCTTTGCCACCTCGCGCGGCACATCGCGGCCGCTGGTGAGCTTGTTCGGGCTGCCGGTGTAGTGGAACAGCCGCCCGCCGGGACGCAGCACGCGGGCCAGCTGGTCGTAAAAGGCCTGCGAGTAAAGCTCGCCGGCGATGCCGAAGCGCGGCGGATCATGCAGCAAGGCGTCCACCGACGCATCGCCGAGTTGCCCGATCGCCTCGGACACATCGGCGTGGGCAAGGCGCAGGCGACCGCCGTGCTCCGGCGCTTGCGGATCCGGCGACCACGGGTTGAGTGTGCGCAGCCACAGCACGTCGCCGTTCTTCTCGAACGACTCGATACATGCCGCGCCGGCTTCCAGGCAGCAGGCGGCGAAGTAACCGAGCCCGCCGCAGGTGTCGAGCACCCACTTCCCCCGCGGCTCGATCAGCGCCACCTTGCGGCGCGCATCCTCGAACGGTGACGCCTGCGCCGTGGGCAGCATCTTGATGCCGTCGATCTCGAAGGTCGGTGCGCCCCATTCGGTGGGCACCAGCTTGATCAGCGAGCCGGAAAAACGCGACGCGGGGGCGAATTCCTCGCCGTCCCACCAGTAGATCGTGCGCTCCTTGAGCTTGCCCGGGTAGGCGTAGTGCCGGCCGCGCCACAGCCACCCGTCGGCCTGGAGCAGGGCCTCGTCGGTGGAGCGGCCCAGATCCAGCGAGCCCCGCCACGCGGCGTCGCCACGAGCGACGGCGCCGAGCAGCGCCGTGCCGGTATCGCGGGTCAGCAGGGGGCCGGTGTAATGCGCCAAGAAAAAGCTCCGCAGCCGTGGGCCGGCCGGTGGTGATCCGGAAGGGGCCGGCATGTTACCGCACGGCTTGGCATCTCCCGCTCGCCGCCGCGGATGCGAAGGATCCCGCCAGTTTCCCGCGGGATGTCGTCAAGCGACAGCCGGGTCTACCGCAGGGACCTCGGCGAGCCGAGCCGACGTACAGCTGCCAGCGTGTGCACCAGTTCGCGATAGCTGGCGGCGAGCTGGTCGTAAAGCGTGGCGGTGGCGCGCCGCCCGGCGTCGGCCACGCCCTGGTAGGCGGCGCGGCCGATGTCGATGTAGTAGCCCACGCTCACGCGGCGGCGTTCGGCAACGTCGGGAAACAGTCCCGCGACGAGCAGGCACCGGTCGCCCACGTCGCGCAGGGCATCACCGCGGGCGGCGCCGACCAGTTCGAGCGCATCCAGCCAGTCGACGCCGTGGGTGTGGGCGAGCAGGTGCGCGTCGCGCTGGAAGCGCAGCAGCACGAAGACCAGATAGCTCTCGCGCGTTTCATCGAGCGGATGTCCCGCGCGCTGGCCCGCTTCGTGTACCAGTGCCTGCCACAGTTGTACCGGTGTGCCGTGCTGGATCGTGTCGATCATGTCGCCTGAACCCCCTGCTGGTCGTCGACGGCGCCAGCCTAGCGCGGCATTTCGCGCAACGCGCGGCAGCCGGGCAGGCGGAGTGCTGACAGGGGCCTCGGATACGGCCAGACTCGTTGCTGCCCGCAAAAAGACGAGGGGCGCCCCGGCAGGAGGCGCCCCTCGCATCACGTGCAGCGTCGGCCGGATCAGTGCGCGGCGGTGCTGGCCGCCGCGGCGGGCTGAGTCCGCAGCTTCGCCTCCACCGGGCCGCCCAGCATCTGCGCACGCACCAGCGGGATCGGCGGGCCGCCGTAGCTGAGGAACTGGTCGTGGAAGGCCTTCAGCGCGTCGGCACCGGGATGCTTGGCGACCCAGTCCTGGCGCAACTGCATGATCATCAGCTTGCCCAGCGTGTAGTTGAGATAGGCCGGGTCGTAGGTGCCGCGGGCGGCCTGCTGGCGCGCGCTGCCGGGGTCCTGGAAGGCCTTGTCTTTGAACATCTGCTCGGACTGCGCCATGGTCATACCGCCGGTGTGCAGGCCGATCGCGGACAGGTAGCGCACGTCGCGCAGCAGGGCATTGGTGAGCTGGCCGATGTGCACTTCGGGGGTGGCGCCATCCACGCCCTGGTCGAACATCATCTCCTCGGCGTAGTGCGCCCAGCCTTCGGCAAAGGCATAGCCAACGAACAGGCGCCCGAACATCCACTGCGCCCGGTTGGCGTGTAGGAACTGCAGGAAGTGGCCCGGCCACACCTCATGCGAAGAGACAAATTCCAGCGCCGCCTTGCCGGGCACGTACGCGGCCTGGTCGGCCTTGCTCCAGTTCGGGTCCGGCGGGGCGATGTAGTACACCGAGGGCAGGTTCTTCTCGTACGGCCCGGGAATCTCGATGTAGGCGAAGTTCCAGCGGTTGAACGGCGGGGCTTCCTCCACCTTGGCCTGCTCGGTGCCGGGGATGGTGACCAGGTTCTTGTCCGCCACGAACTGGCGCAACGAGGCGAGCTGCTTGCGCGCACCCTCCACCGCGCCGCCTTCGGGCTTGTCGGCCGCTTCCTTGGCCACGCAGTCGGCCAGCGATTTGCCGGGGGCGAACTGGTCGCAGGCGGCCTTCAGCGCGTCGAGGTTGCGTTGCAGGTCGGCCTCGCCAATCGCCTTGAGCTGGTCCAGCGGCACGTCCACGCGCTCGGTGGCGTGGAGCATGGCGGCGAACTTGTCCGCGCCCAGCGCGTAATCCTGCGTCGCCTTTGGCTGCTGCGCCTTCAGCCAGTCGGCCAGCTCCTGCGAGGCCTTGATCGCCGCGGCATTGGCTTTATCGAACCGCGCCTGCAGGGCCGGGTCTTTCACGCTGGCGAAGATCCCGGGTACGTCGTTCTTGAAGAACGCTGCAAAGCCGCCGAACGAGTTGATGCCCAGGGTGAGGTACGAGGCCGGCAGCGGCGTCTTGAGGTTGGCCTTCACCTGGGCCAGCGCCTTCGGCAGCGCTTCCTCGTAGGTGACGAAAGCCGCCATGCGGTCGGCCAAAGGGGCGTACGGGCGGGTCAGGTACATGCTCGGCGAGAGGTCGCCGGTGTAGAAGGCCGGGTTGGAATACGGGAAGCCCGACTGCTCCAGCCAGAACAGCTGGCCCTCGATCACGGCCAGCACGTAGTCGCGCTGGAAACGCCCTTGCGCATCGAGAGCGTCGTCGCCGAAGGCCGCGAATGCGTCGTGCTGGGCGTGCAGCCAGTCGGCCGTTGCCTTGAGCCCTTCGGGACTGTAGTCGGGCAACTTGCCGTCGTACTCGTGCTTGCCGGCGTTGGCGGCGAACACCGGGTTGTGCTCGAACATGCCCTGGATGAAACCATCGACCGCCGTGCCCAGCGCGGCGGTCTTGTCGGCGTCGTGCGCCGCCGCGGTGGCGGCTGGCGCGGGAGTCGCCGCGTCGCCTGGCGGTGCGGCCTGCTCCTTGGAGCAGCCGGCCAGCAGGGCGGCGGTGATGACGGCAGACAGCGTGAGAACGCGCAGCGATCGCATGGGTCGACTCCCCTCGTAGACAGAGCGTCGAGAGTAGGCGTTGCCGTGACGGCGGGCAATCCGCGGGCACGGTCGCTCGCCGGGGCTTGCGGATGCGCCGCCGCGCTGGCATACCGCGGACGGGGCCCGGCACCGCGGCGGAGCCGGCGCATCGGGAGAACGACGGGATGAGGATGTCCAGAAAGACGGTGCTGCTGGGTGGGCTATGGATGCTGCATGGCTGCGCCAGCGCGCCGGTGACGCAGCCACGCCACGAGGTGCGGATCGTCCAGCCGTCTCCCGAAGAGGCGGCGCGCGAGGCGGCCGATGTGCAGCGCGTGGTGGAAGGCGTGCGGATGATCCAGCACGGACAGATCATGGCGGCCATTGATGGCCCGTTCGATGAAGTGGCGCGCCGCTACGAAGCGCAGTACCGCGGCAGCCCGCAGGTGATCTTCAGCGCGCGGGGGATGGCCGACGCCCTGCTTTACTCGACCACGGCCGCCAGAACCAGGCCCGGGGTGGCGACCATGGTGATCGGCCCGGCCTGGGCGATGGCGTACTGGGGACGCGGTTACGCCTACAACGAGATGGCGCGCTACGACGACGCCATCGTCGCTCTGGACAAAGCGCTCGCGCTGGCTCCGTTCGACGCGCAGTACAACATCGAGATCGGCTTCGCCTACCAGCGCAAGTCGGCCTGGCAGGAATCGCTGGGGCACTACGAAACCGCCGAGGCCTTCGCCAGCCTGACCACCGACGAGAAGGCGGTGGCCGACGTCACCTGCAAGGCACTGCGCGGCAAGGGCTACGACCTGGTCGAGCTGCACCGCTACGACGAGGCGCGCGCCGCGTATCGCGGCTGCCTGAAGCTGGTGCCGGACGAGCCGAAGTCACTGGACGAGCTGAAGTACATCGATCGGGTGGTGCAGCGGGCACCAGCCGGTTAGGCGTCGCGGGCTCGGCGCTCCGCGCTCCGCGCTCAGCGCCGGCGCTTCCAGCGGACCCAGCGGATCCAGCGGCGTTCCGCCCAGATCAGTCCACGACGCACCGGGCGCCGCAGGAACGGCAGATCCTGTGCCAGCAGCAGCAGGCCCAGCGGCAGCATCCACAGGCCCAGCACGGGTAGCACGCTGAGCAGGCCGCCGACCACCAGCATCAGCCCCAGCGGAATGCGCAGCCAGGCCGCGCCGGGCGCACGCAGCCACAGCAGCACGCGATGCAGCCGTGCCGGCAGCGCCCGCTCCAGGCGATCCAGTTGATGATTGAGCCGTTGCTCGTCGCGGTTCACGGTGAGGTCCTTTCGATACCGGCAACGAGGTTAGCGGTTACAGCTTTATCGGTGCCGAACGCGTGGCGGGCGTCGATGGGACCCTCACCAGAAATAGACCTGCAGCGATTCCTCCCGCGGCCGCGGCGGGATCGCGTCGAGCAGCTCGCGGTGGTCGGGGAAGTTGAGCGCGCTGCGCTGGATCAGGTTGTCGATGGCCGCCACGCTGTGCGGTGGCTGGCCGGGCGGGCGAAGTTCGCTGTCGTGAGGGAACAGTCCCATGCCGGCCAGCAGGCTGTACCACGACATCACCGGGTAGCCCTGTCCGAATGTGCTCTGCTGGATGCCGCCCACCAGCGGCCGGCGCGCCAGCCAGGTCTTGAGCAGGCGGGTGAGCGGTTCGGACAGATGCGTGTTGGCGGCGTTGGCGCGCCAGTAGTCGGTGTCGGTGCGGGTGTTGGTCTTGTAGTGCGCCACGATGTAGTCGCGGGTGCCGTCGAACTGCGCGTTCACCGCCGCGTTGAGGGTGGCCTGCGTCGACGCGCCGAGGTCGCCCTTTTCCAGCGCGTCCACGAACAGGCTGGCGGTGCGCTGCACCAGCATCAGCGCGGTGGCTTCCAGCGGCTCGATGAAGCCCTGGGCCAGCCCCACCGCCAGACAGTTGCGATGCCAGTGCCGCTCCACGCGGCCGGTGCGCATGCGCAGGTGCTTCGCCGGCACGTCGGCGTCGAGCAGGCCCAGGTGGGTTCGCAGTTCCGTCTCGGCCTGCTCGGGCGTGCAGTGCGCCGTGCTGTAGACGTAGCCGTTGCCGTAGCGCTGGGTGAGCGGAATGGTCCACGCCCAGCCGTGGCGCATGGCGGCGGAGATCGTCTGCGACATGATCGGCCCGTCCAGCGGCGTGGGCATCGCCACCGCGGCGTCGTTGAACAATGCATCGGCGTAGGAGACGTAGGGCGTTTGCAGGGTCTGCTCGATCAGCAGGCCGGCGAAGCCCGTGCAGTCGACGAAGAAATCCGCGGCCAGCGTGTCGCCGCCTTCCAGTTGCAGCGCGGCAATGTCGCCCCGCGCGTCGCGCTCCACCGCCACCACGTGGCGCGGCAGATGCCGGATGCCGCGCTCTACCGCCTTGCGCTGCAGGAACGTGCCCAGCAGCACCGAGTCGAAGTGGTAGCCGTACCAGACGTCGAACGGGAATTCGCGCCGCGGCCGCGGCGCACGGCACTCGCGAGCCAGCCGGGTGGCGAGGAAGTAGCGGTCCGGATGGGCATCCACGTCCTCGCCGTCCAGCCGCCGATGCACGTGGTCGACGAACTGGGTCATGGTGAGGTTGTCGAGCATCGAGGCGAAGGCGTGGAAATAGCTTTCATGCCCCGGCCGCGTGGACCAGCCGTCGAAGCGGATGCCGCTCTTGTAGGTGGCGTGGCAGGCGGGCATCCATTCGGATTCCTCGATGCCCAGCTCCTCGAAGAACCCGCGCAGCCACGGCGTGGAACCCTCGCCCACGCCGATGATGCCCACCTGCGGCGACTCCAGCACGGTGACTTTGAGCCGCTCGCCGTAGCCGGAATGCGCCAGCAGCAGCGCCGTCATCCAGCCGGCGGTGCCGCCCCCGACCACCGCAATGTGTTTCACCGGCGGCTCGCGGTCGATCGGGGGACGTGCGGCGCTGCGGCCGCGATAGACGGTGGCGGTGTCGGTCATGCGCGGTGGCTGCCGGCGAGGAGGGAGCGGGCAGGTTAGTGCGGCCCTTGGCGGCGTGCTACCGGCGCCGGCCATCCGGCATCCGGCGTAGCCTGTGGCCACCATTGCTGCGGAGAGTGCGCCATGAAAGGTCTGCTGTGTCTTGCCATCGCATGCGGCGCGCTCACGCTTGCCGGCGTCTCGCGCGCGGGCGAATCCACGCCGGCGCCGTACGACGCGGCGTTGGCCAACCGCCTGGGCGCGGATGCGCGCGGCATGCGGCCCTACGTGCTGGTGATCCTGAAAACCGGGCCGAAGCACGTGCCCGAAGGGAAGGCGCGCGATGCGATGTTTGCCGGGCACTTCGCCAACATCCAGCGTCTGGCCGACGCGGGCAAGCTGGTTACGGCGGGGCCGTTCGACGATGCGGGCGGCGACTGGCGCGGGCTGTTCCTGTTCGCCGTGGAGTCGGTCGACCAGGCCATGGCGCTGGTGGCGACCGACCCGGTGATCGCCCACGGCGAGATGGTGGCCGAGTACCACCGCTGGTATGGCTCGGCGGCAGCGATGATGCTGCCGCAGATCCATCGCAGCCTGACGGCGCCGGTACCCGGCAGCACCGCGCACTGAGCGGGTGCTGCGGTACCGCGGCCTTACTGCGGCCAGGCCATGTCGCCCTTGACCACCCTGGCGCCCAGCTCCAGCCAGCCGCGCTCGGGCAGGTCGGGGTAGGCCGTTTCCATGGCGGCGACCAGCGCCTCCGCAGTGCCTGCCTTGACGGCCTGGGCATCGAACGTGGTGAGGTAGTCCGCATTGAAACGCACGGCGGCGAGCCCGGCCGGCGCCAGGCCCAGGTAATGCCCGGGCACCACGCGCACCGGCTTGAGCGCCTCGATGGTCTTGAGCGTGGCCTGCCACTGCTGGCGCGACGCGGCGGTCGGCGTGTCGGCGACCCACACGTGCGAGCCGCTGAACACCACCGCCCCGCCGAGCACGGTCTTCAGCGAGGGAATCCAAACGTAGCTGCGCGCGGGCGTGGGGCCGTCCAGACCCTTGATCTGCAGGCGATGGCCTTCCAGTGTGAGATGGTCGCCCTGGAGCACCTGCGGCAACACCAGCGCCTGCGGCTTGTTGTCCTTCAACTGCGGACCCCAGAACTCGAGCTTGCGTTGCATCAGCGACTTCATCGCCGCGACGGTCGGGGCGGTGGCGACAATGCGTGCGTCGGGGAAGGCCGCGTGGATGACGTCCAGCCCGAAGTAATAGTCCGGATCGCTGTGGCTGATGTAGACGGTGGTGAGGGTCTTGCCGCTGGCACGGATGGCCTCCACCAGCGCCTGGGCGTCGTTGCGCTGGAACTGCGCGTCGATCAGCACGGCGTCGTGCGCACCGCTGATGATCTCGGAGGACACCGGAAACATCGACCTGGCGCCGGGGTTGTAGACCTGCAGCGTGAGCGGCGCAGGCGCAGTGGCTGCGATGGCGGTGGTGGCGCCGAAGCACGCGAGCAGTGCGAAGACCAGAGTAGTGCGACGAAGCATGGTGACGATTCCTGATGTGCGCCCGGGCGGCGACAACGGCCACGATAGGAAGCCCCCGGCGATGGAAAAACCTCACGCGAGAGGACGGTCTGTTGCGTCATCCGTCGCAATCGCTGGCGCAGGCGTTGCCGGCCCCGCGGCGGGCCCGCTACGCTCGCGCTTCATTCCAATCAGGCAGGGCAGCGCGTGACCGATCCGGCATCGACACCGCAGCAGGAGTCCAAGGCAGGAGCCGATGACGCCGTATATCGGCAGGGCTGGCGCGCCGGCGTGCTGGCAGGGGCGGCGGTGCTGCTGTTTCTGGTGCCCTGGTGGCTGCAGCGCGAGACGTCGTCCGGCTGGATCGTTCCCGCCTACGTAGGCCTCATGGTGTGGCCGTTCGTGGTGTTCTGGGCCGGGGTCGAGCTGGCGGCCGGCGCCGTCGTCTACATGCGCCGTCGCGCCGGGCGTCCCTGTGACCTGGCGCGCGCCCGGCGCATCGGGCTTCTCGTGATGTGTGGCCTGTCTGCGGCGCTGGTCGCGTGGGGAATGGCGCTGGACCATGCGTACCTGGCGATGCCGTTTGCCCCGGCGAGTGGCTGATGCGCGGGCACCGCGTTGCGGTCCCGCGGCCATCGGCGCTTAATGGGTCTGCGCCCGCCGCGCATGACATGACCCGGAGGATTCCGCCATGAAATCGCTGACCACCCTTGTTGCAACCGCCACGCTGGCCCTTGCCAGCGCTGCCGCCGGCGCCGACTCGATGTCGCTGACCCATTTCCGCGAGCACGTACTGCCGGTGTTGGTAAGGGTCGACGCCCATGGCAAGGTGACCGATCTGTCTCCGGCCGTGGAACTCACCCCCGCATTTACCCGTCTGTTGCGGCAGACGGTGGATCAACTGATCACCGGCCCTGCAACCGACCATGGCAAGCCGAGGTCCAGCCAGTTCGTGATGAAGCTCGGCCTTCAGGCCACCGCACGCGCCGATGGCAGCTACGATACGCGCTTCATTTATCTGTCCAGCGCGCCGGTGCCTTCAGGGCGATGGTTCTGGCAGAACGAAGACGGGCATCGCCTGGCGCTGGTGAGGGCGGACGGGTTGAACTACCGCAGCTCGCGCGATCGTCGCCACGACCTTCCGACCTGGCGCGAGCCCTGGAGCCACGAGCGCTCGGTGCGCGAGGCGCCACCACCCGCGCCGGGGCAGGTTGCACCCAGCGGCCGCCACGGCCGCTGATCGCGCCGCTCAATCGCGGTCGGGCGCACCCAGCGGGAAGTAGTGGCGATAAGGGCGCGCCTCATCCACCGCGCGGGCGAACGACGGCCGCGCCAGCAGGCGCCGCCGGTAGGCGTGCACGTTGGCAAAGGTGGCGTCGATGGGGTGCGTCCAGTCCGCATAGAACAGGAACGGCGCGGCTCCGCAGTCGGCCAGGCTGAAGCGCTCGCCGACCGCCCAGGTGCGCCCGGCCATGCGTTGATCCAGCCACGCGTAGGCGGTGTCGAGCATGGCGCGGGCCTCGGTGACGCCGTAGCGGTCGCGCTGGTCTTCGGGCCGGATGCGGTCGAGCACCACCTTCTGCTGCGGCGTGGAGATGTAGTTGTCGAAGAAGCGGTCGAGCATGCGCACTTCCAGCACGGCGTCCGCGTCGTCCGGCAGGAAGCGGGTGGCGCCGGGGTAGTGCCGGTCCAGGTGTTCGATGATGCAGGTCGCCTCAAGGATCGTGCGCTCGCCGTCGACCAGCACCGGAAAGCGCTTGATCGGCCACCGCGCGGCCAGCTCGGCCTGCGCCTGCGGGTCTTCCAGCGTGCGTAGCTCGAACGGCGTGCCGTTTTCGTAGAGGGCCACCAGCACCTTCTGGCAGTACGAGGAGAACGGGTGGGCATAGAGCTGGGGCAGGGCGGGCATCGGTGCGTTTCTCCAGGAGGGTTTCGCTGACGACGAGCGGCGGCGTTCCGGATCGACGCGGATCGATGCGAGCGTTCCCGGTCATGTCAGAATTTCCGGCGCAGCGCGCCCCGCGGCCGCCATCCGGCCGCCACGAATGGCCGCCATACTGTTGCCATATCCAGGGAGAGGTTCTCATGTCACGTCTGTCGAATTCGCGGCGCCGGCCAGTCCGGTGGCTGCGGCCGCTGCTTGTCCCGATGGTTTGCCTGGTGCTGCTCGCCGCCTGTGGGCGCAGCGAGGGTGACAAGCCCGCACTGCAGGGCGCACCGGCCGGTTCCTCGACCACTGCCCGGGCCGGCGACAAGGCCGGCTTCATGCTGATGTCGGGAAGCTCCTCGGTGCGCAACGACCGCACCCAGCTGGAGCTGGTGTTCAACGCCAAACTGGCCTCTGCGCAGGCCTTCGACGACGTGCTTGCGGTCACCGGTCCCTCCGGCGAGCCGGTGAGCGGCAGCTGGGGCCTGAGCGACGACGGCACCACGCTGAGCTTTCCCTACGTGGCGCCGAACACGCGCTACGCCGTGGCGATCAAGCCCGGTCTGCTTGCCGCGGACGGCCGCACGCTCGGCCATGCGGTGAAGCGCGACATCTACTCAGGCAATCTGCCCGGCGCCGTGGGCTTCGCCTCGCACGGCAGTGTGCTGCCGGCGCGCGGCACACGCGGCCTGCCGCTGGTCTCGGTGAACGTGCACGACGCCGACGTGGAATTCTTTCGCGTGCACGAGGACGCGCTGTCGGACCTGTTCTGCTCCTACCCGCGCAACGGCCACCGCGACAGCTACGAGCTGGACCACGACCCCTATACCTACGATGCCTGCGGCCCGAACGGCAGCCGCAGCAAGCGCGCGCTCACGGACATGGCCGACTCGGTCTATGCCAACCACTACGCGCTCAAGGGCGGGCCGAACGAGCGCACCGTGACCTACCTGCCGGTGCAGAACATCCGCGAGCTGGCCGAACCCGGCGTGTACATGGCGGTGGTCAAGGCCGCCGGCACGTTCAAGGGCGGCTACGACACGGCGACCTTCTTCGTCAGTGATCTCGGCCTGCACCTGCGCGTATACCGCGACAACGTGCTGCTGCACGTGGCCTCGCTGCGCGACGGCGCGCCGGTGGGCGGGGTCGCCGTGGAGATCCGCGACGAGGCCGGCAACCCCACGCTCAAGGCCACCACCGACGATGCCGGCAACGCGCTGATCGCCTACAAGGTTCGCGATTCGGACGTGCTGGTGGCGCGCCACGGCAAGGACATCTCGGTGCTGCCGTTCAACCGGCCGGCGCTGGACGTGTCCAACTTCGACATCACGGGGCGCAAGCAGGCGCCGTTCGAGGTGTACGCGTGGTCCGGCCGTGACCTGTATCGCCCCGGCGAGACGCTGCGCGCCTCGGCGCTGCTGCGCGATGCCGACGGTCAGCCGATGAAGGCCCAGTCGCTGTTCGTGCGCGTGCGCCAGCCCGATGGCCGCACCTTGCAGGACACCCGGCTGGAGCCCAAGCAGCTCAACTACTTCGAACTCAGCGAGGCGATTCCGGCCGATGCGCCCACCGGCCTGTGGCAGCTGGAGTTCCGCCTCGACCCGGCCAGCAAGGCCTCGGTGCAGGCGTTTCCCTTCCACGTCGAGGAGTTCCTGCCCGAACGGCTGAAGGTGACGCTGGACAGTCCGCAGCCGCGCCTGGCGCCGAATGAGCCGCTGCAGCTGAAGGTAGCCTCGAGCTATCTCTACGGTGCGCCGGCCGACGGCAACCGCTTCACCGCCAAGCTGCTGGTGGCGCCGGAGGTGCATCCGGTGGACGCCATGAAGGACACCTTCTTCGGCGACCCCACGGTCGATCTGCCCAAGTCCGCCGACGACGTGATCGACGCCACGCTCGACGCGCAGGGCCAGCTCGCCCAGGACGTGCCGCTGCCCGATGACGTCAAGCCGGTGGCCCCACTGGCGGTGACGCTGTCCGGCAGCGTGTACGAGAGCGGCGGTCGCGCGGTGACGCGCCTGCTCAAGCGCACCTACTGGCCGGCCGACGCGCTGGTCGGCGTGCGGCCGGAGTTCGATCCCAAGCAGGGCGCGGAGAGCGAGAGCCCGGTCGGCTTCGAGATCGTGCGCGTGGGCGCCGATGGCAAGCGCGTCGCCGGCAGTCACCTCAAGGTGCGCCTGCAGCGCGAGCTGCGCGATTTCTACTGGCTGTACGAGCGTGACGGCGGCTGGAAATCCGACGCCAACCAGCGCCTGCAGCTGATCGACGAGAAGGACGTCGACGTCAGCGCCACTACCAACACCCGGGTCGAGTTCCCGGTGGAGTGGGGCAGTTACCGCGTCGAGGTGTACGACGCGGCTACCAAGCTCACCACGGTGTTCCCGTTCTTCGCCGGCTACAGCTGGGACGACGAGAACCTCGGCAAGGAAGCGCGCCCGGACAAGGTGAAGCTGGCGCTGGACAAGGCGCGCTACCGCGCCGGCGACACCATGAAGGTGACCGTCACCCCGCCGCACGACGGTCCCGGCGTGCTGCTGGTCGAGTCCGACCATCTGCTCTACACCAGGAACATCGACGCCAAGGCCGGCGCCACGTTCTCGATTCCGGTCACCAAGGACTGGGAGCGCCACGACGTGTACGTGGTGGCGCTGGTGTTCCGTGGCGGCGAGGCGGTGGAACACACCACGCCGGCACGCGCGATGGGCGTGGAATACGTGGCGATGGATCGCAGCGGCCGCCGCATCCCGCTCACCCTGAAGGCGCCCGCGCTGATGCGCCCGGGCAACCCGCTGGATGTCACCGTGCAGGCGACCGGGCTGGCGGGCAAGCAGGCCTACGTGACGGTGTCGGCGGTGGACCAGGGCGTGATCAACATCACCGACTACGCCGTGCCTGATGCCTGGTCGTGGATGTTCGCCAAGCGTGCGCTGGCCACCGAGGCCTATGACCTCTACAGCCGCCTCATCGAGGCGATGGACGGCGATACCGCGCGCCTGCGCTACGGCGGCGACATGAGCGGCGATGCGCTGCCCAAGGCCGCGCGGATCAACCCGAAGGTGCAGATCGTCGACCTGTTCGCCGGCCCGGTCGCCTTCGACGCGCAGGGCAACGCGCAGGTGCACCTGGCTGTTCCGGACTTCAACGGCAGCCTGCGGGTTAGCGCGCTGGCCTATACCGACAGCCGCTTCGGCAACGCCGATGGCGCGGTCACCGTGCGCGCGCCGCTGGTGGTGGAGCCGAGCACGCCGCGCGTGATGGCCGGCGGAGACAAGGCGGTGATCAGCCTGGATCTGAAGAACCTCTCCGGCAAGGACGGCACGGCCAAGGTGCGCGTCACCGGCACCGGCCCCATCCGCATTGAGCACGGCGAGCAGGCCATCGCGCTCAAGGACGGCGGCGGTACCACGCTGACCTTGCCGGTGACCGCCGGTGCCGGGGCGGCGGTGGCGGGCGTCGACATCCACGCCCAGCTCAACGACTACCAGGTCGACCGCCACTTCGAGTTCGCCGTGCGCCCGGCCTGGCCGGAGGTGCTGCGCAACCAGCCGCTGGCGCTGGAGGCGGGCAAGGCACTGAGCATCGGCAGCGAACTGCTGGCCGGGCTCATCCCCGACACCGTGCGGGCGCGCCTGAGCCTGAGCACGCTGCCGCCGTTGCCGTACGGCGCTGCGCTGCGCGACATGCTGCGCTATCCCTACGGCTGCATCGAGCAGACCACCAGCAAGGGCTACGCCGCGCTGATCATGGACACCGCCACGGCCAAGGCGCTGGGCGTGACGCCGATGGACGATGCGGTGCGCAAGGCCGCCGTGGACAGCGCGATGGATCGCATCGCCTCGTTCCAGGCGAGCAACGGCCACTTCAGTTTCTGGGGCGGCACCAGCCCCATCGTCACCTTCACCACGCCGTACGTGGTCGACTTCCTGCTCGACGCGCGCGACGCCGGCTTCGCCGTGCCGCAGGACGTGCTGCAGAAATCGCTGCAGCGCCTCAGCGACGATCTGCTGGGCGGCGGCCACGCGTATTACAGCTACGAGCACCACGACCACATGCGGCTGGCCGACGAGGCGTATTCCGGCTTCGTGCTCGCCCGCGTCAACCGCGCGCCGCTGGGCACGCTGCGCGCGATCTTCGACAACGAGCGCAGCAAAGTGGTGGCGCCGCTGCCGCTGGTGCACCTGGGCGTGGCGTTCAAGCTGATGGGCGACAACGAGCGCGCGCAGAAGGCCATTGCCGAGGCCTTCGCCTGGGACAAGGAGCGCCCGTGGTACGTGGGCGACTACGGCTCGGACCTGCGCGACCTCGCGCTGATGGTGGCGCTCACCCACACCTACGGCCTCAACAAGCCCGAGTACGACGCCAAGCTGATCGACTGGGCGCGCAACGTGGACAGCCACGTGCGCGAGCGCCAGAAGCAGGACGCGCTGTACCGCTGGTCGTGGTCGTACCTCAGCACGCAGGAGCAAGCCGCGATCGCCCGCGTCGCCAAGGCGTTCGGCGCGGCGGAGGCCGCGCCGCTAGCCGCCACACTGAGCGTGGGCGGCAAGACGGAGGCCTCGCCCGATCGCCGCGTGTGGAGCCGCGACCTCACTGCCGCCGAGCTGAAGTCCGGGGTGAGCCTGCAGTCCACCGGCAGCGCGACCATCTTCGCCACGCTCGACGTCGCCGGCGTCACCCAGCAGGCACCGCCCGCCGACGACAGCCAGATCGACGTACGCCGCAGCTGGTTCACCACTGACGGCAAGCCGTGGGAAGGCGGCACGCTGAAGGAGGGCGAGACGCTCATCGCCGAGCTCACCATCGAGGCGCGCATGGACATCCCCGACGCGCTGGTCACCGACCTGCTGCCGGGCGGGCTGGAGGTCGAGAACCTCAATCTCTCCGGCGCCCAGCAGTGGTCCGGCGTGGTCATCGACGGCATCGACATGGACCAGCACGATTCCGCCGCCAACGTGGTGCACGAGGAATATCGCGACGACCGCTAC
The DNA here is from genome assembly GCF_035685805.1 of Dyella sp. GTDB lineage: Bacteria > Pseudomonadota > Gammaproteobacteria > Xanthomonadales > Rhodanobacteraceae > Dyella_A. The sequence continues at coordinate 31,087 of NZ_DASSAB010000036.1, forward strand.
GCCGCCGCACTGAAGCTCGAGCGTGGCGACGCGGCCCACGTGTTCTACCTCGTGCGCGCCGTGACGCCGGGCATCTACGCCGTGCCGCCACCGCTGGTGGAAGACATGTACCGCCCGGCCCTGCGCGGCATCGGCAAGGCCGAGCCGGTGAAAGTCACCGTGGTGGAGCCGTGAGATGAGCGCGGTGCGTCCACGCAGTCGCCGCGCGCGCCCGCGTTTTTCGGTCGCGCGCAAGGAGTGGCTGGCACCGCGTTCCAAATGTCCGCGTTCCAGACGTTGTTGAATCATCCGTATCCGGACGTATGCGCAGCATGCTCACGCCACCTCGCCGTCATTCCCGCGAAAGCGGGAGGCGCCTCTCAACGGCGGATGCCGGTCATCCACCCTGCAATGATGCAAAGGCAACATGGATCCCCCCTTTCGCGGGAATGACGGCGTTGGAGGTTTCATTGCGCGGCGGCGCCCGCGCCCTGAAGCGAAATCGGGCGATGGTGTATGCGCTGCCTCCTCACACTGAGCGCATCGATCAACGATGACTGGCACGTCCGCAAGCCCACCATCCACGCGTCGTTTCCGCCTTCGGCGCTGGTCTCGCCGCAGCGCCATCGCCCTGGGCGTACTTGCACTGCTCGCGCTCGCGCTCGACCGCCTGTTTCCGCTCCACCTGCCGCCCCCCGACGGCGGCAGCACCGTGGTGCTGTCGCGCGATGGCACGCCGCTGCGCGCGTTCGCGGACAGCGACGGCGTATGGCGCTATCCGGCCACGGTCGACACCGTGTCGCCGCTCTACCTGAAAGCGTTGCTGGGCTACGAGGACCGATGGTTCTACCGCCACCCTGGCGTGAATCCGTATGCGCTGGCGCGCGGCATGGCCGGCGGCCTGTTGCACGGGCGCATCGTCTCGGGCGGCTCCACGCTCACCATGCAGGTGGCGCGCATCATCGATCCGATCCCGCACACGGTGGGTGGCAAGGCGATCCAGATCCTGCGCGCGTTGCAGCTGGAAGCGCATCTGAGCAAGCGGCAGATCCTCGATCTGTATCTCAACCATGCGCCGTTTGGCGGTCCGATCGAGGGCGTGGAGGCGGCCTCGTGGGCGTACCTCGGCAAGCCGGCGAAGAACCTTTCGCGAGCCGAAGCGGCGCTGCTGGCGGTGCTGCCGCAGGCGCCGAGCCGGCTGCGGCCGGATCGTCATCCCGAGGCTGCTCGCGCGGCCCGCGACAAGGTGCTCACACGCCTGCGCGACGAGGGTATCTGGACGGCCAAACAGGTGCGCGATGCGCGGATCGAGCCGGTGGTGGCCCGTTCGCTGCGCGCACCGCTCTCCGCTGCGCTGCTGGCCGAGCGCCTGCACCGCGAGCAGCCGACCGAGCGGCGCATCACCACCACAATCGACGCCAACCTGCAGCGCGCCGCCGAGGATCGCGTGAGCGGGTATCTGGCGCGCCTGCCGCAGCACACCAGCGCCGCGTTGCTGGTGGTTGACAACGCCAGTCACGAGGCGCGCGTCTACCTGGGCACCAGCGACTTTGCCGACCCGGATCGGCACGGCTACATCGACATGGTGCAGGCGCCGCGCTCGCCCGGCTCCACGCTCAAGCCCTTTCTGTACGGTCTGGCGCTGGACGACGGCCTGATCACCTCCGAGAGCCTGTTGGTGGACGCGCCGCAGGATTTCGGTGGTTACCGCCCGGGCAATTTTGACGAGGCATTCTCCGGCCCGGTGGGCGTAGCTGAGGCGCTGCAGCGTTCGCTCAACGTGCCGGCGGTGGACGTGCTCGACCGGGTAGGGCCGAACCGCTTCGTGGCGCGACTCGCCGCCGGTGGTCTGGACCTGGGCCTGCCGGCCGGCGCGCAGCCGAACCTGTCGATCATCCTGGGCGGCGCCTCGACGCGGCTGGAGGATCTGGTGGGCGCCTATGCCGCGCTGGCCAACCGCGGCGTGGCGGTGGCGCCGCGCTACACGCCGCAGCAGGTGGCGCAGCCGCGCCGTCTGCTGTCGCCGGGCGCGGCGTGGATCATCCGCGACGTGCTGGCGCACAACCCGGCCGACGTGGAGGGCGCGCCGCTGGAAGGCGCGGTGAACCGCCACGCGGCGGTCGCCTGGAAAACCGGCACCAGCTACGGCTACCGCGACGCTTGGGCGGTGGGCGTCACCGACCAGTTCACCATCGGCGTGTGGATCGGCCGCCCGGACGGCACGCCGTCGCCCGGTCAGTACGGCGCGATCACCGCGCTGCCGCTGCTGTTCCAGATCGCCGACATGCTGCCCGCGCGCGGCCCGGCAAGCCGTTTCGCGCAGCCGGCGAGCGTGCGCTCGGTGGAGATCTGCTGGCCGCTGGGTGGCGCGCAGGCGGCGACCGATCCCGCCCTGTGCCGCCAGCACCGCAGCGCCTGGGTGCTGGACGACGCGCTGCCGCCCACGTTCGCCGAGCGCGACCTCAGCGCGTGGTCGGCCGGGCTGGTGACGCTGCGCGTGGACGCGCAGGGCCGGCGACTGAGCGCCACCTGCCACGGCACAGGCGAGCACGCGGTGCAGCTGGCGCGCTGGCCGGCGCTGGCCACGCCGTGGCTGAGTCAGGACGACCGCGCCGCCTCCGCGCTGCCGCCGCTGGCGCCCGGTTGCCCGGCCGACTCGCTGGACAACGCCAGCGCCATCCGCATCGCCGGCCTCGCCGATGGCGTGCGCCTGCGCCGCGCGCCCCACAGCAGCCAGCCGCTGCGCGTCACGCTCAAGGCGCTTGGCGCCACGGGTACTGTGCAGTGGCTGCTGGACGGTCGACTACAGGGCAGCACCGAGGACGCACACTCCATCGCGCTGGCGCTGGAGCAGCCGGGCGAGCACACCATCACCGCGCTCAGCGCACGCGGTGCGTGGAGCTCGCTGCGGGTGAGCGTGGCGGGGCGCTGAGTTCTGCCTCGCTGCCGGGAGGCGCAGGCGATGGAGGGCGTGCGTGCAGCGCCGATGGTTGGTGCGGCCGTCGGCTGATCAACGCGCGGAACCATCACCAAACCGTGCCGCATCGACTCCGTCGCCCCGTCGGGGAGAGCCGGGAGCCGGCGACGCTGCAGACCTTGCTGTCGGCTCCTCTCCACCTTCCGGTCAGCCCCGCCCCTTTCAACTCAATCCTCTCCTCCGAGGGGAGAGTAGGCATCGCGAACGCAGGTGGTGAGCCGCACCGCGCGGGACGCGTTTTGCCTTGGCGTCGTCGACCGCACGCGCCCCTATGATGGCGACTGCTCCCTCACGCACGGGTCCATCGATGTTCGCCGAGTACTCGCGTTACGACGCCACCGGACTGGCTGCCCTGATCGCCCGCGGCGAGGTGAGTGTCGGCGAGGTGTTGGAGGCCGCGCTGGCCCGTGCGGCGCAGGTGAACCCCGCGCTCGCGGCGATCTGCCTGCCGATGGAGGCGGTCGCCCGTGAGCGCGCCGCCGGCCCGCTGGCCGGCCCGTTCGCCGGCGTGCCGTTCCTGCTCAAGGACATGGGGCAGGACTACGCAGGCGTGCCCAGCCCGTCCGGCAGCCGCGCGCTGCGCGACTGGGTGCCCGACCGCCATGCGGACATCGTGCGGCGCTTTCTCGATGCGGGGCTGGTGGTGTTCGGCAAGACCGCCTCGCCCGAGTTCGCGCTGAAGGCGGAGACCTCGCCGCAGCTGTGGCCGCAGCCCACGCGCAATCCGTGGGATCTGGCGCGCACGCCCGGCGGTTCGTCCGGCGGCGCGGCGGCCGCGGTGGCCGCGGACATCGTGCCCGTGGCAGGAGCGTCCGACGGCGGCGGCTCGATCCGCATCCCGGCCGCGTATTGCGGCCTGTTCGGGCTGCGCCCCTCGCGCGGACGCGTGCCCTGCGGCCCGGCCGATGGCGAGCACTGGGAGGGCGCCTCCAGCCAGCACGTGATCAGCCGCAGCGTGCGCGATTCCGCGCGCCTGCTCGACGCCATCGCCGGTCCCGGGCACGGCGCGCCCTTCGTCATCGCGCCGCCGGCGCAGACGTACGCCGAGGCGATCGCGCGACCGCCTCGGCGCCTGCGCATCGGCTTCAGCACGCGTTCGCCGCTGGGCACGCCGGTGCATGCGGAGTGCGTGGCCGCGGTGCAGCGTGCCGCTGCCGTGCTGGCCGACCTCGGCCACGCGGTGGAGCCGGCCGAGCCCGCGGTGGACGGCCGCGCGCTGGCGCGCAGTTTCATCACCATGTACTTCGGCCAGGTGGCTGCCGGCATGGCGCACGCCCGCGCGCTCACCGGCGCGGGCGAGGATGCGTTCGAGCTGGAAACGCGCGTGCTCGGCCTGCTCGGGCGCACCATCAGCGCGGGTGAGTACGTGGCCCGACACGCGCAGTGGAACGGCTACGCACTGGCGATGGCCGACTTTCACCGGCAGTACGACCTCTACCTCACGCCCACCACCGCGCAGCCGCCCAACCGCATCGGCGAGATCGACACGCCCCCGGGGCAGCGAGCGCTGGCGCGCGCGGTGCTGGCGCTGGGCGCGGGCCGCCTGTTGCTGGCGACCGGCATGGTCGACGAGCTGGTGGAGACCAGTCTGGCGCGCGTGCCATTCACCCAGCTGTCCAACCTAACCGGCACGCCGAGCATGTCGGTGCCGCTGCACTGGGCGGCGGTGGAGCAGGGCGGGCCGGAGCTGCCGTTCGGCGTGCAGTTCGTGGCGCCGTTCGGCGACGAGGCGAGCCTGCTGCAGCTGGCCGCCGAACTGGAGCAGGCGGCGCCGTGGGCCGAGCGCCGTCCGCCGCTGGCGTGAGCGATCAGTCCGGCACGTTCTCGCCGCGGCGCGCCGCCGCGCGCTGGACCGCCTCGACGAACGCGCGCTGGTAGAGGATGGCGCCGGCGAACGGCTGGCTTTCGCCGGCCGGCGTGGCGATCAGGAACCAGTCGTCGGTGGACCAGCTCACGGCCGGCGCATGCGCGCGCGGCGGACGGTGGCGCTCGTCGTCGGGCGCGCCGTAGCGCGTGGTCAGCGCCTGCACCATCGCGGGCATGCTTGGGGCCGGCAGGCCGTACGCCTGCACGATCACCGTGCGCCCGTGCGCAAAGCTCACGTACACCACGCTGTCACCGGCTTGCGCGAACGGCTGATCGGCGATCACGCACTGCTCGGTGATGTCCTCGGCGTCCACAGGCTTGCAGTGCGCGCCGGCAAATCGCGCCTGCACCGAGACCAGCGTGTCGCCGAGCCGGATGCCGGCCACGTCCGGCTCGGCGCGCGGCGGGTGTGGTGGCAGCGGACCGGAGGGCAGCTCCGCCGACTGGCAGCCGGCCAGCAGGGCGAGGCTGCCGAGGAGACAGGAAAGGAAAAGATGCCGCGCAGTCATCCACGCAGTGTAGGCAGGCAGCGCGCCGCGGCCGCTGCCGCGCATTGCCGCATGGCGCGGGTAAGCTCGCGCTTCCCGCCCGGAGATCCCCATGACCGCCACGCCCTGCCTGATCGGCCGCAGCAGCTCCCACTTTACCCGCGTGCCGCGCATGCTGGCGCTGGAGCTGGGTATCGACTGCGCGTTCCAGCCCGTCTACGACCTGGGCTCGCGCCGCACCACCGACTACGGCGGCAACCCGGCGATGAAACTGCCGGTGCTGCGCCTGGGCGACGGGCAGGTGGCCTTCGGTGCCGAAAACATCGCCCGCACACTGGCTGAGCTCGCGCCGGGCCGCATCGACGTGGTGTGGACCGAGCAGCTGCCGGGCCTCGAGGCGCGCAACGCGCAGGAGCTGGTGTGGCACGCGATGGCCGCGCAGGTGCAGCTGGTGTTCGGCACGCAGGCGGCCAAGCTGCCGGCCGACAACCTGTATTTCGCCAAGGCCGCCGACGGCCTGGCCAACGTGCTGGCGTGGCTGGAGGCGCGCATCGAGGCGGTGCTCGCCACGTTGCCGCCGGCGCGCCACGTGAGCCTGCTCGAACTCACGCTGTTCTGCCTGATCGAGCACCTGCGCTTTCGTCCCACCGTGGCGCTGGACGCGTATCCGACGCTGGCACGCTTCACCGACACCTTCGGCCAGCGCCCTTCGGCGAAGCAGACGACGTACCACTTCGATACGCCGCCGGCCGCGTAAGGACTAGAACTCCAGCACGATCTTGCCGAAGTGCTGGCCCGAGGCCTCGTGCCGGAACGCCTCGGCGATGTCGGCCAGTGCAAAGCGGGAGTCGATCTTCGGGCGCAGCCCGCCCGCGTCGATGGCAGCGATCATTTCCTGCTGGTGGGTGCGGCTGCCCACGATGATGCCCTGCAGGCGCGCCTGCTTGGCCATCAGCGCCGCGGTGGGAATCTCGCCGCCGCGGCCGGTGAGCACGCCGATCAGCGAAATGTGCCCGCCGATGCGCACCGCCTCGATCGACTGCGGCAGCGTGCCCGGGCCGCCGACCTCGATCACGTGATCCGCCCCGCGCCCGCCGGTGAGTTCGCGCACGCGCCGACCCCACTCGGGCTCGCTCTTGTAGTTGATGACGTGTTCGGCGCCCAGCGCCGTGAGTCGTTCGAGCTTGGCGTCTGACGACGAGGTGGCGATCACCCGCGCGCCCATCAGCCGGGCGAACTGCAGCGCGAAGATCGACACGCCGCCGGTACCCAGCGTGAGCACGGTGTCGCCCGCCTTGAGTCCGCCTTCCACCACCAGCGCGCGCCAGGCGGTGACCGCGGCGGTAGTGAGCGTGGCGGATTCGGCGTGGCTCCATCCGCGTGGAGCGTGGGTGAACCAGGTTGCCGGTCGCACCACCGCCTCGCGCGCATAGCCGTCGATGCCGTCGCCGGGCGTGCCGGAAAAATTGTCGATGCGTGCGGGCCCGTCCAGCCAGTGCGGGAAGAAGGTCGACACCACGGCGTCGCCCACGCGGAATTCCTCCACGCCCGCACCCACGGCCTCCACCGTGCCGGCGCCGTCTGCCATCGGGATGCGTCCGTCGGCGGTGGGGATGAAGCCGGCCACCACCGCGTAGTCGTGGAAGTTGAGCGAGTTGGCATGCAGGCGCACGCGGATCTCGCCGGGGCCGGGCGCACCCGGATCGGCGGCGTCGTCGCGCATGCGCAAATGCTCCAGCCCGCCGGGCCGGGCCAGCACGATCTGTTTCATGGGGCTTCCTGTTTGTTCGGTCTGCAAGTCAGGTGCGGGCATGCGGGGCCATCGCCAAGGGGGCAGGCCCTCGGTGACGACCGCCTCGCAGCGTGCCGCGACCGGCAGTGCGCTCAGTGTGCTGGCGCGGCGGGCAGCGGTGTGGCGGGTGCCGCGGCAGAACCGGTGAAGCTCGCGCCCTCCACATCCGCAGCCTGCCAGCCGCGGTCGCGATCCATGCCGGTGGTTTGCCACTCGTGCGCGGGAATCCGGATCGGCCCGCGCACGCGCTCGTCGAAGCGCACGGGCAGGGTGAACGGACCGAGCTTGCGGTAGGCGAGGAAGGTGGTGTCCACATGCGCGCCCTGGGTGGTCTCGAAGCCGTTGAGGGTGAGGTGCACGCGGTAAAGCAGGTGGGTCTGCGGGTGGATCCACAGCACCACCTGGTCGTTCGACGCTTCGCCGAAACCCGGTGACACGGTCGCCAGCAGGCGGTAGTAGCGCTGGCCGTTTTCCTGCGCATCGGACAGGCGGCTGATCGCGGTGGCGCGCGATTTGATGAAGCTGGGGCCGAAGTGGAACAGCGCGAACGCGTCGTTGGTGAGCGCAGTGGCCCGCAGCTTCACCGGGTCGGTCTCGCGCACGCCGTTGTAGTAGACGGTGAGGCCCTGGGGCGTGCGGATCACCTGCTTGTCGCCCAGCGGGCCGTGATGGTGCACGGCATAGACGCCGTCGCGCGGGCGGTAGCGTTCCTGCGAGGTGACACGGAAGCCGGCGTCGCTGATCACCGGCTGGATGCGCTGGATCAGCGTGTGCCAGTGGCCGTCGGTGGCAAGGTTCAGGTCGCCGCGATAGTCGCGCATGTCGCCGCCGTGCGCGGCGAGGCACTCATCGAAGATGCGTGCTGCGGTGAGGCCGTCGTCGAAGCGCGCATCGGGCGTGGCCGAGGGAAAGTGTGCGCAGCCGGCGAGCAGCAGGAGCACGGCCGGGATCAGGCGGAACAGTCGGCACATGGGCAGGCACTCCGTGAGAGACGGTACAGCCTAACCCGACCTGCCAGCTGGCCCGGCCGCCCAGCCCTGCGGCGCGATGGCGCAAGGCCCGGATCAGCGCATCCGCGTCATGCAGCTGCGGTAGCGGCTGTCCACGCGACGGGCAAACCAGGCGGTGGTGAGCTTGCGGCTGATCTTGGGGCTCTCCAGCCGGATCGTCGGCAGCGTGGCCCGCGGCAATGGCTTGCCCTGCAGGCGATCGGCCAGGGCGAACACGCGGGCGTAGGTGCGGGTCGCGGCGAAGGCTGCCGTCTCGCCCCGCGAGAGGTCGCGATGGATCTCGCCGTCATCCAGCTTCAGCCGGTCGGCGAGCGTGCGCACGGCCAGCTCGGTGTTGCTGCGTTCGCCCAGGCTGTAGCTCACCAGGTCGCCGTCCTGCGCCAGCGGGATGCCCGATGCGCGCGTCACGGCGGCCTGGAACGCCGCATTGCGGCTGGCATAGAACCCCGCGTTGTAGTCGGCGAAGCGATACAGCGGCGAGGGGTAGTCGGCGGGATAGCCCAGCAGGTGCGCGATGCCGAAATAGAGGCCGCCGCGGCGACTGAACACCTCGTGGCGGATCGAGCCGTCCACCGGGTAGGGATAATCGTGCTCGCGTGCATAGTTTTCTGCGAACGCCACACTCACCTGCATCGGGCCGCCGGTATGCACCGGATTGGCATCGCCGAACAGCCGCCTGCCCAGCGGCACCATGCCGATGAAGTCCTCGTAGGCGCGGCTCAGCTCGCGCTCGGTGCGCGCCTGCGCGATGCGATCGGCATAGCTGCGACCGTCCGGCCCGTGCAGCGCGAGCGCACCGCGTACCAGCAGTTGCGGGATGTGATGGGCGGCAGCGCGGCGATTGATCTCCGCACGGGCGATCCGGCCCAGGCCGGGCACGGCCGGATCGGACTGGAAATTCGATTCCTGCCCGGCCACGGCCAGCGCTGCGCACAGGTTCGACCGGTTGGGTTCGATCTGCTGCGCCGCGAAGGCGGCGGTGATGTCGCGCGCCCAGCCCGCGCGGTCATCGGCACCGGCGGGCAGCGCGTGGATGATGCGCGCCTGCACCTTGGCCGGATCGAGTCCGGGCGATTCCACCGTCTGGGTAGCGCAGCCGGCCACCAGCGCAATCAGCGCGGCGAGCCACAGCGATCGCGCCCGCCCGCCCGTGCCGGGGCGGCAGGCGGCATCGCCGCGCGGAGGCAGGTGGAAGTGGTCAGGCACGGGCAGCTCCGCAGGGCAGCGAAAACGCGCATGATCGGGTATCGCGCATGTCGACAGCTTGAATGGCCGGACGCGGGATGGCCCGCGTGGTGCCCGATCGGCAGCGATCGACGCGGATGCGGCATGCTCTGCGCGCGCCGGTCCGCTTCCGGCACAGGGGGCTCCACAGTGAATGCAGCAAACACCGGCAGCCTGGTCTGCGTGGGCGTGGGGATGATGCTGGGCGCCCATCTGGGGCCGCTGGCGCGCAGCCACATCGAGCAGGCCGAGGTGGTGTTCGCGGCGGTTTCCGACGCCCTGGTCGAGCGCTGGCTCGGCGGCATGAACGCCGACGTGCGCAGCCTGCAGCCGTTCTACGCCGAGGGCAGCTCGCGCATGCGTACCTATCGCGCCATGGTGCGGGCGATGCTCGCCGAGGTGCGCGCGGGCCGTCGCGTGTGCGGCGCGTTTTACGGCCACCCGGGCGTATTCGCCTGGGTGCCGCACGAAGCGATCCGCGTGGCGCGGGCGGAGGGGTTCTTCGCCCGGATGGAGCCGGGCATCTCGGCCGAAGACTGCCTGTACGCCGATGTCGGCATCGATCCGGGCCGGGTCGGCTGCCAGCATTTCGAGGCCACGCAGTTCATGCTCTACCGGCGGCGCATCGATACCGCCGCGTGGCTCGTGCTGTGGCAGATCGGGCCTGCGGGCGACCGCACGCTTACCCGCTCCATCACCGGCGCGGCGCATCGCGAGGTGCTGGTGGAGGTACTGGCGCGCGATTACCCGCTGGAGCACGAAGCGATCATCTACCGGGCGGCCACGCTGCCGATCCACCGGCCGCGGATGGAGCGTTGCCGGTTGGTCGACCTGCCGGGCGCGCAGGTCAGTGCCGAGGACACACTGGCCATCCCGCCCTGTCGCGCGCTGGAGATTGATAAGGCGCTGGCTGCCCGTCTCGCCGTGCTCGACGGCGCCGTCCGGTAGTCCGCCACCGGGCCCGTGGTGCCCGCCGATCAGGGAGGGCAGGGACGGGCCGGCATGCACAGGCCGCCGCCGGGGCATTGTGCGCGTGCGGGCCACCCAATCCGTGGCGGGAAAGCTATGATCACCCAAGGACACGCCTCCGCGGCGGCGTCCACATGTCGCGGGGGCGAACCATGTCAGATGCAGTAGAGGTGCTGGAGGCGCTTGGCCGGGATGCGCGTTTCCATACCGGCTCCGGTGATGCCGTCGCCGACGAACTGGCCGCGCGCGAGGTTGATGCACAGATCCAGGCGGCCATCCATGCGGTGGCACGCGGCGAAGATCCGCACGCGCTGCATGCGCTGCTGGGGCTGACGCCGATGGCGGCCCTGATCATGCCCGCCGAAGAAGAGGAAGAAGGCGAAGGCGAGCGCGAGCCCGAGGACGTGCCGCGGCCGGAGACGCCACCGGCGGCCGTTCGTTCGCCCGATCTGCCCGGACCGCTGCAGTGATCCACCGCGACCACCCAACCACCTGACGCTCGAATCACACCGGTGGCAGGCATGGCTCGAAGGACTCGGGTAATTCTCCTGGCAGGGCTCTGCCTCGCCCTGGTGCTGGGTGCGTGCGGCGTGCAGGCCTTCCAGGCCGGCACGAGCGGCGATCCGGCACCGCTGTTCGAGCGGGCCGAGCCGCTCAAGTCCGCCGACAACGCGGCCTTCCGCGCGCTGGTGGCGAAGCTGGACGCGGAGCAGGCGGCGCTGAGCCCGCTCCAGCGCTGGCATCTGCGTTATCTGCACGCGTGGCAGAAGGACTACGACGGCGACATCGCCGGCGCCACGGCGCTGCTGTTGTCGATCGTTAACGACAGCGGCGATGTGACACTGCGCTTCCGCGCGACTGCGACGTTGATCAATATCCTGGCCGTCACCCACCACTACGAGGAAGCCTACGAGAGGCTCAACGAGCTGGTGGCACAGTTGCCGCAGATCGACGATGCCGCGGCGCGTTTTCAGGGGCTGGGCGAAGCCTCGCAGTTGCTCACTGCCGCGGGCCAGTACGATCTGGCACTGGATTATGCGCGGGCCATGCTGGTGACCGTGCCGCCCGGCGAAGGGGTCTGCCGGGCGCGCTTCTGGGCGCTGCACGCGCGCTTCAAAAGTGGCGTGGCGAAGTCGTCCGATCCCGAGTTCGAGCAGCTCATCGACACCTGCGAGCGCGGCGGCCAGCCGCTGTTTGCCCACGCGGTGCGTGCCGACATCGCGGACATGTACCTGCGCGAAGGCGCTCCCGCGAAGGCGGTCGCGCTGTTGCGCAAGCACTATGACAAGCTCACCCGGCTGCGCTACGGCGCGCTTATCAGCCAGGTGGACGTGGTGCTGGCGCGCGGCTACCTGGACCTCGGCAAGCTCGACATCGCCCAGTCGTATGCCTCCGATGCCTTGAGGCTGAGTGACCGCAGCCAGTTCACGCAGCCGTTGAGCACCGCCTACGAGGTGCTTTATGCGGTGGCCCTGAGGCAGGCCGACTACCACGCGGCGCTGCAGTGGCACGAGAAGTACATGGCTGCCGACAAGGGCTACTTGAACGATGTCAGCGCGCGCGCCCTCGCATACCAGCGGGTCAAGCAGCAGGTGGCCGCACGCAAGCAGCAGATCGACGCGCTGAACAACCAGAACAAGATCCTGCAACTGCAGCAGGCACTGGACCGCAAGGCAGTCCAGGCGAGCCGGTTGTCGATCGTGTTGCTGCTTACGATCCTGGCCTCGATCGGGTTCTGGCTGTATCGACTCAGGCGATCGCAGAAGCGCTTCATGCGCATGGCGCGGCACGACGGACTTACCGGCATCTTCAACCGCCAGCATTTCGTCGAGCAGGCCGAGCGCCTGCTGGCGTCGGCACGTCGCGAGGGTCTTCCGGTGTGCCTGGTCCTGCTTGATCTGGATCACTTCAAGCGCATCAACGACACGCACGGGCATGCGGTGGGCGACCTGGTGCTCAAGCGTGCCGTGGGCATGTGCCACGACCAGCTGCGCAAGCACGACATCTTCGGACGCCTGGGCGGCGAGGAGTTCGGCATCCTCCTGCCGGGCACCTCGCTCGCACGGGTAGGCCGGCGCGCCGAGGCGATCCGGCAGACCATCGCCAGCACCTCGCCTGAGGAAGACACCGCCGGTGTCACGGTGTCCGCCAGCCTCGGCGTCGCCTCGACCGAGCAGGCCGGGTACGACCTGCGCCAGCTGATGGCCGACGCAGACGACGCGCTCTATCGCGCCAAGGACGCCGGCCGCAATCGCGTGGTGCTGGACGGCCTGGAAGCCGTCGCGCCGGGCGCCGCGTGAGCGGCCGCCGGTAAAGCGGACGCCACCGGGCGGCGCCGATGCCGGCTTGAGATGTGGCTGCCTTGCTGCCATATCTGTTTGATACACATGTCTTTGCGTCCGCGCCCTTTGGCGCAATCGTGCCGTCGCAGGGGCCTCAGCGGAGTACATGCCATGGCAACGGGTTGGGCCGGAGACGGCGCCGTGCAGGATCAGATCGACGCCACCGTCAGCGATGCGGTGCAGCGCGCGCGCCAGCAGCTGCGCGCAGGGCCGGGGCTGGAGCAGTGCGAGGAGTGCGACGCGCCGATTCCCGCCGCGCGCCGCAAGGCGGTGCCCGGCGTGCGCCTGTGCGTCGCATGCCAGGAACTCGAGGATGCCGAGCAGCGCAACGGCTCGCTCTACAACCGCCGTGGCAGCAAGGACAGCCAGCTGCGCTGATCGCGGCGCGCCGTATTGCGGCGTGCATTTACGACGGCGCATGTAAACGTTTACATTCTCCCGGTCCCCGATCCGGAACGCGCCATGGCGCTTCCGCCGACCCTGTGGAGAACCCATGCGATCTTCGTCCTGCCCCGGCCTGCGTCCCCGTCTGTTGAACCTGTGCGCGGCGATCGCCTGCACGCTGGCGTTCGGCGCCATTGCCGCGCCCGCTGCCCCCGCCGCTCACACCACGCCGGCGGCGCCCAATCCCCAGCTGGCGTCCGCGGCACTGGAGCAGCGGGTGAACGCGCTCCTGCAGAAGATGACCTTGGCCGAGAAGATCGGCCAGCTGATCCAGTACAACGACCAGGGCTCGTCCGCGCCCACCGCGGTCGACAGCGACACCGCCATTGCGGTCAATCCGGAAACGCGCGATCAGGTGGACGCCTACGCGCTGGCGAAGCAGGGCCAGCTCGGATCGATGCTCAACGTGATCGGCGCCGAGAAGACCCGCCGCTTCCAGGAAGCGACGATGCACAGCAGGCTGGGCATCCCGATCCTGTTCGGCGCCGACGTCATCCACGGCTACCGCACCATCTACCCGGTACCGCTGGGCCTTTCCGCCTCATGGGATCCGCAGCTGGTCGAGGAGGTGTCCCGCATGGCCGCGGCCGAGGCCACCACCGCAGGCGTGAAGTGGTTCTACTCGCCGATGGTCGACATCTCCCGCGACGCACGTTGGGGCCGCTCCACCGAAGGAGCGGGCGAGGACGCCTACCTGGGCTCGGCGATGGCGCGCGCCTACATCCGCGGCTACCAGGGAAGCGACCTGTCCGATCCCCGCAGCGTGGCCGCCTCGGTCAAGCATTTCGCCGCCTACGGCGCGGCTGAGGCCGGGCGCGAATACAACACCACCGACATGTCCGACATCCGCCTGCGCCAGGTCTACCTGCCGCCGTACAAGGCCGCAGTGGAAGCGGGCGCGGCCACGATGATGAGCTCGTTCAACGCACTCAACGGCGTTCCGGCCACCGCCGATCCGTACCTGATGGACGAGATCCTGCGCAAGGAGTGGGGCTTCGACGGCTTCGTGGTGAGCGACTACACCGCGGTGATGGAACTGACCCACCACGGCGTCGCGCTGGACGCGGCCACTGCGACGGCGAAGGCACTGAAGGCCGGCGTGGAAGTGGACATGATGAGCCACTTCTACGACACCCAGATCCCCAAGCTGCTCGAGGACGGACGTCTTTCGATGGCTACCGTGGACGAGGCGGTGCGCCGGGTGCTGCGGGTGAAGTTCGCGCTCGGGCTGTTCGAGCATCCGTATGCCCGCGGCACCGAAGTGACGCAGGCGGTGGATGCGCACCGCCCGTTGGCACGCCGCGCGGCGGAGGAATCGTTCGTGCTGCTGAAGAACGGTGGCGACGGTGACGGGGCCGCGCCGGTGCTGCCGCTCTCCGGCGGCGTGAAGAAGCTGGCGCTGATCGGCCCGTTGGGCGACGACGCGGGCGAAATGCAGGGCGCCTGGGGCGGCGCGCAGCATCTGCCCGACGTGGTGACGCTGCGCGATGGTTTGGCCGCCCGCATGGAAAAGCGCGGCGGTGCATTGCTGTATGCGAAAGGCACCGACGTGCTGAGCGATTCGCAGGCGGGTTTTGCGGAGGCGAAGCGAGCGGCGGAACAGGCCGACGTGGTGGTGATGGCGCTGGGCGAGTCGTCCAGCATGAGCGGCGAGGCGGGCTCCCGCGCCCGGCTCGACCTGCCCGGCAACCAGCAGCAGTTGCTGGAAAGCATCGTCGCCACCGGCAAGCCCGTCGTGCTGCTGGTGTTCTCCGGCCGCCCGCTGGTGCTGGACTGGGCCGCCCGGCACGTGGGTGCGATCATGGAAACCTGGTTCCCCGGCACCGAGGCGGGTAACGCGGTGGCCAATGTACTGTTCGGCGACGTGGCGCCCAGCGGCAAGCTGACCATGAGCTTTCCGCGCGCGGTCGGTCAGGAGCCGCTGTACTACAACCAGTTCCCGACTGGCCGCCCAGCCGGCGACGCTGACCTAGCCAAACCTCCGGCGGGCGACACGCGGTTCATCTCGCGCTATATCGACGTGCCCAACGACGCGCTGTATCCGTTCGGTTACGGCCTCAGCTACACCACCTTCGCCTATTCGGACATCCACCTGTCGCGGAATGCCGTGCCGCTGTCCGAGGCCAGGCAGCGCAACGCAGCGGATCTGGTGACCGTCACCGCCACCGTCAGGAACACCGGCTCGCGCGAAGCGACCGAGGTGGCGCAGCTCTACGTGCGCAACCTCGGCGCCAGCGTCGAACAGCCGGTGCGCAGCCTGAAGGGCTTCACCCGGGTGACGCTGAAGCCCGGCGAGTCACGGCAGGTGAGCTTCCCGCTGGGCTTCGCCGAGCTGTCGTTCTGGAACGTCGCAAGCGAGCAGGTGGTCGAGCCGACGCACTACACCGTGTGGGTCGGCGGGAGCTCGCTGGCCACCGGCCAGGCGGAGTTCGACGTGGTGCGCTGAGTCACGCCACCGGCGCAAGGCAACGTAAAACGGCAGCCCCTGTGGCTGCCGTTTTACATTGCCGCGCCGGTCGGCAGGGCGCCGCCGATTGCATCGCCAATGCGCGGCGCACGTGTGCGTTGGCGCGAGCGGGAGCGGCGTCGAAGGCGACGCCGTTCTTGCGCGCAGGATGTGGCCGAGCGCCGCATGGCCGCTGCAGCGCGACATCCGCCGCTAGCATGCGCCGGTGCCGCGCCCCCTCTTCTCGATCCTCATGCCCACCTACAACCGCGCCGCGCTGCTCGATCGGGCGCTGGCGTCGGTAGTCGCGCAGACGCAGCCGGACTGGGAGCTGCTGGTAATCGACGACGGGTCCATCGACGGCACCTGGGCGAGCCTGTGCGACTGGCGGCGCAGTGATCCCCGCATCCGCTGCTGGCGACATGCCAATCGCGGGCAGGTGGGCAGCCGCAATGCCGTGCTCGCCCATGCCGGCGCGCCGTGGATCGTGTTTCTCGACAGCGACGACGAGCTGCAGCCGCACCATCTCGAACGCCGCTCGCGGGCGATCCAGGACCAGCCGCACGTGGACGTGTGGATCTCGCCGATGCACGTGGTGGGTAGCCCGCTGGTGCCGTGCATGCACCTGCCCGGCCAGATGGTGCACGTGGACGACTGCGTGGGCGTCGGCATGCTCACGGTGCGGCGCCAGACCATGGTCGCGGTGGCCGGCTTTCCCGACGTGGACTACGCCGAGGAGGCCGGCCTGCTCGAGCGGATGGTCGGCGCCGGGGCCGTCGTGCAGCCGCTGGAGGAGCGCTCTTACGTATATCACCGCGGCCATGCCGACTCGATCACCCATCGGCGCCAAGGGGCCGGCTGAGCGCATCACCGCGTCGTGGCTCGATTCATGCGCCCGGGTTGAGGTGCCACAGCGCCGCGTTCAGCACGCTGGCAAACGCCACCCAGGCGATGTACGGCACCATCAGGCAGCCGGCGGCGCGATCGCGTCGGAAGAACGCAGCCGCGGTGAGCACGATCAGCACCAGTAGAGCCAGGATGTCGACCAGTGCCGCGGCCAGCAGGTGACGCCCGAAGAACAGCCATGACCACGCACCGTTGAGCACCAGTTGTGCCAGCCACAGGCCGATGGCCGCATCGACGCCGCGCTTGCGCCAGGCGCGCCACGCGGCGACCGCCATGAGCAGGTAGAGCACGCTCCACACGGGTGCGAACACGCTGTTGGGCGGATTGAACGAGGGTTTGGCGAGCGCTGCGTACCAGTCGCCCGGCATGAACCGGCTGCCGACGAAGCCGGCGAGTGCCGCCAGCAGTACAAAGCCCGCGAGTGACAGCCACTGGCGCATCCCGTCCGCTCCTGTTGCGAAAGCTCCGCAGGCTAGTGGCCGGTGCGGGCAGCGACAAGCGCAGGCTTCGCCGCCATCAGGCCCGTGAGGGCGCCGGCGACATGCGGCAAGCCGTCAGACATCGTTGTCATTAAATTAACCTGGCCGTGCTGCTTCACAGCATGCGTGCGGGCTCGAGCGTCGCGCCCCGGCGTTGCCGCCGCGGCTGGACGGGCCGCGGCCGTTGTGCGTCACAGACACCTCTTAATGCTGCTGGAGCAGCACGGATCAAGCCATCCAGAGCATGCCGTTGCCGACGGGGCTCCTTCACAGGCGAGCTCACAGTTTGGAAAAAGTCGCATAGACAACGTTGTCATCGAGGTCTAACAAAGGACATTCGCAGGCCATCACACGCGGTAACGCAAGGAAGCACCTGGACGAGGTATCCCCACCGGCCGACGGGATGCGGCCGCGGCGTCGTCCGGCAACCACCCGAAGCGATGACAACCAACCGGAGGTAGTCCCATGTTTGTGAAGCGATCAGCCCGCTGGTCCCGCCTGGTGCTCGGTACGCTGGGCAGCGCAGGCAGTACCGCACTCTGTGCGGCGCTCGCCAGCGCCTTGCCGATGCAGTCGGTACAGGCGCAGACGACGACCGCGTGCGCGGCCCCGTGGAGCGCCGGCACCGTCTACACCGGCGGCAACAGCGCCAGCGAGAACGGCACCAACTACACCGCCAACTGGTGGACCCAGGGCGACGACCCGGCCACCCACAACGGTGGCCCGGGTTCGGGCCAGCCCTGGACGGCCCAGGGGAGCTGCGGTGGCTCGACCACGCCGACCGACCCGCCGCCCACCGACCCGCCGCCGACCAATCCGCCACCGGCGCCCGACGGCCTGCTGTTCAGTCCGTACAAGGACGTCACCATCAATCTCAACTGGAACACCAACACGATGCGCACGGCCGCTGCCACCGGCTCGCCGATCCCGATCGTGGGAAGCGGCAGCCTGGTCTCCGGCTATGTGCCCAACCTCGGCGCGATCACGCTGGCGTTCGCCTCCGGCGAGTGCGGCAGCGAGAGCTGGGGCGGCATTCCCGCGGCGAGCTTCGCCAGCGCCAACGTGCAGGCGCTGGCCGACGCCGGGGTGAACTACGTGATCTCCACCGGCGGCCAGGCCGGCAGCTTTACCTGCGGCTCGCCATCGGGCATGGCGCAGTTCGTGGCGCGCTACAACTCGCCGCACCTGGTGGGCGTGGACTTCGACATCGAGGGTGGCCAGACGCAGGCGCAGATCAACAACCTGATCGCCGGTGCGGTGTACGCCCAGAACCTGTATCCCAACCTGCGCTTCTCGTTCACCCTGGCGACCCTTGCCGCCTCGGACGGCAGCTACGGCGGGCTCAACGGCACCGGCGACATGGTCGTGCGCTCGGTGCTGGCCTCGTCCCTGCAGCACTACACCATCAACCTGATGGTGATGGACTTCGGTGGCCCGAGCGCGGGAGTCTGCGTGCTCGCCAACGGCCGCTGCGACATGGGTCAGTCGGCGATCCAGGCCGTCACCAACCTGCGCCATACCTACAACGTGCCGGCCAGCCATATCGAGCTGACGCCGATGATCGGCCTCAACGACGTCACCAGCGAAACCTTCACCGCCGCCGACGTGGACACCGTGTCCGCCTACGCGGTGAGTGCCGGCCTGGCGGGTGTGCACTACTGGTCGCTCGACCGCGATACGCCGTGCGCCGGCGGCAGTACCGGCTATGCCTCGCCGGTATGCAACTCGATCGACGGCACGACGCGGCTTGAGTACACCAAACGCTTCCTGCACGACCTGGGTCGCTGATCGGGGCGCGGCTTGCCGCGCCACCCCGCGGGCCCGGTTCCCTCACCGGGCCCGCTTTTTTTGCGTTCTGGTCATCCGCGCACGTGTTCGACCAAGGCCGGATCGACAGCACATCGGCTGCTCGCTAGCGTTGAGGCGATGAACTGCTCCCTCTCACGCTGTCGCGTCGCTTCGCTGCGATGACCCCGCCGGGCGGTTCGGCGGGCGAGCCCGGCGCGCGCTATTTCGCCACGCTGGTGGCGGCCACGTTCCTGATGGGTTCGAGCTTCATCGCCGGCAAGATCCTGCTCGGACACGGCGTGCCGGCGATCCTGCTGGTCGGCTGGCGGTTCCTCATCGCCGCGGTGGCGACGTTGCCGCTACTGGCCGTGGCCGAGTGCCCGTTGCAACGTGCACTGTGGCCGCCGGGCATGGGCCGCCGGCACGTGCCGGTGGTCGCGGCGATCGGCCTGCTGCAGACCGCGGCGGTGATGGGCCTGCTGTTCGTCGGGATGCGGCACATCCCGGCGGCCGCCGCGGCCATCCTGCTGTTCAGCAATCCGATCTGGGTAGCCCTGCTGGGGCGATTGTTCCTGCACGAAACGCTCGGCCCGGTGCAGATGGCCGGGATGGCGCTGGGCATGACCGGCGTGGCGCTGGCGATCGGGCCGTCCGCGCAGGTGGCGCAGGACGCCGGCGCGCTGGCCGGGGAGCTGTGCTGCCTGGCCTCGGCGTTGTGCTGGGCCATCGCCACCACGGTCAACAAGCGCGCGGCGTTGCCGATCGGTGGCTGGGCGCTCAATTTCTGGCAGATGCTGATCGGCGCGCTGGCGTTGCTGGCGCTGGCCTACGCCAACGGCGAGCGCTGGCCGGCGTCGCTGGAGGCCGATGGCTGGGCGTGGTTCGCCTGGCTGGCGGTGCCGGCCTCGACGGGGTCGTTCGGCCTGTGGTTCGTGGCGCTGCGCCGCGGAGGCGCCACGCGCACCAGCGGCTGGCTGTTCCTGGCGCCGCTGTTCGCGGTGCTGCTGTCGTTCGCGCTGCTGCACACGCAGCTGGCGCCGCTGCAGTGGGTCGGCGGTGCGCTGATCGGCCTCGGCCTGTGGTTGGTCAACCGGGTGCGGGTGTAGAGGCAGACGGGCGATACGCGGCAAGACGCTCGTGCAACCACTGCGCCGACGGCTCGCTGTGGCCGTCGGCGAATCGGATCAGGTACGGCGTGCCGGACATGGACGAGCCGGTAGCGCACAGGCGGATGAAGTCCTCGGCGGTCTGCACCCGGTCGCCGGCGTAGCGCAGCTTCATGCGCAGGTGGCTGACTGCCTTGTCGGCACCGTAGTCACGGCCGTTGCGCACGAAGCGCGCGTCGTGCAGCTGCGCGACCGAGTCGATCAGGTAGTCGATCCGTCGCTGTTCGGCCGGGGCCGCGGCGTGGGCGATGCCCACGAGCAAGGTCATCAGCAGCAGGGTCTTGATTACAGTACGCATGGGGACTCCCGGGTGGCGGCGCAGGGCGGGGTTCACAACAGGCCTTCGATCGGCAGCAGCTTGATCAGGTTCACCTCGACCTTGCGCCCGGTGGTGGCGCCCGGGTCGCTCTCGCGGGTGACTTGCCGGCTGCCGTCGCGGGCACGCCACTGCAGCGCGGCGTGGGCCGGATCCTCGCCCGGTTCGAGCATCACGTGCCAGGCGCTGGAGGGTGCGGTGGCGGTGTCGAAAAAGCGTTCCACCGCCTCGGCCAGTGGCGCCGAGTCGACGATGATGCCCATCTCGGTGTTGAGCAGGCGGGAGCGCCCGTCCATGTTCATCGAGCCGATGAATACCTTGCGCGCATCCACCACGATGGCCTTGGCGTGCAGGCTCACCCCGGACGACTTGCCGGCGTCTGTCGCCGGCTGTTTCGCGCCCGGTTCCGGGCGCAGTTCGTACAGCTGCACGCCGCCGCGCAGCAGCGGCTCGCGATAGCGCGAATAGCCCGCGTGCACGGCCGGCTCGTCGGTGGAGGCCAGCGAGTTGGTCAATACGCGTACGTCCACGCCGCGCCCGGCGATACCGGCCAGGAACGCGGTGCCGTCGTCGCCGGGGATGAAGTAAGGCGAGATCAGCCGCACGTCGTGGCTGGCGTCGTCCAGCAGTGCCTTGATGTCCGGACCTATCCGCAGCTGGGCCGCCTCCGCGCCGGCCTCGATCTTTTCCGGCTGGTCCGCCACCAGCTCGGCCGGGCCCCAGAACCACTTGCCCGGACGATCGCCCGACGGACCGTGCGGAAGCTGCTCCAGCGTGGCCTGGGCGTAATCGCTCTGCGCAAAGCGACGCGCCTCGCGCCCCAGCTGTACGCGCAAGGCGGCCAGTTCGGCGTGCCCGGCGTGCGCGCCGCGGAACGCCTGCACCGGGTACGCCGCCTCGCAGTTCCAGTAATCGTCGAAGGCGACGGAGGCCTGCCGCACCACCGGTCCGATCGCGATCAAGTCCAGGTCGCGGAAGTGGGTGTCTTCGCCGGCATCGAAGTAGTCGTCGCCGATGTTGCGTCCGCCCACGATCGCCACGGTGTTGTCGGCAATGAACGATTTGTTGTGCATCCGGTGATTGAGCCGACTGGCGTTCATGACGAACTGCGCTGCCTTGGCCAAGGTGGAGCGGTCGTTGGTGCCGAACGGGTTGAACAGGCGCACTTCGATGTTCGGGTGCGCGTCCAGCGCATCGAGCATGTCGATCTGCTCGTCGACGTTGATGTCGTCCAGCAGCAGCCTCACCCGTACGCCACGGTCGGCGGCGGCCAGCAGGCGTTGGGCCACCAGCCGGCCTGTCGCATCGTTGGCGAAGATGTAGTACTGCAGGTCCAGCGTGTGCTCGGCATGGTCGGCCAACGTCACGCGGCTCATCAGGGCGTTGGTGCTGAAGGTGAGCAGGCGGAAGCCCGACTGCTGCGCGTGCTGCTTCACCTGCGCCTGCACGTAGCGCGTGCTTGGCGTGTCGGCGCGCGGCGCGACGGCGGTACTGAGGTGCCTGGGGAAATCCCGGCGCAACGTGGCGCAGCCGGACACGGCGAGCGTGGCAAGCATGAGGGCGGTCACTGCCGGCAGGGATGGGGCCATGTCGCTTCCTGTGTTACGTGTTTAGCGACGTGACGGTGCGATGAAACGCGTGAACGCGGCGCGACGCGTGCGCTCATCGCTCTGGCCGAAGCATCTATGCTGCCGGCCATTCCACGACAGGAGCAGTTATCCATGCGCATCCTCGTACTCGGTGCCGGCGGCACCGGCGGCTATTTCGGCGGCCGGCTGGCCCAGGCGGGCGCGGATGTGACCTTCCTCGTCCGTCCCGCACGCGCCGTACAACTGCAGCGCGACGGGCTGGTGATCCGCAGCCCGCGCGGCGATGCGAGGGTGGCGGTGAAGTGCCTGGTTGCCGACGAGCTTGCGCAGGAGGCCGCCACGCGTCCGTTCGAGCTGGTGCTGCTCAGCTGCAAGGCGTACGACCTCGACAGCGCGATCGATGCGATCGCTCCGGCCGTGGGGCCTCGTACGGTCGTGCTGCCGATCCTGAACGGGCTGCGGCACTACGCGGTGCTGGACGCGCGCTTCGGCGCGACGCGCGTGCTCGGCGGGCTGTGTTTCATCAGCGCGACCAAGGGCGAGCATGGCGAAGTGCTGCACCTGGGCAAGCCCGCCTCGGTCACCTTCGGCGAGCGCGACGGCACGACCGCGGGGCGTTGCGAGGCGATCGCCGCAATGTTCGACGCGGCAGGCGTCGACCATCGGCTGTCGCCGGACATCGCTCGCGACCTGTGGATCAAGTTCACCTTTCTCACCACGCTGGCAGGCGCCACGTGCCTGATGCGGGCGAGCATCGGGACCATCGTGGCCGCCGAGGGCGGACAGGCCTTCATCGAGGCCATGTACGACGAATGCGTGGCGGTGGCCGCGGCGGCGGGCCAGCCGATCCCGCGCGAGGCGCAGGATGACGCGCTGCGCATGCTCACCCAGGTGGGCTCCTCCGTAACCGCGTCGATGCTGCGCGACCTCGAATCGAACGAGCGCATCGAGGGCGACCACATCGTGGGCGACATGTGCCAGCGTGCCCACGTGGCGGGGCAGCGGGCGCCACTGCTGGATCTGGCGCGGGTACACCTGCGGGCGTACGAGCTTCGGCGCGCGGGTGGAGCGTAGCGGCCGCCTGTACTCGCAGGCCCACTGGCAGAGTCATGCGCATGTCCGAGCGGAGAAGATCAAGGGGCTGGTGCTCAAGACCTGTTTCCTGCGCAAGGCCTGATCGACGCCGGCAGCGGCCGGTTCACAGCATGCGGCGCAGCGTGTTGTCGCGTTTCACCAGGTGGTGCCACAGCGCTGCGGCCGGCTGGAGGCCAATTACCCGGTAGAGATCCGGCCGAGCGATTCGTGCAGATCCTCCACCCGCTTCCGCGCGGCGGGATTGGCGTGTACCCGCATCGGTAGCGCCACCCCCGACCACGGCAGCGTCACCGCTTCGCCTGCGTAGTTCAGCGCGAGGATCCAAAGGACCGGCCCCCCTGGAAGGAGCAGGTACAGCGCCGCGTGCGTGACGCCTGCCGCCAGCATGGTGAGGCGGCCGGGCGCGGGGGCGATGGGCGGCCGGTGGCCGCGCGCCACGCCGTGCCGATCACGCGCACCACCGGCAGGGCCAGCCCGCCGCTCCGGCAAGCGGGTGGCCTGCACGGCCAGCGCGCCCGGCGCAAATCCCGTCCCGACGGGAGCGGCGTTGACGCGGCCTCAGGCGTCTGCAGGGGGCGGCGTGCTGGACATCAGCACGCGGTTGCCGCCGCGGCGCTTGGTGGCGTACATCGCATCGTCGGCC
>NZ_DASSAB010000037.1:0-24250 GCF_035685805.1 Dyella sp.
CGCCGCTGAACAGGCGGTTGCCTTGCGCATCCACCACCTGGGCCGGAATGGGTGGAGCATTGCGATAAGCCAGCGAGGTAATCGTGAGCAACCCGGCGAAACCCAGCACCATCACGATCAGCACCGTGCGCAGCCACCAGGGCGACAGTTCGGGGTCTTCCGGGGTCAACGGCTGGGCGGCAGTGCTCATAGAGCTTTCCCTTCGACGGCGTGTAGGCGAGTATCGGATGGTGCAGGTGCAGGGGCACAGTTGCCCGCCGGTGCCGAAATCGGGCCATGGTCTGCGTAGATTTTCCCCAAGTTGGCGCGGCCAGCATTTTCCTCTTCCCGTGCACGACCTGTGAATGGGGCGAGCTGGATTGGCCGTCCATCCGCTCGAGGCGAACTGGGGTCGCAAAAAAAACAGGCGAGCTGGCGTACTCCGCGTACGCGCTCCGGGGCATGGCTTGCGCGATGGGGGGCGCCACCACAATGGTCATGCATCAAGGAATTTCGGCATCACCGCGATGCCGGATCACGGCCGGCATGGGAGGCTCTGTACTGCCTGCCGGCCATCAACGCTGCAGTCGACTGCAGCTTCATTGACGACCGAGGTGAATCAAATGAACATCCTTTTCGAGCGTACCGGCCCCCTGACCGAACTGAGCAGTTATCCGCAGTGGGCGCAGGACATGGTGGCCGATTGCGCGGCCACCAAGCAGCGCGTCCTGGACCACGATATCTGGCGCATGATGACCGCACTGCAGCTCGACCACGAATCCACCCGCAACTTCATGATGGGCCTGTGGCCGTTCATCGAGCGGTTCCCCAGCTTCATGGCGCTCAACCTGCTGAAGACCCGTTATGGCCGCAGCCCGGGGGACGACAAGGCCCGGCGCTGGCTGGTGCGCAATATCCGGGTCGAGCAGAACCACGCCGAGTACTGGCTGAACTGGGCCGACGGCGCCGGGGTGGCGCGCAGCCGGCTGCTGGACGAGCTGCCGCCGCACGGCACCGACGGGCTGGCCCGCTGGTGCGAGGACATCAGCGCCCGCGGCTCGCTGGCCGCCGGGATGATCGCCACCAATTACGCGATCGAGGGCGTAACGGGTGAATGGTCGCAGATGATCTACGACAGCGAGACCTATCGACAGGGCTTCGATCCGTCGATTCGCACCTCGGCGCTAAAGTGGTTGCACCTCCATGCCGCTTATGACGACACTCACCCGTGGGAAGCGCTTGAGATCGTTTGCACGCTGATGGGTCTGGAGCCCTCGGCGGACGACGTGGCGCACTTGGCCGAATGCATCAAGCGCAGCTACACCAGCATGATCCTGCTGGGCGATCGATGCATCCAGAGCTGTCCGGAACGGGTGTTGGTGCAGGAGGATGCAGCGTAAGGACGTGCTGCAGACCGAAACTGGAGCGGCGGACGGCGTCGGAGTCCCTCAACAAACAGGGTTGCAATGCGTTTCGTCGGTAACAGTTGGAGTCTGCAGCGTTCCTTGTCACAGCGACTGATGCCGCTGGCCTACGCGCTTGCGTCGGCCGTGGTGCTGATCATGGCGATGACCTGGGGCGTGCTGCAGGTGCAGGTGACTCTCGCTGGTTTTCTCAACAGCGAGAGCATCTGGTCCAAGGCGCAGAAGCAGGCCGTGATCGACCTGCAGCATTACGCCGTCGACGGCGATCCCGCCGCCCTGGCCAGCTTCCGCCGCAATTACGGCCTGCTGGAGGCCGACCGCTGGGGCCGGGACGCCATTGCCTCGGGTCACTACGAAAAGTCCCAGCTGGACGAGGTGTTCCGCCGCGGCAACATCATGCCGGCGGCCCAGCCGGGGATGATCTTCATGCTGCGCCACTTCAACGGCGCGCCCCACCTGCAGGCCTCGCTCGATGCATGGCGCTCCACCGACGCGCCGATCGCCGAGCTGCAGCAGGTCGCCAACGAGCTGCAGCGCGCCTATGCCGCGGGCACCCCGCCGGCGGCGGAGATCGCGCGCCAGCGCGCACGCATCCATGCGCTGAACCGATTCATGCAACCGCGCACCGAGCTGTTCTCGGTGGAAATGGTCAAGGGCGCGGTGTGGGCGGGCCAGATGCTGTTCTGGTGCGTGGTGGGCGCGTTCTGCCTGGCGGCGGGCCTGTGGATGTGGATGGCGCGTCGCATCGTGCAGAGCATTCGCAGCAGCGAAGAGCGCTACCGGCTGCTGTTCGACAGCGCCAGCGACGCCATTGTCATGGTCGATCAGGGCACCGGCCGCATCCTCGATGCCAACCGCACCGCCGCGGCCTGGACCGGGCGCAGCGAGCGCGACCTGGTCGGCAAGAGTTTTTCCTCGCTGTTCGCCGACGACCCGCTCGCGGTGGACAGCACGCTGCCGCTGCCGAGCGCGCGCGCCGGCGACGTGGCGCTGACCTCGCTGCTGGACCGCGGCGGTCAGGTGCGGCCGGTGGAAACGCGCTCCAGCGTGGCGCGCTGGGGCAACACCGAGGTAAGCCAGGCGATCGTGCGCGACGTCTCCGAGCGGGTCACCATGGAGCGCGAGCGGCGCGTCGCGGCCAAGGCGCTGGGCAGCATCGCCGAGGGCGTGATCATCGCCGACGCCGAGCGCCGCGTGGTGACCGTCAACGCAGCCCACGTGGAGATCACCGGTTTCACCGTGCAGGCACTGCAGGGCCTGCGCTTCGACGATATCCGCACCTTGCCGGACGACCGCCCGCTGCCGGACAGCGTGTGGCGCTCGATCGAGCTGGGCGGCAACTGGCGTGGCGAGGTGAAGAGTCGCCGCCGCGATGGCAGCAGCTATCCGGAGCTGCTCAGCATCAGCGCCATCCGTGCCGACTCCGGGCAGGTGCTGCACTACGTGGCGGTGTTCACCAACATCACCACCACCAAGGCCGACCAGCGCCGGCTGGAGCACCTGGCCACGCACGACCCGCTGACTGGGCTGGCCAACCGGGCCGAGTTCGAGCGGCGCTGTAACGAGGCGCTCGAGCACGCCTCGCGCGCGCGACGCTGCGTCGCCGTGCTGTTCATCGACCTGGACGCTTTCAAGATCGTCAACGACAGCTACAGCCACGCCATCGGCGACCGGCTGCTGGCGCGGATCGCCGAGCGCATCGGCGCCGAGCTGGGCGAGGGTGACGTGGCCGGGCGCATCGGTGGCGACGAGTTCACCGTGCTGGCCACCGGCATCGAGACTCGCGACAACGCGGCGGACCTCGCCAGCCGGCTGCTGGTGGCGCTGGCAGCGCCGATCACCGTGGACGACTACGACCTCGTGCTCAGCGCCAGCATCGGCATCGCCAGCTATCCGCTGGACGGCGAGAACCCGGCCGCGCTGATTTCCAACGCGGACGCGGCGATGTACGCGGCCAAGAGCGAGGAGCGCAACGCGTTCCGGTTCTACTCGCCGATCATGCAGGCCGATGCGCGCAAGCGCCTGCAGATGGCCTCGGAGCTGCGCCAGGCGCTGGTCAACGACGAGTTCCGGCTGGTCTTCCAGCCGAGCCTCGAGCTGCGCACCGGGCGGATCGTGGCGGTGGAGGCACTGCTGCGCTGGCAGCACCCCAAGCGTGGCCTGGTGATGCCCGACAACTTCATTCCGATGGCCGAAGGTCTCGGGCTGATCCGCCGGATCGACGAGTGGGTGCTGCGTTCGGCCTGCGCCTGGATCAAGCAGTGGGACAGCGAGCGGGTGGCGCCGATTCGCGTGGCCGTCAACGTCTCGGCCAGCTGGTTCGGGCACCCGGCTTTCATCGAGGGGCTGCACGCGGCGCTGCGCGAGTTCCAGGTCGACCCGAAGCGGCTGCTGCTGGAGATCACCGAGAGCGCGATCCTGCGCCTGGGCGAAGGCACCCATCGCACCATGTACGCGCTGCACGCGATGGGCGTGGGCGTGGCGATCGACGACTTCGGCACCGGTTACTCGTCGCTGGCCTACCTCAAGCTGCCGGCGGTGGTGTGCCTGAAGATCGACCGCACCTTCATCACCGGCATCCCGCGCAATCCGGACGACGTGGCGATCGTCGAGGCGATCCTGGCGATGACCCGCAGCCTCAAGCTGTACGCGATCGCCGAGGGCATCGAGGAAGAGGCGCAGAACGAATTCCTGCTGCGCGCCGGCTGCGAGGAAGGGCAGGGCTACCTCTATGCCCGGCCACTGGAAGTGCCGGACCTGCTGCGCATGCTCAAGTCCGGCGGCAGCAATCCGCCGACGCGCCTGCGACTGGTTCCCCCGCGCGCCGGCTGACGGCGAGCGCCTGCTGCGCCCGCCCGCGTTGCGTCGACCCACGATGACCGCCCGCCGCCTGTCTGCCACCACCGGCAGCAACAAAAAGGCCGCCCCGGGGGCGGCCTTCGCTCTGCGCGGTGCCGTTGCGGTGTCAGCGCTGCTGAGCCTGCGCCAGGGCGGTCTCGGTCTGGTACAGCGCCGGCATCAGCTTGCGCAGCGCCGCCACCTTGGGCGCGTCGTTGTAGACGATGTAAGGATCGTTGGGATGGGTACGGTAGTAGTCCTGGTGGTAGCCCTCGGCCATGTAGAACGCCGGCAGCGGCTCCACCTTGGTCACGATCGGCGCGGGGTACACCCTGGCCGCCTCCAGCTGGGCGATGTAGGCGCGTGCGACCTCGGCCTGCTGCGCGCTGGTGGTGAAGATCTCCGAGCGGTACTGGGTGCCGTGGTCCGGGCCCTGCCGGTCGAGCTGTGTCGGGTCATGCGCCACCGAGAAGAACACCTTCAGCAGCGTGCCGTAGCTGACCTGGGCCGGGTCGTAGACGATCTTCACCGACTCGGCGTGGCCGGTGTCGCCGTCGGACACGCGGTAGTAGCTGGCGGTGTCGGCGGAGCCGCCGGCATAGCCGGCCCAGACCTGCTGCACGCCCTTGACGTGCTCGAACACGGCCTGCAGCCCCCAGAAGCAACCGCCGGCGAACACCGCGACCTGCTCGTGCCCGCGGGTGGCAGGCGCCGGATCGTTCGTCGGGCCGGGGATCATCGCGCCGTCGCGGGTGGCCGGCGAGGCCGTGCAGGCGCCAACCACCAGGGCCAGCAGCGCCGCGCCGGCGCGCAGCATGAGGGAGGAACGGGAAAGCGTGCGCATGGGGAGTCTCCAGAAAGCAGGGCGGGGTGGAGTAATGCGAGGCAGCACAAGGACATATACGCGCCGCGCCGGCTCGGGGATGCAGCCGCGGCGTCATGTTGGGTTCGCCGCGGCAGCCTCGACGGTTACCCCGCACCGTCGGTGGTATGGTCGACCGCCGTTTTCCGGCTGCTCCCATGCGCTCGGTGATTGATCTCGACGCCTATGCCCGCCGCGTGGGCCACCTGCAGCCGTTGCTGCCGGATCTGGCCACCGTACAGGCACTGGTGCGCGCTCACGTGGCGGCGATCGCGTTCGAGAACATCGACCCGTTGATGGGCCGCCCGGTCGATCTCGACCCGCTGGCGATCGAGGACAAGCTGGTGCATGCCGGCCGCGGCGGTTACTGCTTCGAGCACAACCTGCTGCTGGCCGAAGTGCTGCGCGCGCTGGGCCTGCCGGTGACCGGGCTGATCGCGCGGGTGCTTTGGAACCGTCCGGTCGACCACCCCAGCGCGCAGACCCACATGGCGCTGCTGGTCACCATCGCGGGCGAGCGCTGGCTGGTCGACGTGGGTTTTGGCGGGCTCACCCTCACCAGCGTGCTGCGGCTGCAGTCCGGGCTGGAGCAGCTCACGCCGCACGAGCCGTGCCGGCTGCTGGAAAGTGGGGGCGAGTGGCGGCTGCAGGCCAAGGTCGGCAGTCAGTGGCGTGCGCTGTACCGGTTCACCCTGCAGCCGTGCGAGCCGATCGATTACGTGGTTGCCAACCACTACGTCTCCACCCATCCGGATTCGCCGTTCACCACCGACCTGATGGTGGCGCGCACCGACGTCGACCAGCGCCTGGCGCTGCGCAATCACGAGTTTACGGTGCGCCACCGCGACGGGCGTCAGGAGCACTACCTGCTGCGCAGTGCGCGCGAAATACGCGGCGTGCTGGAGCACCAGTTCATGCTGGTGCTGCCGGGCCACGTGGCACTCGACCGGCGGCTGGCCGCGCTGCCGGGCTGACGCCGCTCAGACGGCGGCGTGGACGATGATTTCCACGTCGTCGCCGGGCAGCTGCACGCGCTGGCCGGGCCGGATCTTGCAGGTCTTGCGCAGTTCCAGCACGCCGTCCACGGTTACGGCGCCGCTGGCGACGATCGCCTTGCCGGCGCCACCGCTGTCGCACACGCCGACTAGCTTGAGCAGCTGGTTCAGTTCCACGTGCAGGTGTGGGGGCTCGAGCTCGAAATCGATCTGCTGCATGGGTATCCGATGAACGTCAGGGTGCCGCGTGGGCCGCGGGCAGGGAGAAAAAGGCGAAGAACGGGCGGTCGTGTTCCACCGCAAAGGTGGCCGCGTCGTCGAGCACGCCCGACAGCACGGCGGCCTCCTGCGGCGCAGCCGCACGCAGCGCATCGGCGCCAGTGAACAGCAGCACGTGGCCCCACGCCGGCTGCCAGGACGGGTCGCGCAGGCAATCGGCCAGCGCGTCCCAGTTGTCGCCGAAGTCCGCCGGCAGCTTCAGCGCGAAAGCGAGCCGGCGCAGCAGCGCGTGCTTGCCGGTGCAACCGGTCAGGTCGATCCGGCACACCGCCAGCTCCGCCCGCTCGGCCTGGGCAGCGAGGGCCGCCAGGGCATCGGCGTCGACCTCATACACGCCGCCCAGCATCGGCCGGGTGAGGTCCAGGCGTGCGTCGCGTTCGCTCATCGCGGCCCCTCGAGGCGGCGGAAGCTGCGGTAGTGATCGGCCGTGTAGTAGTACACCGCGGGCGGCGTGCCGCCGGTGACGATGCGTCGCGTGCCGCGATGGCGGGCACCCGGCGTGGGCACGGTGTACTCGTGGTAATGGCCGCGCGGCTGCTGCGGCAACCGGTGCTCGTAGTTGCCGAACACCACCCCGTCCTGCGCATGCTCGAACGGCCCGCCGGCGGCGATGCGCGCCAGCGTGGCGGCAACCTCCGGCGGCAGATCCGCCCGCTGCCGTGCCGTGCGATCCGGCGCGGGCACGATGGACGGCTCCGCCCGGTCCGGCCGGCCCGCTGCCGGTGACGGCGCGCGCTGCTGCCACGCTGCCAGGGCAACGATCGACACAAGCACGAGTCCGAGCAATTTGCGCATGGCGGCAGGCGAAGCGGGCAGGCGCCGCAGTGTAGCGATGTGCTGCCGCAGATGCTCTGGTCAGCCAGGCGCGAAGGGTATGGCGTGGGCGAGAGTGGCAGGGCATGTCGCACGGGGCCGGCCCGTCGGGCCGGCCCGTCGGGCGCTCGGCTGGGCCGCGCGCCGCTGCGTGATGATGCTCCCGGCGTCGGCCCCACCCGGGCCTTGGCCGATGATGGCTGCGTCGCGTTGATCCGGGCGTCGCTAGTATCGGCGCACCCCGGGCAGCGCCGCTCCCGGCACGCGGGGCAGCGGAGAGCTTGTCATGATCGGTTACGTCACCCTGGGCACAAACGACCTGCCGCGTGCGGCGGCCTTTTACGACGCGCTGCTGGGCGAGATCGGCGCCAAGCGCCTGATGGAAAACGAGCGCCTCATCTTCTGGGGCGTGTCGCAGGCCCAGCCGAGCCTGGTGCTGATCAAGCCGTTCGACGGCGAGCCGGCCACGGTCGGCAACGGCGTGATGGTGGGGCTGGTGGTGCCCGGGCGCGAGAAGGTCGATCGCCTGCATGCCAAGGCGCTGGAGCTCGGGGGCAAGGACGAAGGCGCACCGGGCGATCGCGGGGGCGGTTTTTACGCGGGCTACTTTCGCGACCTGGAGGGCAACAAGCTCAACGCGTTCTGTCTCGGCTGAGCCATGCACGGTCGGCATTGACCCGGCCATGAGGCGCGGCATTGCATGCTGCTCCCCCCGCAGCCGCATTCCGGAGCATGCCATGGCCCGACGTTCCTCCTCCCGCGCCGCCGCCGCACCGCCGTCCCCCGCACCGGCGTTGCAACCGTCACTGCACGAGCGCGTGGTGCTGGTGACCGGCGGCGCCCAGGGGATCGGCCGCGGCGTGGCGCAGGCGGTGCTGGCGGCGGGGGGCCGCGTGCTGATCGGCGATACCGACAGTGAGGCCGGCCGCGCTTGCCTGGACGAGTGGCAGGTGGGCGACGCCGCGGCGTTCCTGCCACTGGATGTGGCCAGCGAGGCCGGCGTGCGCCGGTGGATCGCCGCCGCGGGCAAGCGCTTTGGCCGCATCGACGGGCTGGTCAACAACGCAGGCATTGCCGATCCGCACACCGGGCCGCTGGAGCAACTGACGCTGCGCGAGTGGCGGCGACGCCTGGCGGTGAACCTCGATGGCGCGTTCCTGTGCGCTAAACACGCGCTGCCGTGGTTGCGCCAAGCCCCAGAGGGTGGCGTGCTGCTCAATATCGCCTCCAGCCGGGCGCTGCAGTCGGAGCCGGACACCGAGGCCTACGCCGCCAGCAAGGGGGCCTTGCTGGCATTCACCCATGCGCTGGCGATCAGCGCGGGGCCGGCCGTGCGCGTCAACGCGATCAGTCCCGGCTGGATCAGCACCGAGGCCTGGCGCAAGCCCGCCGAACGACGCCCGCCGCGTCTGAGTGCCGCCGACCACGCCCAGCATCCGGCCGGGCGGGTGGGCACGCCGGCCGACGTGGGCGCCCTGGCCGCTTTTCTGCTCTCGCCGCAGGCAGGCTTCATCACCGGCGAAAACTTCGTCGTCGACGGTGGCATGGTGCGCAAGATGCAGTACGTCTGAGCCACCGCGCCCTGCGCCTGCGGATCAGCGCCGGGCGTCCACCTTGCGCTGCAGCGCCACCGCGGCGGCTGGATTGCGCTCCTTGTCGGCGCTGATGAAATAGATGAAGACATCCTTCGGCGCCTGCCGCTCCTGAACCGCCGACACGTGCGGCAGCGCCGCCGGGTCACCGCCGGCATGCCACTGGGCGGCGTATTTGGCCCACTGCGCGAGTTCCGCTGGCGGATAGCCGGTGGCCTGGGCGCTGCGGCTGCGCATCAGCCGGGCGTAGACGAAACCGCCGGTGAGATCGGCCAGCGAAGGGTAGTCGGGCGAATCGGTGAACACGGTGGCCACCGCATGCGCGCGTGCCAGCGACACATAGCGGTCGTCGAGGAAGCTCGCGTGACGCACCTCCAGCACGTGCCGCAGCGGTTCGCCCTGGAGGGTGTGCGGCAGCGCGTCCAGAAAAGGCGCCAGGTCGTCCGGGTCGAATGCGCGGGACGGCGTGAACTGCCAGACGATCGGCCCGAGCCGGTCGCCGAAGCCCTGCAGATTGTCGACGAACGCCGCCGCCGCTTTGGTCGCATCGGCCAGCGATGCCCGCTGCACGATCGCCTTGGGCGCCTTGAGCGAAAACATGAAGCCGTCCGGTGTCTGCGCGGCCCACTTGGCGTAGGTCGCCGGTGACTGCGCGCGGTAGTAGGTGCCGTTGATCTCGATCGCGCGCAGCTGTCGGCTGGCGTATTCCAGCTCCCGCCGCTGCACCAGCCCCGCCGGATAGAAATTGTCGCGCCAGGCCGGGAACACCCAGCCGCCGATGCCGCAGCGGATGGCCGGGCCCGCTGCCATGGCCGGCAAGGGGGCGAACGGGTGGTTGGTGTCGGTCATGGCAGCACGGCAGCAGCAGAGCGGGGGCCGCATCTTGGCACGGGCACCGCGGCGGCGATGTCGGCTGCGCGTGAGCGCTGCTGCCGTTGGCTGCATGCAGTGCGGGCGGTGCGGCCCATGACCTTCGGGCTAGGCAGGGGCGGGGCTTTGCCGCGATAGTGGAGCGATTGTCTGTCGGTCAGAAAGGGGTGTGAGCATGTCCAGTCGAGTGTCCCTGCGCGCGGCCATCGCCGCTGCGCTGCTGGTGGCGACCTGCGGGTCGATGGCGCAGAGCGCGCCGGCCAAGGGCACGCCGCCGCCCATCGGCATCAACGATTCCGCGCGCCCGGCGTTGCCGCCGGACCTGGCCGACTTCGCCGCCTACGTCGACAGCGCCCGCACCACCTTTGGCGTGCCCGGCATCGCCGTGGCCATCGTCAAGGACGGCAAGGTGGTGATGGAGCAGGGCTTCGGCGACAAGTCGCTGGACCCCAAGCAGCCGGTCGACGCGCACACGCTGTTCGCGATCGCGTCGAACACCAAGGCATTCACCGCCGCCGCGCTGCAGCAGCTGGACGAGGCCGGCAAGCTGAAGATGGACGACCGGGTGATCGACCACTTGCCGTGGTTCCGCATGTCCGACCCGTACGTGACGCACGAGATGCGCATCCGCGACCTGCTCGCGCACCGCAGCGGCCTGTCGCTGGGCGCCGGTGACCTGCTGTACTGGCCGCCGACCTCGTACACCACCAAGGAGGTAGTGGAGCGGCTCAAGCACGTGCCGATCAAGAACGGCTTCCGCAGCGGCTACGCCTACGACAACATCCTGTTCGCCGTGGCCACGCTGGTGATCGAGCAAGCCTCGGGCCAGAGCTACGCCGACTACATCCGCACGCACCTGTTCCAGCCGGTCGGCATGGATGAGTCGCTGATCGACAAGAACGACATCGCCCCCGGCATGGACGTGGCCACCGGCTACGCCAAGGAAAATTTCAAGGACCTCAAGCCGGTGCCGCCGATGGCCTGGAGCAACGATCCGGGCGCGGGCGGCATCTACGCCAGCGTGCACGACCTGGCCAAGTGGATGAACGTGCAGCTGGCCGGTGGCGCATTGCCGGAGAAAGGCCCCGACGGCA
The DNA here is from genome assembly GCF_035685805.1 of Dyella sp. Lineage (GTDB taxonomy): Bacteria > Pseudomonadota > Gammaproteobacteria > Xanthomonadales > Rhodanobacteraceae > Dyella_A. Next base: position 10,747 of record NZ_DASSAB010000037.1, read on the forward strand.
AGGCAAAGCGCATCTTCTCCGAAGACAGCCAGCGCCAGATGTGGACCATGCTCACGCCGATCACCGTGAGCAAGCCGCCGATCCCCGAGCTGGCCCCGGTGATGCCGAACTTCTACGGCTACGGCGAAAGCTGGTTCCTCTCCGACTACCGCGGCCATCGTCTGGCCTGGCACACCGGCGGCTGGCCGGGCTTCGTCTCGCGCGTGACGCTGGTGCCGGAACAGCACCTGGGCGTGGTGGTGCTGACCAATGCCGAGTCCGGCGCCGCGTTCAATGCGGTGACCTACCGCGTGCTCGACGCCTACCTGCACCCGGGCGAGAAGACCGACTGGGTGGCGGTGTACGACAAGCTGGTGAAGAAGGGCGAGGCCAAGGCCGACGACAGCTGGGCGGAGCACCAGAAGGCGCGCGCCAAGAACCCGAAGCTCGATCTGCCGCAGGCCAGCTATGCCGGCACCTTCAAGGACCCGTGGTACGGCGACGTCATCGTGACGAACGAGGGCGGCAAATTGCGCATGCGCTTCAGCAAGACCCGCCAACTGGTGGGCACCATGACGCCGTGGCAGCACAACAGCTTCGTGGTGAAGTGGGACGACCGTACGCTCAACGCCGACGCCTTCGCCACCTACACGCTGGACGCCGACGGCAAGATCACCGAGTTGCGGATGGAGCCGATCTCGCCGCTCACCGATTTCAGCTTCGACTTCCAGGACCTGCGGCTGGCGCCGGTCGACGCCCACGACACCCACTGATCCGCGCTGTCACCACACACGTTAGGGGAACCTGCCATGCGCCATCGCCTCCACGCCTTCGCTGCTGCCGCGCTCGTCGCCGGCATGTTCGGTACGGTCCACGCTGCCGATGCACCACCGGCGCACCGGTTCTTCCACGTCACGCTGGGTGATGCGTCCAGCCAGCCCACCTCGGGCCGGCTGCTGCTGTTCGCTACCGACGCCGGGGCGGCCCGGGCCGACGCGTTGAAGGCCTCCGGCGGCAAGGACGGCACGGTGAGCGAGGTCGACGCCAGCCCGTTCGCGCCCACCAGCACCAGCGTCGCGGCGATGGAAGTGTCGCACTGGGTGCCCGGCCAGACGCTGGACATCGACGCCGACCAGATCGCGTTCCCCGCCGGCTACTCGCAGCTGCCCGAGGGCGACTATCTCGTGCAGGCGGTGCTCGACGTGAACCACGACTACAACTACGGCGGCCGCGGCGCGGGTGACCTGGTGAGCGGCGTGGTGAAGGTGCACCTGCCCAGCGCCACCATCCCCAGCCTCTCGCTCTCCAGCGTGGTGCCCGCGCGCGATCCGTGGCAGCTGCCGGAGTCGGCGCCGGCCGAGCGCAAGCAGGCAGTGGCTGCCGCGCGCGAGCACGCCCACGACATCGGCTTCACCAGCCCCGTGCTCAGCGCGTTCTGGGGCCGGCCGATGGTGATGAAGGGCCGCGTGCTGACGCCGCCGGGCTACGACCCCAAGGCCGACAAGCGCTACCCCACCGTCTATTACACGCACGGCTACGGCGGCACCAACGATCGCCTGATCGGCCCGCTGGCCAGCGTGTGGGACGCCATGGCCAAAGGCGAGATGCCGCCGATGATCTGGGTGTTCCTGGACGAATCGAGCCCCACCGGCACCCACGAATTCGCCGACTCGGTGAACAACGGTCCGTGGGGCCAGGCGCTCACCACCGAGCTGATTCCCGCGCTCGAAAAGCAGTACCGCATGGACGGCAAGGCCAGCGGGCGGTTCCTCAACGGCCACTCCTCCGGCGGCTGGGCCACGCTGTGGCTGCAGACGCGCTACCCGGGCGTGTTCGGCGGCACCTGGTCCACCTCGCCGGACCCGAGCGATTTCCACGACTTCACCGGCATCGACCTGTACGCGCCGCACGCCAACGTCTACCACCGCGCCGACGGCTCGCCGTATCCGCTGGTGCGCGACGAGGGCAAGGTCATCGGCACGTTCCAGCAGTTCGCGCAGATGGAGCGCGTGCTCGGCCCGTACGGCGGCCAGCTCGCCTCGTTCGAGTGGGTGTTCTCGCCGCGCGACAAGGACGGCCGGCCCGTGCCGATGTTCGACCGCGACACCGGTGACGTCGATCCGGCCGTGGTCGGCTACTGGCGCGAGCACTACGACATCGCCCATCGCCTGCAACAGCAGTGGCCGATGCTGAAGAACAACCTCGACGGGAAGATCCACCTCTACGTGGGCACGGCCGACACGTTCTATCTCGATGGCGCCGCGCACAAGCTCGAGGCGGTGCTGGACCGCCTCGGCGCCAAGGCGGAGTTCCGCTTCATTCCCGGCCGCACCCACTTCGATCTCTACGTCGTGGGCAAGGACCGGCAAGGCCTGCTCAAGCAGATCGCTTGGGACATGTACGCCGTGGCGCGGCCGGACGCGAAGCAGCCGAAGCAGGCAGCAGGCACGCCCTGAGCGCCGCTCACGGCGCGGCCCGTTGCCACGCCGCGCTGACCGCGCTGCCGGCGACCGGGTCGTCGACCACCAGGATCAACCGGTGGTCGTGGTCGCTGTACTGGGCCTGGATGTTCACGCCCGCTTCGGCCATGCGTCGACACAGCGCCCCCAGCTGACCGGGGCGCTCCTGTTGCAGCCTGAGCACCAGCGGCTCGCATACCGCGTCGACCGTGACGCCCGCGGACTCCAGCGCGCGCCGTGCGGCGGCGCCGTCGTCGACCAGGAAATGGGCGATGCCCCTACCGCCGACCACCCAGGCGCCGCCGCCGTGGATGTTGATGCCGGCACGGCCGAGCTCCTCGGCCATGCCGGCCAGCGCGCCGGGCACGTCCGGCAGGGTCAGGGCGATGTCGTGCAGCCTGGTTGTGCTCATGCCGCGCCCTCCGCAGCGAGCGTGCCTACCTGCGCGTGGTGCGCCACCGGGAACCGGCACGAACGCGCAATGAAGCACGCCCGGTGCGCTGCCTCGTGCAGCGCGCGCGCCTGCTCGACGTGGTCGCTCGCGGCAACGGCCACCTGCGGGCGCAGCGTGGCTTCGCGGAACGCCCCGCTGCCCGCGGCGTCGAGCGCCAGCACGCCCTCGCAGTGGTCGCGATAGGCCAGCACGCAGATGCCGGCGCGGGCGCACAGTGCGAGGTAGGTGAGCATGTGGCATGCCGACAGGGCCACCAGCAGCAGGTCTTCCGGATTGTGCGCGGCCGGGTCTCCGGCGAAGGCGGCGTCAGCCGAGCCGGTGAGCTCGGGCTTGCCCTCGATGCGGGCGCGAAAGCTGCGCGCGTAATCGCCGTATCCGGCGGTGCCGCGGCCGGTGTTGCCGTGCCACTGGACATCGGCACGGTAGTGATGATCGCGGGACGGCATGGCGAGGTGCTCCGTGAGGGGGAACCGCATCGTCCCGCTTGCCGCTGCAGCATGCTTCGACCACCATCGAACCATGTCCCCCGCGCCCGATATCGCCGCGCTTGCCGCGGTCCTGGCCGACCGTCGTCGCGCCGCCATGGTGTCGGCGTTGATGGACGGTCGCGCGCTCACCGCCACCGAGCTGGCCGCGGTCGGCGAGGTCGCCGCTTCCACCGCCAGCAGCCACCTCGCGCGGCTGGTCGCTGCGGGACTGTTGGAGGCCCTGCCGCAGGGTCGCCACCGCTACTTCCGGCTGCGCGGCGCCGGGGTGGCCGGCCTGCTGGAAGGCCTGATGGCTCATGCCGCGCCGCCGCCGACGGTGCCGACCGGCCCGGTCGACGGCACCCTGCGCCTTGCCCGCGTGTGCTACGACCACCTCGCCGGCAGTTGCGGCACCGCGCTGTTCGACGCGCTGTGCGCGGCCGGCTGCCTGGAACGGATCGACGAGGCGGTACGACTCACTGCGGACGGCGAGGCCTGGTGCCTGCGTCAGGGGATCGACGTCCCCGCGCTGCGCCGACAGCGCCGGCCGCTGTGCCGCAGCTGCCTGGACTGGAGCGAGCGACGGCCGCATCTGGCCGGTGCGCTGGGTGCGGCGCTGCTGCAGCGACTGCTGGAGCAGGGCGTCCTGCAGCGGCAGGCGGCCGGACGGGCGTTGGGGGTCGGCGCCCGCTGGAACCGCCTGCTGGAGACGCTCGCCGTACCGGCCTGAGCGTCGTGCCTTACGCCTGCGGCGACTGCCACGGGTCGTAGCTGCCGAACCACCACAGATGGCCTTCCGGATCGCGGCAGCTGTAGCCGGCGCCGCCGTAGGGCTTTTCCTCGTAGTCGTCGACGATGTCTGCACCGGCGGCGCGGGCCCGCTCGTAGTGGGCGCGGCAGTCCGTGACGGTGACACAGGCGCACTGGGTTTCCCGCCCGCCGACCTGGTCCGGCTGCACGATGTGCCGGCCGAAGTCGTTGTCACGCACCTCCCCGAGCATCACCATGCCGGCGCCGTAGCTGAGCTGCGCGTGCTGCACCCCGCCGTGTTCGTCGCGGTGGACCGCATGGCGCTCGAACCCGAACGCGCGGCACAGCCAGTCGATGGCTGCGTTCGCATCGCGGTAGCGCAGGCAGGGGATGATGGCGCTGCCATGGATGGGGGACATCGTTCGCTCCTTGGTGAGGGTGCACGGTGGGATGCCGACGCGACGGCGCCGGCTGATCGTGCCGGCACGGTAGCGCGCGCTGCGCGGGTCGGTCTTGGCGTTTTTCCGCGGCGGCACGGTTGTACGGCCGGACACGCGGGGGGTGCACCGCCTGCACGCCGCGCGTCGTGCCGCCACGCGGGCCATGCCGAGCGCCTAGTCCAGCGCCAGATGGTTGAGATGCGGGCCGCGCCGGGCCATGAACGCGGTCGGCGTGAGCCCGGAAAACGCGCGGAACTCGCGCACCAGATGCGCCTGGTCGGTAAAGCCGCCGTCGGCCGCCACGCGGCACCAGTCCACCGTGCGTACGCGATGCACCTGCACCAGCACCGCGCGGAAGCGCTGCAGCCGCGCGTAGCGCTTCGGGCCCATGCCGACGTGGCGACGAAAGCGCTCGCCGAAGCGATCCTCGGACAGCCCCGTCTCCTTCACCAGCGGCGCGATGCGCGCCCATTGCGGCACGCGGTCCAGTGCTGCCAGCACGTGGGCGACGGCCGGATCGAGCGCCGGCCCGCGACGCTGGCGCGACAGCCATGCCTGCAGCAGCGCGATGCGCCGTGCTGCCGACGGCGTCTCCAGCAGTCGCTGGCGCAGCTGGCGCGCCGCGGTGCCGAACAGGGCATCCAGGTCGATGTCGCGCCCGAGCATCGGCTGCTGGTGCTCGCCGGTCAGCGCGTGCGCCCCGCCGGGCCGGAATACCACGCCCATCACCCGCACCTGTTCGGCACTGTCGATGATCTGGCTGCTCATCACCGGGCCGCCCAGCACGCTGCCGGAGGCGCGCACGCAGCGGCGCTCGGCGTCGTCGGTATAGGTACGCGTCTCGTCTTCGTGCAGGTTGATGATGAGCTGTGCCCCGGGCTTGGGCAGCACCCGCTCCAGGCGGTGTTCGGCCAGCGGCATGTCCCAGTCCCAGATCGATTCGATCAGGTGGTCGAGCGGTGCCGGCGGCCGGTGCTGGAGAAAGCCCATGGCGTGCTCAGGGCGAGGGTGGCAGGTCGGGCGACACCTCGGTCGCGCGTGAGGGGCGCACGGTGCGCACCAGCATGTCCTGCGGGCGGATCAGCGGCAGGTTCTGCTCGCGCAGCCTGGCCAGCACGGCGAACAGCAGGTCGCTCTTGACGCTGCCGGCGTCGCGCGGGCTGCGCGTGTAGGCAAACGCATTGAAGATCATGCTGTTGTTGTCGATGCTGTCCAGCTGCACGAACGGCGCCGGCGTTTCGAGCGTGGCCGGGTGCGCGTTGAGCGCCTCCAGGATCAGCTCGCGTGCCCGCGCCGCGTCCGTGTCCAGCGGCATCGGCACCTTGAAGTTGGCCCGGCCCATCGCATTGCCCAGCGTCACGTTGCGCACGTTCTGGGTGATCAGCTGCGAGTTCGGCACGATCATGGTGGAGCGGTCCCACAGCTGGATCTCGGTGGCGCGCACGTTGATGCGGCGGATGTCGCCCTCCACGCCATTGAGGCTCACCCAGTCGCCCACCTTCACCGGCCGCTCGGCCAGCAGGATCAGCCCCGAGATGAAGTTCGACACGATCGCCTGCAGCCCGAAGCCGATGCCCACCGACAGCGCACTGGCGATCCAGGTGATGTTCTGCAGGCTCACCTTCAGCGTGGCCAGTGCCATCACGAACACCAGCACGCCGCCGACGTAGCCGAGCAGGGTCACCACCGAGCTGCGCATGCCCACGTCCAGGCCGGTGCTGGGCAGCAGGTCCTGGTCGAGCCAGCGCTTGAGCGCGCGCACGACCATCAGGCCGATCACCAGCACCAGCACCGCCTTCACCAGGTCACGCGGTGCCAGCGTCAGCTCGCCGAACGAGAGCCCGCGGAAGATGCCGTTCAGGCTGGACGACAGGTCTTCCGGGCTGGCGCCCAGCCGCGAGACCACTGCGCCCACGGCCACCAGCACCGCCAGCGCGCGGGTGACGCCCGCCAGCACGGTGCGGGTCTGCTCCAGTCGCGCCGGCTCCAGCGCAAAGGCCGCCTGCATCCGCTGGCCGCTGCGCCCACGCGGGGACAGCACCAGCTCGTAGCTGTCGTTGAGCACGTGCATCAGCAGGTACAGCGTGGCCACCACCACGCCGATCCAGACCGTGTTGATCGCCACGAAAAACGCCAGCGCGATATAGCCCGCCGCCACCGCCAGCACGCAGCCGATGGCGGCAAGCAGTACCGCGGCCAGACACAGGCCGACCCACAGCGGACGGCTGGGTGGCGGCGTGCCCGCCGCCAGCAGCGCGCGCCGCGCGCGCGCCTGGCGTTGCACGATGGTGCCCAGCAGCGCCCCGATCACCAGCGCAATGAGGCCGCGGGTGGCCACGCTCGCGGCCAGGCTCGCGCTGATCGCGTGGTTGATCACCTCCACCGCGCCCAGCACGGCAACGGCTACCGCCAGCAGCCACGGGAACGGCCGCAGGGCGGTTGCCTCGGCATTGGTGAGGTTGGGCAGGCGCCAGCTCGGTCGCACCGCCGAGAGCAGCGCGCGCCCGAGTCCGGCCACGTACGCGCTGAGCAGCACCAGCCGCACCAGTTGATGCGCCAGTCGGCTGAGGTCGTCGTCCAGCAGGTCGTTCCAGTTCAGTGACCAGTACACCAGCTGGGCGGCCAGCCCGGTGTTCAGTGCCGTGAGCACGGCCACCGCCAGCGCCATCGCGCTGCGCCGCAGGTGGCCGGCCGGCATGCGGTTCTGGGTCAGTCGCAGCAGCTGGCGCTCGAGCAGCCAGCGCCCCACGCCCAGCAGCAGCGCGGCCGCGACCAGGCACAGCACGAACGGCGTGCGGTTGGGTGGCTGCCACGCCGCGTGCAGCGCGGCGCGCAGGTCTGCGCCCAGGCCGCGCAGGCGGCGAAGGTCCGCCGGCAGGCTGCGCACCGCATCGCTCCAGAACGCCCGACCGAACGGGGTGGTGGTGCGTTCGGCCAGGCGCGCCTGGAATTCGTTGCGGCGCTGGTCGGTGAGCTGTGCGGCGAGTTGCGTCGCCTCCTGGCTGGTCAGCTGCGCCTGCTTGACCTGGGCATCGAGGTCGGCCTTGGCGCGGTCCAGCTTGCGTCGCTGCGCACTCACTTCCACCGCCTCGGCAGGCGCTCCGCTGACCGGCGCCGGGCCCAGTACCGCCAGTTGCGCCTGCAGGCTCTGTTCCTGCGGTGCCAGCGCCACGGCGACCTGCGCGGCCTGTTCCTGCACTGCCAGCGCCTGCCCGCGCAGGTCGGCCAGCTGCTGCGTGGCCGGCTTGTCCGCCAGCGCTTTCCTGATCCCGTCGAGCTGGTCGCGCAGCTGGTCCAGCGCCTGCGCCGGGGTGGGCGCAACCGGTGGCGCGGCGGCAGCCTGGCGGGCCAGCGTGGTACCGCTGGCGCAGGCGAGCAGGACGATCAGGACAAGACGAAGCAGGGTAGGCATCCGGGCATGATCGGAGCGCGCCCGCGGGGGGTCAATCCGGCGCGGCGCGTTGACGATGCGTTCAACGGCGGGCGTTCAGTCTGCGCCGATGCGCCATCCGTTCGACATCGATCCGCAGTGGCTTGCCTGGGACGGCGACGTGGCGCGTGCGCGCGCGCTGCAGAGCGAGCTGGCCGCGGGCGTGCGGCTGCATGACGAGCTGCCGCCGCCGCGGCTGATCGCGGGCGTGGACGTCGGCTTCGAGCAGGGCGGCGCGGTGACCCGGGCGTCTGCGGTGCTGCTCGACGCGGCCAGCATGCAGCCCGTGGCGGACGCGCTGGCGCGCCTGCCGACCCGCATGCCGTACATCCCGGGCCTGCTGTCGTTCCGCGAGCTGCCGGCCGTGCTGGAGGCGTTGGCGCAGCTGCCCGAGGTGCCGGACCTGATCCTGGTGGACGGCCACGGCGTGGCGCATCCGCGGGGTCTGGGCATCGCCGCGCACCTGGGCGTGGTCACCGACCTGCCGGCCATCGGCGTGGCGAAGAAGGTACTGGTGGGCAAGCATGACCCGGTGGGCCCGCAGCGCGGCGACCAGGCGGTGTTGATCCATCGCGGCCGCTTGATCGGCACGGCGCTGCGCAGCAAGGACGGCATCAAGCCGCTGATCGTCTCGCCGGGGCACCGCGTCAGCCACGCCACGGCTGTGCAGCAGGTGCTCGCCTGCGGCCGCGGCTACAAGCTGCCCGAGCCCACGCGGTGGGCTGACCGCATCGCATCACGACGGGATCTCTGAAACTTTGCTCGCGGCGCCATCGCGACGAGAGGCAGCGCGTCAGCGTTGCCGTGGCGGTTGACCGACCACGTGCCGACCGACCGGTAGTTGACGAAAGCGGTTTGTAATGCAAACCTGTTTGCAACAAGCCGATCGGACCTTGCCATGACCTCGAATGCCCAGGACCACCTGCATGAAGTGGAGTCGCTCACCCGGAGCTACGCGCGCTATTCGCGCAGTGCCGGCGGCGTGGGTTCGGTGCTCGGTGGCGTGCTCTGCCTGTTTTCGTATCTCGCCGGCGCGCTGCTGCCGCTGACGCCGCTGGTGCGCGCCACGCTGATCGCCGTCCCCGCGCTCTGGCTGCTGAGCAAATGGTGGTTGACCCATCGGTTCTACCAGCGCTTCGGTCATGTGGAGGAGCAGCCCGCTGCCGCCGCACGGCGGGTTCACGTCGCCGGCGTGGTGGTGACGGTGCTGGTCGCCGGGCTGGTCAGCTGGAAGCGCCTGTCGCCGGTCTGGCCGCACCTGTCGGCGCTTTCGGCGGGCGACCTCGGGTATCTGCTGGTGCTGTGGCTGCTGCCGCTGGCAGCCTGGCGCTGGTTGCGCAGCCCGCTCGATTTCATAGTCGGGGTGTTCCTGTTCTGCCAGGCGGCGGTGGTCAGCGCCGGCTTCGCCTACCCGCTGATCGGCGCTACGCACGACCCCCAGTCCACCTTGATGGCGCTCATCGCGCTGGAGTTTCCGCTGGCCGCGCTGGCGATGATCGGGCTCGGAATGGTCGAGCATCGGCGCTACCGGCAGATCGAGCGCCGCCTGCAACAACTGGCGACGCCAGCGTGACCGAGGCGAGCGGCCTGGGCGCCGTGATGGCGCTGGATCGGCTGGTGCATGAGCCGGCCCGTCTGCTGATTCTCGCGGTGCTGGCCAACGCGAAGGAGGTGGAGTTCACCTTCCTCGAAACCGTGAGCGGGCTGAGCAAGGGCAACCTGTCCAGTCACATGAGCAAGCTGGAGGCGGCTGGCCTGATCGAAGTGATCAAGCGTTTCCGCGGCAAGCGTCCGCTGACCGAGCTGCGCATGACTGCGGCCGGCCGCAAGGCGCTCGCCGACTACCGCCAGCGCCTTGCGGCGGTCATGCAGGAACTGCCCGACACCGCGCCCTCCGCGAAAAGGAAATGATCCGATGAAACTGCCTTGTCTTTGCCTGCTCGCCGCCGCGCTGGTGCCCAGGATGGCAGCCGCGCAGGCGGCGAGCGGCGCACCGGTGCTCCCGGCGCGCATCGCCGACGCCGCCACCCGGTTGACCGAGGCGGGCACCTATCCCGCCATGGTGGTGGTGATGGTGGACGGCGATCACACCCAGATCGCGGGTTTCGGCAAGCTCGCCGACGGGCGCGCCCCGAACGCCGCCACCGTGTTCGAGATCGGCTCGATCACCAAGACCTTCACCGCCGCCGTGCTGGCGCACGACGTGCAGACCACACCGCTCACGCTCGACACGCCCGTGGCCGGGCTGCTGCCGGATTTCCAGCTGCCGTCGCGCGATGGCCACGTGATTACGCTGGGCCTGCTGGCGGAGCAGTTCTCGGGCTTGCCGCGCCTGCCCGGCAATCTGCAGCCAACGGATCTGGACGATCCGTACGCCGACTACGACTCGGCCCGCCTGAAACGTTTCCTCGCCAGCTACACGCTTGCGCGCGATCCCGGCGCGTCGTACGAATATTCCAACCTCGGCTTCGGCCTGCTCGGTGAAGCATTGGCCGAACACGCAAACCTCTCCTACGGTGCGCTGCTGCATCGGGACGTGCTCGCTCTGCTGGGCATGGCCTCTACCGATGTGAAGCTCACCACCGCCTTGCGCGCGCGGCTCGCGCCCGGCCACGACGAAGCGGGGCAGCCTGCCGTTCACTGGTCGTGGCAGGCACTGGCCGGCGCCGGGGCGTTGCTCAGCGACGGCAGCGACATGCTGCGTTATCTGCAGGCCAACATGGGGCGGGTGAAGACGCCGCTGGGCGCTGCACTGCGACTGGCGCACGAGCCACGCCGCGCCATCGGCGGTGACGACCGCATCGGCCTGGCCTGGATGACCCGTCACACCGAGGCCGGCGACGTGATCTGGCACAACGGCGAGACCGGCGGCTACGCCAGCTTCATCGGCTTCACCGCCGATGGCCGGCGCGGCGTGGTGATTCTCGCCAACGGCGTCGGCGCGCCGCAGGACCTCGGCTTCGCGGCGTTGGTGCCGTCACTGCCGGTGCCGGTCGCACACAAGGCGGTGACCCTGCCGCCGGCACAGCTGGACGACTACGTCGGCCGCTACCCGCTCGCGCCCGGCTTCGTGCTCCGCGTGTTCCGGCGCGAGGCGCAGCTGTTCGCTCAGGCCACCGGGCAGGGCGCGTTTCCCACTTTCGCGAGCGCGCGCGATGTGTTCTTCGCCAAGGTCGCGCCTATCGGCATCGACTTTCGGCGCGGCAACGATTGCAAGGTCGATGGCCTGGTGCTGCACCAGAACGGCAGCGACCGCGCCGTGCCGCTCGCCCCGGCCGTGCTCAAGGACTACGTCGGGCGCTACACGCTGTCACCCGGTGTGCAGTTCGCGGTCAGCGTCGACGGCGGCCAACTGCGCGTGCAGCTCACCGGTCAGGCCGCGCTTCCGGTCTACGCGCGCGCGCAGGACCACTTCTTCTATACCGACGTCGATGCGCAGATCGATTTCCAGCGTGACGCCACCGGCAAGGTCGTTGCGCTTGTGCTGCACCAGAACGGGCGCGACCTGCGGGCGCCGCGTCAGCCATCACAGTGAGCCCGCCGCCGACGGCGATAAAGCGTCGGCAATGAACACCCATCCATCCCGCGTTCAAGGACTCGTCATGCTCGCCGCCGCCATCGCCGTTTTCATCGCTGTCTTCGTGGTGATTGCCGCCACTCGTGCAAGACGTCGCCGCTAGACGTCGTCGCTAGTCCCGGCAGCGCTCGGTCGTCGTGGCGAGCGCGGCGAGCGCGGCGAGCGTTACTGTCACCTGTCGAGGCACATTCCGGATCGATCCCGCAAACAGGCGCGGCGCGCGACGGGTCCAGCGTCGGGTGAAACGCGTCGCCGAAGGCGATGCCTCGTTTTGCCCGCGGCTGTCCGCCGGTGTTTGCGACATGGCGATGCCGGCGAGGGACGTGGCTCGTCAGCCATGCAGTGCCGAGGCGGGCCGCAGCGCCGATCTGCAAACGGCAGGGGATCGGCAGGGCGCTGCGCAGCAAGGAAAGCATCAGACCGCAGGTCCGCTCGCCGCGTCTCGCGCCGGCCTCGCCCCAGCACGCAGCAGGCGCTCGCCTGCGGCCGCGGCGGCGAGCGGCCCGAGCCCACGCGGCTGGCCGATCGGCTCGCCTCGCCCGGGGATTCTCCGCGCCAGCGCGGATCCCCGCTTGCGGGTCATCGGCACCGGCTCCTGCGGTTGCCATGTCGCGGCCGTTACGGTTTGCGGTCAGTGCGGCCGGAATTCATCAGTGCGAGCAGGCCGGTCACCGCGGCGGCGGCCAACGCAAGCCGATAGAGAAACGTGGAGACACGCAGGCCGTAATCCACGATGAAGGCGCTGTCGCGCACATCCGGACTGCGCGGGTCGTATCGCACGCGAACGCCCTGGCCTTGCTCGAAGGCCGGCTCCCGTTGTCCGACATGGGAGCGGAAGGTGACCGACCGCCCCTCGCTTGTCGTGAATTGCACCCAGGGGAAAGACCTGCACTCGCCGTGTCGACCTCCGGTGGAGGGATAGCCACAGGCCGAGCCGAAGGCCACGACCTTGCCGTAAGCGACCGGCCATGTCGCGTCCTCCTTCCGCTCGTGCACGCTCTTCAGCCAGCCGGCGACCAGCAGGGCGATGGCGATGCCTGCGCAGACGACCGCTTCGTGGCGGCGATGGCTGCGCGCGTGGCGGGCGGGGGCGGAGTTTTTTTTGGCGCGGAGGTGGGGCATGTGCTCGGCATCCTGGCCGGGTTTCGCTGCGGGCCTGCCGCGTGGTTCCGACGGTCTAGACTAGCGCGCTGGAAAACAGGATGGACGGTGTCGCGCGCAGGCTGCCTTTTCGGCCGGCCCCTACGCCGCGCCCCTTGCACACACGAGACTTTTCATGCTCTTCCGCTGGTTCGAAAACCTCATCGACCCGTTCAAGGAGCCGGTCGACGCCATGCCGCCGGCCACGGTGGGGCGGTTCTACGCGTTCTACCTGCGCCAGGTGTGGCCGATCTTCCTCATCACGTTGCTGGTGGGGCTCGGCTTCGCGCTGATCGAGGTGGCGCTGTTCGGCTACATCGGGCGCATCGTGGACATGGCCAACGCCACCCCGGCAGCGGACTTCTTCCGCCTGCACGGCCGCACGCTGGTGTGGATGGGCTTCGTGGCGCTGGTGCTGCGGCCGGTGCTGTCGGGGCTGCACGACCTGCTGGTGAACCAGGCCATCGTGCCTGGCCTGACCGGGCGCATCCGCTGGCAGAACCATCGTTACGTGATCCGCCAGAGCCTGGGATTCTTCCAGAACGACTTTGCCGGGCGCATCGCCAACCGGATCATGCAGACGGGCCCGGCCCTGCGCGAAAGCGTCGTCGCCGGCACCAATGCGGTCTGGTACATCTTCGTCTACGGCGGCAGCGCCATCTTCCTGATGTCCTCCAGCGATGTCCGGCTGGCGGTTCCCGTCATGCTCTGGTTCCTGGGCTACGCCGTCTTCCTCAGCTATTTCGTGCCCCGTCTGCGCGACCGCTCGCGCGAGATGTCCGAGGTGCGCTCGGCGCTCACCGGGCGC